>DATKZH010000046.1:0-85656 GCA_035528065.1 Thermoguttaceae bacterium | reverse complement strand
ATCGTACTTCGTCAACTTATGAAGCCGTTCAATCACCGTTCGTCGAGCCATGACCTTGGCGAACCGCTTGGGGACCTGAGGAAACTCCCGATCCAGCCACGGCAGCCGGTCGAAGCCGATCGTCACGCGACGCGCTCCCGCGTTTCCGCGGTAACATTGCGAGCGTGCCGGGCACAGCCAACAAACAGGAATCCCGTCTTCGCCCGAAGGCGCCTGGAAGACAAACCTCCGGTGTCATGGCGGCAGGTGAGACACTCTAGCGGATAGCGATGACGACCAATCGGGATCCCGATCGGCTTGAGGTGGTCGATCCCGCGAGGAAGATCCTCGGTGATCGGCCCGCGCCGACGCGGATTGATCGGCGCCAACAACTCGATCTCCCACTCCCTCTGGAAGAAGTCCTTCAAGGTTTGGTCATCGGCCGCGCCATCGTCCAAGACTCGCTCGATCACCGGCTTCAAGTCGGCTCTGAAGCTTGACAACCCGGGCGATATGCTCCGGGAGGCTTTGCTAGTCATGACTGGCGGCGTCGGTCATCGCCACCGCGTCCAGAAGAATTTCCTGATTCGCGAAGCTGATCGTCGATGCCTTGTGCCCCCAATACATCTTGCCCGTCGACTTGACGACCGTGCCGGCACGGGGATCTGGACCTCCATGTCGCGGGGAAGTATCATACCGTTGGTCCTGTGTGTGGTTTTTGTGAATACCTTTCGTTTACCACAAACGCGTTGCGTGGTGAAGACGAGCGAACACGCGGAGGACCATTTTTCGTCACGCCCGCTGGCTACGTGAAACGGCAATTGTGCAAAATCCCATCCACAACGGGCACATCCCAAGATGAAAAGCCGCAAACTTCCGCAGTCCTGCCGGCGGCGAAGTACGTCAAGCCGTCAAGGTTTGCATGTTTTTGCACTTCAGATTCGCCCCACAACAAACACCAAACGCAAGGATTTCAGAGGCTCCGCAGTTGCGCGCGTGATTCATGCGTAGGCTCTAGACATAGACCTGCGGGTCATTTGCGGCAACCCCGATGACGACCGAATCTGCACCTCGCACGCTGATCGCCATAATCTCACGATTCGGACCCAAGTCCGCCGGATGACACGGCTAACCCAACGCCCTCAGCAAGAAGTGGGAGAACCACGAAGCGGCCCTGGCCCTGTTCTTCGCCTACTACAACTTCTGCGGCGTTCACTCGACGATCAAAGCAGCCCCCTCTCTAGATGCAGGGGGGACCACCCACGTGTGAGGTGCGAACGAGCTTCTGGAGGCTGTGGCAGCAACACAGTCCTGCGACACTACCGAGAAATCCGGAAGTTGTTTTCCGGTTGGTCCTATTGATGTTTGCATTGCCACTGATCACCCGACGTGGACCGGACCCTTCGGTCCCGGGCTTCCGGTGGAAGCCCTCCGTTGATTGGCTATGCAAGGGTCAATAAGAAGTTCGTAGTGCCCCCATTCATGCGGCCGTGTGCCCCAAGTGGTGACCGCATCCCCCCCGACGGAGCCCGATGAGCCGGGTTGCTACGAGCAGTTCTCAAGCACGGTAAGAGTTTTCCTGGCGAACCGTGTCGGACCTGTCCGGGAGAACGCCATCCACCCTGTAGAGAGACCTTGAACCGGGAGGATGGAAGGATGCCTGATGGAACCCGCCGCCGCCGACATACCGGGCCGCTTGCCAAACGCCGCTGGTACGCCGTACACCGAGCCGCTCGATTCCGCCGCCGATTCGGGCTAAATTGAAGCCGCGCTCGAAGCGTTCGGCCGCTGGAAAGGCCGCTGGAAAGACTGTTCTACCGCGTCGAGCTACAGACGCGTGTGAGCGGCGGGAATCACATACGAGTCGGGCCTGGGCGAAGTGCTCGATTCCGACTGCTCCGGGGCCGACTCGTTCCCCTTCGGCGATCCGTAGAACTTGGTGCTCCCCGGAAGATAAGAGGACCCGGCTGAAGCGCCTACGGACGAGCGGTAGGGGCTGGTTCCCGGCGGCGTGTAGCCCGTGTTGCCCGGCTCATACCCGGTGTTGCCCGGCTCATACCCGGTGTTGCCCGGTTGGTAGCCCGTGTCGCCCGGATTCCAGTCGGCGGTGCCCGACGTGCTCTGGTACTCCCCGTTTCGATAGCTGTTTGCGCCGGGGCGGGCGGCGCTTGTCGAGTCGGACCTCACCGCGGTGTAAGGATCGCTAACCGAAGCGCTCGCGTTGTTGCCGTATTGCGACCCGGTGCCGTAGCGCGAGTCGGGGCTGCTCGTGCCGGGTGTGGCCGAGTAGCGAGAGTCAGCAGCGGAATAGCTCGCCGAGTTGGGGGTGCTCTGATATCGGGAATCCCCCGTCGCGCCGTAGACGGAACCGGCGTCGCTCCCATAACGAGAATCGATCCCTTGGGAGTCGGTGTTCTGTGACGCGGCGTAGTCGGGAACACTCGTGTAGGGATCGGTTGCCGCACCTGGGGCCGTGCGGGAAGCGTCGGGCTGGCCCGATCCGGACCCACCGAGTCCGTACCGGTCTGAGGCGGTGTCGTAACGCGGAGCGGTCCCGGCGTTGTTTCCGTAGGGCCCGGTCGCAGCGGCCGCCTGATAACCGCTGTTGGCGGCCGAGGTGGTTGGAGCACCCGGCGACCCGTAGGGGTTCGAGCCCAGGCTCCGGGAATAGCTCGATCCGGGCGGCGGAGCGTAGGAGCCGCTCTGTGGGGTAGTTGCGGGGTTGGCGGAGACCGCGGAGCGCATAGCGCCCGCCGAACCGGCGGGGTATGCGCGTTGTGTGCTGGGATAGGTGCCGGCGGACGTGTCGTAGCCGGTGCCGGCGTTGGGGTATCCGTTCGTTTCCGTCGTGCTCGAACTGGCGGCGGCGTAGCCGGCTCCCGGGGAGGCCGTGCCGGCCGGCGTGGCAAGCTCCGACGGCCTTAGAGGTTCTGACATCTCGTCGGAGGATGAGAACGGATTCAGGCTGGAGAGGGACCACGACGGAACGTGCCAACCGCTCTCGGTGGTCCTACAGCCGGCCAAGAAGAAGAAGGTCAGCACGACGAGCGCGCATCGTGTGATAGAGCTACGCATGGCTACGGTGTCCTTTGGAAAGGGACAGGGCGCGGGAGACAAACGACCTCCGTGTCGCGTTGGAGTCCGGGCTTCCTCTTCCCTGAGGAAGGCGCTTTATTGAAGATTTGTCGGATGTTGCGGCGACCGGACCGAAGCGAAAGCGCCGGTTTTTCCGAATTTGCCGGGTCGCCCGGTTGGGGTGATCTTTCCGGCCCGCACCAGAGGGCCAGACAGACCCCCTTCCAGAAGTCGCTGGCCACCGCAGCGGGGGCGGATTATAGACGCCCTAGCTAGTGGGTCAATGTCAGTTGCCGTGTGGCACAGGGGAACGGGGCAGATAGGAGGGATGGGAGGCTAGCGGGGTATGCGGCGGGGTCCGCGGGATGCCG
This sequence comes from Thermoguttaceae bacterium, assembly GCA_035528065.1. Classification (GTDB taxonomy): domain Bacteria; phylum Planctomycetota; class Planctomycetia; order Pirellulales; family Thermoguttaceae; genus DATKZH01. The sequence continues at coordinate 82,231 of DATKZH010000046.1, read as the reverse complement.
TGCCGAAGCCGGGTGACGAACTGACCCAGATTGCCCTTGAGGATCAGACTCGCAGATTGCGCAGTGGCTCCAGGCTGGCTATTTGCTGCATTCTTCTCTTCTTCTCGCTATCGTCGCCCGGCAAAACGAGCTTGGGCAGACGGTTGCTTCGCCGACCCGCATCGAGACGCGAGGTTCTCGCATGCCGCGCGGAGCTGGCCCCGTGGTCGTGTCGCCGTGTGTGCAGGGCCCCCGGCGTCACGTCAGCCCGGCGATCTGTCGGATCAAGAGAACGATATTGGCCCGCTGCTGATTGAGGATGGAGAGGCCCGTCACGGCGTTCGTGGCCAACTGTTGGTTCTTGGCCAGGAGGAGGGCTTCCTCGGTCTCGTCGTATCCGTCGGTCTGGGTGATCGCGTTTTCCAGATCGTCTTCGAGGTCGGCCAGGAGATTGGAGGCGGTGGTGACCGCGGCGGTTTGGAAGCCGTCGACGGAGCCTTCGACGCGCGTGAGGTCGGCCAGGGCCTCGTCGACGATCCGGATCGCCCGCGACGTGTTGCCGTCCAGTCCGGACACGTCGCCGCCGGATGCGACTTGGTCGAGCGTGCCGCTGGCTCCCCCGAGCCGGGCGGCGTGGAGCCCGGGGATCGACAGGGTCGAACGGTGATCGAGACTTGAGGAGAGGGCGAAGGTCAAGGCGTCGCCGGAGACCGTGATGGTGTTGAAGTCGCCGGTGAAGCCGGGGAGAAACTCAACGTCGAAGTGGAGACCGTTCTCGTTGAACGTGACGCGGTTCCCGTCGACGGTGGCGGAGCCGTAGTCGGTGTGGGTCCCATTGATCGTGGCCGTGGCGTCGGTGCCGTTGGCCGTTCCATCCCCGTTGCCGCCGGTGACGCTGAACGTGCCCGAGGAGACGACGACGGAGATCTCGACGCCGGAGCCGTACTCGACGCTCGTCAGGGTCAGCTCATTGTCGACGGCGAAAGCCGTCACCCCGGTCAGATGGCTTTGGTCGTTGATCCGCTGGGCGACGTCGTCTTGCAGGTCTTCGCCGCTGGTGACGGTGATGCTTGCGCTTCCCCGCTCGCCGGTGAGCGTGAAGGTGGCGTTGTCGGTCACGTTCCCGCCGCTCCCCGTGTAGACGAGCTCCGCCCGGGTCGCGGTGGTGTGCACGGTGCCAGAGAGGGTAGGCGAGGAACCGTAGGGGATACGGTGGACCCTGAGATCGGCCACCTGGGTGCTGCTGGCGCCGGAGACGACGAAGTCGGCCGATCCGTCCAGGAGTCGGCGGCCGTCGATATCGGTTCCGGCCAGATCGTTGATTTGGCTGATCGCCGCGTCGATGTTGGCCTGGGCTTCGGCGCGCTCTTCGGAGTTCAGGTCGCGGTCTTCGTCCTTCACGAGCTCGGTGCGGATCGTGTCGAGCTGGGTGCGGATCTGGTCCAGGGTTGTCTGCACCTGTGTGATCATGCTACCGGCGGCCGTGACGTTGGACATCGTGGTGGTCACGGTGCCGAGGCGGGTCTGGAGCCGGCTCAGCGCCAGGAACGCCGAGGGGTCGTCGCTCGGGGCGTTGACTTTCTGCCCGGTGGCGATGCGCAGGCTGTTGATGGTCACCGCGGCGTTGGCCTCGGCGAGGCGGTTCAGCAAGGTCCGCTCGATTCCGGACAGATGCGCTCCGATGCGACCCATGGCGATTCGGTTCCCGTTTGACGGCGAGCAAGGGACTCGGTGAAGTCAGCGTTTCGTGAACCACGGGGCCAGCATTCGGCCGGCCTTGTAGAGAACGCCTTTGCTCGGAGCGGTATCTGCGGGGGCGGCCATCAGGTAGGAGCGTAGGCTGGTGAGGACCTCGCGTGCGCGGTCGCCCACGTCGGCGCGGCGGCGGTCGCGATTCTTTCGCGGACTGACGGTGACGTGGATCCTGGTCCGCGATCCGGCGATTGCGTGGGAGTCTGGGGACTTGGGGTTTGCGAGCGTTTCTTCGCGGAACTCGAGCTCGACGGAGAAGCTCACCGAGCGGTCGCCGCGCCGCCGCAAGGGGCCGGCGCGGTCGTCGATCTGGAGCCGGACGCGGTTGCCGTGGAGGGAGACGATCTTGGCGAGGTGGTCGGCGACGAACCCACGCAGCTTTTCCACGGCCATGGCGATAGGGACCGGGGTCACCAGATCCTGCTCCAGGACGACTGCCGGACAGGAGCGCGCAGACGAGAAGAATCCCCTTCGCGGGGCGGGGGCGTCCGCGTCGGCCCCCACGCCCAACTGGACCACCCGGTTGCGACCATCTCCCTTCGCCTTCAACAAGGCCCGGTCGGCACGGCGGAACATGGTTTCGGCAGTGTCGCCGGGCTGGATTTCGGTGACTCCGAAGCTGGCGGTCACGGAGCGGCCGTCCAGGCCCGGCAGGGGAGTCTGACTGAGGGCCTTTCGGATCTGTTCGGCGCGTCGAGCCGCGGAGGCGTTGTCGCAGCCAGCACAGAGGACGACGAACTCCTCGCCCCCATAGCGCGCCACCAGGTCGCCGGAGCGGCAGAAGCCCTTGAGCAACCTGGCCAGGGCCTTGATCGCCTCGTCGCCCGCCTGATGTCCGTACTTGTCGTTGACCTGCTTGAAGAGGTCCAGATCGCAGACGATCAGGCTGCACGGGACGTGCTGCTGCCTGTGGGCCTTGACGAATGCCTCGTGGACACGATCGAGCTCCGCCCGGTTCGCCACCTGGGTGAGCGGGTCCGTGATGGCCTTCTCGCGAAGACTCTGGCAGCGCTCTTCCAGGGAGGTTTCGGGCGAGGCATCGTGGAGGAGCAGGATTGCACCGACGACGGTGCCTTCTTCGTCGGCCACCGGAAAGGCGTGGGTGTCGACCGACACCGTGCGCCCGGTCCGCCCGAAGATCGTCAGCCGGCGGAGCGATTGGACGCCCGAGCGGATCGCACAAATCACCGGGCAATCGTCCTCGCCCAGCGGGTCGCCCTTTTCGTTCTGCATGTTCAACAGGCTCGGCAGCCAGTGGCGCTGAAAGACGCTGCTGCCGGCGATTCCGGTGAGGCGTTCCGCCCCGTGGTTCCATTGCATCACGCGGAGTCCGGCGTCGACGAACACGACCGCGTCGTGCATGTTGTCCAGGAGCCTGGCCGAGAAGGCGCCCTCCCCGTCCCCGAGGCGTTCCGCCGGCGGTAGCACGCTCAGTTCCCAGTAGGAGCTGACCATCTCCGGGTCGAGCGATTGGAGCCAACGCGTAGCCACTTCGCGGCGGAAGTGCGACTGGTTGCCGGCGTGCAACTCGACGAACTGCTTGACCAGCCTGTTGTCGAACTGCGTGCCGGCGAACCGGAACAGCTCGCTGGTCGCCCGCTCCAGGCTCATCGCGGAGCGGTAGACGTGATCGGTGGTCATCGCGTCGAACGCCTCGACGATGGTGATCATCCGGGACCCCAACGGGAGTTGTCCGCCGGCGAGGCGATAGCCCCGTTTGGAGCCGTCGTACCATGCCCCCACGTGCTCCACGATCTGGAGGATGGCGGGCTCCGCGCAGGCGCAGCGAAGCACTTCCAGACTCATCGTCCGCGACTGCTCGACGAGCCGGACCTCCTGGGCGTCCAAGGGGCCGGGCTTGAGCAGGACATGATCGGGGACACCGATCATGCCCACGTCGTGCAACAGCGCAGCCACCTCGATCACGTCGCGTTCGCGATCCGGCAGGCCCTTTTGCAGGGCCCACGCCGAACAGCTCAGCGCGACCCGAAGCCCGTGCCCGGCCGTGGCGGCGTGCTTGAGGCGCAAAGCGGCATAGAGGCTGCTGGCGATTCCCAGCCGGACCTGGACCAGTTGGTTGTCGGTCTCGGGCCCGATCACCGGCGGCAAGGTGCTCTCGGCCGCCGAGACCTGCTCCAGCTCCTCCAGGAGCGTGCCGAGCTGCGACATCAGTGCGGATGGCTGCGCATGAGGATCGCCGGCCGTGACGGAGTCTTCGGGCCGAGTCGATGAGCTCATGCTGTCAGCCATGGCTGCCTGCTCGCGTCAGAGCGTACGTCAAGATGGGACCGGCAGCTCGTGCAAAACCCACGACGCCCCGGCTTCCTGCCCTCATTCCCTCACGGCTGCCGGTAGGGCGGCCCGTCATTGAAACCCTAGGTCGCGACGGAACTTGGGTCAAACCGACGACCCGGCCGCAGGCACTTGCCGGCTGGATCGAGGCGCTTGGCCGCCAAACGATGATGACGCCGGTGAACGTCGTCGACATTCGGCATCGCGGTGGGCCGCTATCTCCGGCAGGAAGCGCAGAAGCGGACCTGGGCTCGGTGCTTGCCGGCAAGCCGCCGATCCGCTAAGGTGACCGTTTCGCTAGCGCGGCTGGCCGGCCGACGGCAGTGCCGCTTCGGCGCGCATCGGGAACCTCGTGCCCTCGCGTCCCGGCGCGGACCCGGTCCTCGCTTGCGGGGTTCATTCACGCCACCTGGCCATCCAAGCCGCGATTGACCACCCAGCGACAGGAGTCGTCGATGAGACTGGTAGCTTATCAGACCGACCGCGGACCTCGCGTGGCCGGGGTCCGGGACGGCGGATACGTGGATCTGAACCGCACAAGCTCCAACGTGCCGAGCTGCATCAAGGAGCTGTTGGCCCAAGGGCAAGAGGGCTTGAGGAACGCTCAGGCGGCGCTGGAAGCCGGCGAGCTGATGGCGGCCGACGCCGTGAAGCTCTTGCCCCCCATCCCCAGCCCGGAGAAAGTGATCTGCGTCGGCGTCAACTACGCCGATCACGCCCGGGAAAGCGGCATGGAGCCGCCGGCCGAGCCGGTCATTTTCTCCAAGTTCCCCTCGGCCGTTTGCGCCCATGGCGACCCGATCGTGCTGCCCCGGCTGAGCGACACGGTCGACTACGAGGCGGAGCTGGTCGTGGTGATCGGCATCGGCGGCCGGCACGTCCCCAAGGAACAAGCGCGGGATCACATTGCCGGCTACTGCTGCGGCAACGACGTCTCCGCCCGCGATTGGCAGCTCCACAAGCCGGCCGGCCAGTGGCTGTTGGGCAAGACGTTCGACACGTTCGCCCCCTTCGGCCCCGCCCTGGTGACGGCCGACGAGATCGACGACCCGGGCAACCTCGGGATCCGACTGCGTCTGAACGGCCAAACCATGCAGGACTCGAACACCGATCAGCTCATCTTCTCGGTCGAGGAGCTGATCGCGTACGTCTCCGGCGTCTCGACGCTGGCGCCGGGCGACCTGATCTTCACCGGCACGCCGCCCGGCGTCGGCATGGCCCGTAAACCCCCCGTGCTGCTCAAGCCGGGCGACACGGTCGAAGTCGAGATCGACGGCGTCGGCATCCTCCGGAACCCGGTGGTCGCCGAGGACGCGTAGCATCCCGCGGCACGGACGTCCCGCACTGGTGGGTGGCACTGGCGTCCCGCCAGTGCTGGGGCCAAAGTGCCTGCGCAGAAATGATTGGCCAATGGGGTGGCACGCCCCGAGCGCATCTTTTCATGTTGCGATTTCAGTGCTGGCGACGTTGTTCACACCAGCCCGAAGCGCAAGCGAGGAAATGAGTTGTGACGTGAGTTCTTCCTCGCTTGCGCTTCGGGTTGGTGTGCACGAGCCTGTCGTTTTCCCGAAGGATATCGTGCTAGCGCAACATCAAGAAGCGCAGCGAAGGGCGTGGTGAACTCGCAGAACACGCCCTTCGTTCCTCAGGGCGTGCCACCCACGAGGTTCTACTCGTCGATCTCCAGCTCCGCCAGGTAGATCGCCGTGATCGTCTTCCCGTCTGCGTCCTTCTCGTGCGACGAGTAGTACGAAACCAGGGCCCGCGCCGGGCTGAGCTCCACCAAACCCGGATACGAGTTATCGCCCCCGCTGGGCAGCTCGGCGAACTCGTCGAGCTCGTCGCCGGCCAGCCAGCAGAGAGACGTCTTCGCCGAGCCGGTGAGCGTCTTGCGCCCACCGACGACGTACCGCGATCCCCACTTCGTCACCAGCGGCCCGCCGATGTAGCGGTCGAGGTCCTTACGCTCCCACTCGGCGTAAGGGGGCCGCGACCGGCAGAGCTGGGCCGGAAGCGATCCCCGGCGCCCCACGGCCAGCACGCCCCCGTCCTCCTCGAACAGGAACGCCGTCTCGTCGCCGTTCTCCTCCTGGAACAAGGCGGCCTTCTTCCAGACGAGGCCGTCGTCGCTTTCCAGCATCGCCGACTCGACGATCTGGCGCGAGAACTTGCGGAAGCCCTCCGTGTCGACGAACTCATGTTTCCGCCGGCCGCAGAGATAGGCCTTCCCGCCGTGCGCCGCCGCCCGCCAGATGTAATGCCCGTACGTGCCTTCGAGCATCACCGGGCCGTTCCACTGCTGCCCGTCGGCCGTCCACGCGGCGTAGCCCAGGTGCCGGTTCAACTCGTACTCCTCGCGCGAGGGCGACTGGTCGCCGCAGTACCACGTGCCCGTGTAGACGAACAGCTTCTCCTGGAAGACGAGGAAGTGCGGGTCGCGCGTGTCCCGCTTCGCCACGCAGAACCGGTGCACCTGCTCCCAGGTCTGGGCGTCTGCGCTGGAGAGGACGATGATCGAGGCCGTCGGATGCACGGGGTGGCCATCCGGACAGCTACGCAGCGTCAGGTAGAACCGCCCCTGGAAACGGCAGAGGTCGGTGAACGCGTTGTGCTCGCCGTTGTGGAAGACCCGCCGCACGGAGACGACGTTGACTTTCGGAAGCTCGTCGGCCCGGGCACGAGCCGCTTCGATGACCGCCATCGCAAGCACCAGACAAGCCACCAGCGCCAGACGACCGCTTGCCCGGGCGGCGAGGTTGATTCGTGGAGCAATCATGGGAGCATCTCTCCGTTCAGCAAGGAAGGCACGGTGTCACTAACCAAGGCGGGCCGGGCTGCTGATGTAGCGCTCCGCCGTTTCCCGGCTGATCCGGCCCTCGCGGAGCAGGCGTTTGATCGACTCGTCGAGCGTGACCATCCCCTCGGCTCGGCCGGTGAGGATGTTGTTGTCGATCGACTCGACCTTGCCGAACCGAATGGCGCTGGCGTTGGGCGAGTTGTTGAACATGATCTCCATCGCGAGCACTCGCTTCTCGCCCGGTTGGACGCTGGGGAGAAGGTGCTGGCTGATCACCGCTCGGAGGCTCAAGGAGAGCTGGGAACGGATCTCGCGCTGCGCGCTCTGGGGGAAGATGTCGGTATACCGGGAGATCGCGCCTTTGGCATCGCGGGTGTGCAGCGTGGAGAGGACGAGGTGGCCCGTCTCGGCCGCACTGAGCGCCATCTGCGCGGTCTCCCGGTCGCGGATCTCTCCGACCAGGATCACGTCGGGGTCCTGGCGAAGCCCGAACTTCAGGCCGTCGGCGAACGTGTGGACGTCCGGGCCGACCTCGCGCTGCGTGACGACCGACCCCGGCGTCTTGGGAAACAGGTACTCGACCGGCTCCTCGACCGTAATGATGCGATATCCCCCCTCCCGGTTGAGCAGATTGATGATCATCGCCAGCGACGTCGTCTTCCCCGACCCGGCCACCCCGGAGATGAGCACCAGTCCGTTGCGGCAGTGGGCGAGCCGCCGGGCCAGCGCCTCGGGAAACCCCGCCCACTCGAAGTCGGGAATCACGTCCGGGATCACCCGAAAACAGGCCCCCATCCGCCGGCCGCTCACAAAATAGTTGGCACGGAATCGCTGCCGCCGGTCACCGAGGGGCAGCTCCAGCGAGAAGTCGACGTTCTTGTCGGCCCGGAAGCGATCCATCGCCTCGGCCGGACAAAGGGGCGCGAGCAGTCCTCGGGCCGCTTCGCCGTCCAGCGGGGCCTCGTCCAACCGGCGCAACTCTCCGTGGACGCGCAGGACGGGCGGATGGTCCGCGACCACGTGCAGGTCCGACGCTCCCGCCTCGACCGCTTGTGCCAGCCAGCTTCGCACCCGATCCGGGCAGACGGGGTCGCGTTCGGTAGTGCTCATGGAAAGCCTCTGCGCAACGCTCCTCGTCAGTTCCCCGTTTATCCCTCTCGTTCCCAGGCTCTGCCTGGGAACGCCCTAACGCGAGGCTCCGCCTCGCCGCCAAACACGCTGTCTCCCACGATTCGGCCGAGCAACCCAAGACCTGCCACGCCTTGCGTCGCGCCCGCGGACGCTCGGCAAGGCGAGCACAAGGCGTTTCCGGACGCGAAACGTCCCGCCCAGTGCGTTCCCACGCAAAACGTGGGAACGATGAACGGTTACCCTCTGCGCAACGCTCCTCGTCAGTCGCCCGCTTCCATCAGCCGCTTGCGATACGGCGGCTCCAGCCCCGCCTTGGCGATGATCTCCTTGCCCGACGCTTTCACCTCGGCGGGCTCGCCGATGTGGTTGTCGCGCCAGGTGTGCCAGTCGCGTTGGCACTGGTTGAAGCGTACCAGCTCGGCGGCCGTGTTGTAGATCACGTTCTCTTCGAAGAGGTAGCCCTTGCTGCCCTGGTCGATGAACATGCCGTTGTTGGGGGCGCCTTGGGCGTAGCGGCTGCGGTGGACGTCGTGCAGGTGGTTGGCGCGGAACACGGTGCCCGGCTGGAACCCCAGGGTGTAGATGCACCCTCCGTCGCAGAGCCGGTTCATCACGTCGTAGACGTCGTTGGCCTCGACCAGGATCTCCTTGCAGGGCGTCGGCTCGGGGTTCCACTGCCAGCCGACGGAGATCCCGCTGTAGGGGAGATCGTGGACCAGGTTGTGGGCGACCCGGGCCTGCTGGGCGAAACCGATCCAGATGCCGATCGCGCCGTAGTACTCGACGCCGCAGGCGTGCACGTGGTTGTTGGCGATGCGGTCCCGCTTGGGCACCTCGGCCTCGGCGCGCGGCCCGCCGAGCATGATCCCGTTGCCGCTCACGTCGAAGACGTGGTTGCCCTCGACGACGTTGTCGTGGCAGCTCGTCACCAGCTCGATCCCGCAGCCGCTGAGGCGGGCCATCGTGCAGTCCTCGATGCTCGATTTCTCGACGTAGTCCCAGCGGATGGCCGCGGGCACGCGACCCCAGGGCCGCGTCCAGTCCTTGCCCACGGTACAGTGGCACGCCTGGATGCCCATGTAGCCGCCCTCGGGGAGATCGAGATGGGTGTGCTCGAAGCGGACGCCCTGGAAATGCAGGTTGCGCACGGGCTCGTCGGGCGTGCCCTTCACCTCGACGAGCCGCTCGGCCATGGGGGCGATGACCTCAGCCGCGGCCATGTCTTCCCCGGCCGGCGGCCAGTAGCTCAGCACGCCGGTCTTGCGATCCAGATACCACTCGCCCGGCTGGTCGAGCATCTCGGGGGCGTTCTCGAAGCAGCACCAGCGGCCCGGTCCGGGGCGGATGGCGCTGTGCCCTTGCGCGTGCGGCGGGGCCAGCACGACGACGCCGGCGCCCGGATCGATGCTCTGGACCGGCAGCCGGTTGATCGCCCAATTCCCGGCGACCATCACCTCGATATCCGCCGGGTTCGACCAATCGCCGAGCAGGCCGGCGGGGGCCGTGAGCGTGTAGCGGGAGAGGTCGGCCGCCAGGTCGGCGCCCTTGAGTTGCCGGCAGGGATTCTCGTCATCCTTGTTGGGCGTTCGGGCGCGGACGGCGCGGCGGCCGTTCACCCAGAGGTGCCGCGGATACCACTTGCCCTCGCCGACGCCGGGCACCTGGGCCGTCCAGATCTCGCCCTGGCCCCGCTTCCAGCCGTTGATCGGCCGCCCGCCGCTTACGACCACCTTCTCGCCCGGGGCGGCCGCGTACGTGATCGCGTGCTCGTCGGTCCCCGAATCCTCCGGGCCGAACGCGAGCGGCTCTTCGATCCGGTAGGTGCCTTCGCGGATCACAACCTTCACGTCGGCGGCAAGCCCGGCGGCGATCAACTGCCGGACGGCGTCTCTCGCCTTGCCGATCGTGGCGAAGGGTTTCTCCTGGGTGCCGGCGTTTTCGTCGCTGCCGCCGGGGGCGACGAAGAACTGGGTGCCGGCGGATTGCGCGTCGGCCCACGGTAGCATCGAAGCCAACGCCAACATCGCCGCGGTAAGGATCGCCTGTCTCATCTCGACTTCCTCCCCATTCGCCGTGGTTTTCTGGATGTCCGCGCCAGGGCATTTCGGCTGTCCCGGTCTCGATACGTGATCGTAACCTCCCGCTGGGCGGCGAGCAACAAGCACCTACGGGAGGCCCTGGGCAAGCAGCACCCAGAGGAGGTCTTCGACGACAACCGGCAGGCCGAAGCCTTCACGGCCCTTCCAGGCGCACCTCAAGCAACGTCAGGTCGTCCTCCAGACGGATCGCGTTGGAGTACTTCAGCAGCTCCTCTTCCAGGGCGTCCATCCGAATATCGTCGGTGGGATACCCCTGCCGTTTCAGAATGTCGATCAGCCCGTCGATGCCCAGCATCTCCTCGGCGGCGTTGTGCACCTCGATCGCCCCGTCGCTGAACAGGAGGAGGCGGTCGCCCGGGTGAATCTCGACGCGGGCCTCCTCGTAGGTGGCCCCCTCCATGATGGCCAGCGGGAGCCCCGGGTTTTCGATGCGCTCGAAAGCCCCTTCCGGGCGCACCAGCAGCACGGGCGGCCCTCCGGTCCCGGCAAATCGGAACACGCCGCCGGCCAGGTCGATCAGGCCGCACACGGCCGTGGCAAACGACGCGTCGCACTTGACCAGGCGGACCAACTCCTCGTTCATCCTCCCGGCGAATTCCACGGGACTCGCCAGCAGGTGGTGGTATCGCTCCCACAACGAGCTGAGGTGCATCGTGTAGAGGGCCGCGGCGATGCCGTGGCCGGTCACGTCGGCCACGATCAGGCCATATCGGTCCTCATCGAGCTTCCTGATGGCGTAGTAGTCGCCGCCGATGATCCCGTGCGGGATGTAGTGCGCGGTGAACGTCACCCGGCTATCCTCGGGCAGGTCGTGCTGCAAGGCGAGCTGTTGGATGGCCTGGGCCCTCTCCAAATCGTGGACCGCGGCCGAGGCGTCTCGGAACGTCTCCACGCCGCCGATCACCTCTCCGGAAGCATCGCGGATGGGGGCGACGCTCACCTGCATCGGGATCCGCCGACCGTCCTTCCCCTTCGCATACACCAGGAGCGAGCCCTTGCTGCCGGTGGCGGTGATGATTGCCCGGTGCAAGGGGCAGAACTCCTCGCCGCACAACCGATGCCCGTCCTTGTCGATGTGGCAGAGGACGTCGTCGAAGCACTGGCGCCCGACCACGTCCTCGGCCGTCCAACCGGTAATCCGCTCGGCCGACTTGCTCCAGTAGGTGATCCGGCGGTCGAGATCGCAGACGTAGACGCCGTCGCTCAGCGAGTCGATGATCGCCCCCACGTCGAGGTTGGACGCGTCCATGTCGGTTCTCCAGGGAAAGACGCGAAGTGATGAGCGGTACGCGGCTGCACGGGTGCACAACGGCCTCCGTGCAGTATACCCGCAGACCCGTCGCCGGCAACCATGCCCCGCTCATTCCTCATTGCTGACTGCGTCGATCGACTTAGGATCGGCCGAAGAATAACTTCCCGGCTTCAGTAGCAGGCACACGCCGTGTGCCGTCCGCCGGTTACGGCACACGCCGTGTGCCTACTACTCCGCAGATGCGGGAGTTATTTCTCGGCCAATCCTTGCCCGCGGCGGACGACTGCCTCCACCCGGACCCGGGCCGCGTCGCTCGGCAGCGTGACCGTGCCCGTCGCCTCGTCGAGCGGGGCCGGTTCGCCGTTGAGCCTGACGGACGTGAGCTTGCCGCGCGTGCGAATCCGCAGCTTCGTTGCCCGCGGGCGATACCGCGTGGGCAGCTCGATCAGGCCGGTGACGCGATCTTGTTCGGCCTCGAGGCGGAAGCTCGTGGGGCCGAAGCGGGTCTGGAGCCGCTCGACGCGGATCTCCCCTCCCGGCTCGAGCCAGGCCCGGGGCGTCGCCCGGCAGTAGACCAGCTCGTCCCCCTCGTCGTAGCAGAGCATTCCGGTCAAGAGCCGGGTGTAATAGCCCATCGGCCAGGGCGCCAGGTCGTAGACCCGCCTCGCCCCCCACGAGCGATGCTCGTAGGTGGTGAGCGTTTGCCGGGCGGATTGCGTGGCCAAGGTGCTGTACAACGTGTAGATGGCGTGCTCCGGCTGGTCGCGGCGGAGATAGGCGCACGCGTGGCCGAGGAAGTGGCCTTCGTCGGCCAAGTTGGGGGCCATCACGAACAGGTTGTCTTCGAGGTTCCCCAGCACCCAGCTTTCCATGGGATCGCCGGGCGGGACGATGCCCGAATCGAGGATCCCCTCCTGGGCCCCGTCCACGACGGCGGCGTACCACATGGTCTCCTCGCGGCCGTCGGATTCGAGATAGCCGGGCACGTAGGGCACAAACACCCCGTCGTTCAGGCGGACCGGCTCCCGCCTGCGAGCGGCCAGGCGAAGCCCGCGGAGCACGCAGCGGCGGTAATCGTCGGCCGCCCGGCGGAACTCCGCCGCCCGCGGATGGTCGATTCGCTCCAGCACGTTCACCACTTCGTTGAACCCCATCCAGTTGATGCAGTCGGTGAACGTGCTGGTGCCGCCCGAGCCGTCGGTCACCCGCCCCGGCGGCAGCCACCCGTGGTTGATCGGGCGCGACCCGCCCGGCTCCTCCCGCATCGTCAGCTTGCGCTGCGAGACGGTCCACTCCAGGCTCTTGATCAGGGCGGGGAGCTTTTCGTCGAGCCACGGGCGATCGTCGGAGAAGAGGAAGTGCCGGGCGGCCGCCCATTGGAACCAGCCGTGGTAGTTGAGCCAGAGCACGGCCGTGTATCGCTCGGGGGCGGTGAAGAAGCCGTCCCAGGTGGTGTACGCCTCGGAGGCCTCGCTCGCCTGCGAGCCCTGCCAGCGGAAGCCGGCCTCGAGATACTGCCGGGCCTCCTCAAAATGCCCGCGACGCGAGAGGCCCTCGATCCCGTAGGCCGTGGCGTGGAGCCAGACGCGGTCGTAGACGATCGGGCTGGTCTTCAGGGCGTAGTCGCCCTGCGTGTCCAGGTCGCCCGTGACGAGCGTGCGGGGGTAGAGCGTCTTGTACTGGTTCACCACGACCGGATCGGGCACGTCGATCGTCGCCCCGCGGGCCAGCCGCTCGTCCCAATACTGCTTGGTCCGCAGCAGGGCCGCTTCGAACCCCCGCTTGACGGCCCGCTCGACGAGCGGCCTCTCCACCGCAACGTAGGGGATCACGAGGTCGGCGCGCTGGTCATCGGGGACGATCTTGACGAGCACCCGCTCATCCGCGGCCGACTCGACCGACGCCGTGGCATGATCGACGGCCAGCACGACGCGATCGCCGACCAGCAGGAGCCCGCCTTCGATCCGCGCCTTGGCCAAGTCCTGAAGCGGCTGCTTGGGCCCGCGCCAGTAGTCGGGCGCGATCGCAAGCCACAGCGGCGCGTCGCCCGAGGTGCGCTCGAACCGCACGAACGCCCCCAGCGGCTCGTTGCCCGTGCGGACCTCCTCGCCGTCCAAGGGATAGGCGAGCGCGGTGGCTCGGGCGCCCGTTTCGCCTTCGTGCCATTCGGTGTGGACGATGATGTGATAACCGTCCTCGATGCTCTGCGTGACCGAAGGGTCGCCGTGCTCTCGGAACGTGGGCGTGTCGCCGAGGCCGAGACTCACGGTGAAGTGCTCCGCCGCCGGATGCCCGGTGCCGTGACCCGACCCGGAGCTTACGCCGATGCACCCGTTCGATAGCACGTAGAACTCCTGGCACACGTTGGGCCAGCCGAGGAACATCCGCCGGTGCTTGACGTCCGGGATCCGGTCGCAGAAGTACCGGAAATCGACCTCCGGCATGGAGGCGAGCGACTCGCTCACGCGCGGTGCCGGGCCGCGCGGCGTCCGATAGGCGAACTCGAAGGCCCGGTCCTCGAGCCGGTCGCGAGTCTCGTCGTATCCGGTCAGCTCGAAGTACTGCTCGCTCGTCGAGCGGAACGGCTCCTTGCGAGCGGCTTCCACCTGGGCGGCACGCGCGGCGATCTCCGCTTGCTTCGACGCGAAGTCGCCGTCGGCGCAGGCGAAGACCCCCAGGCCCCGAAGCCACACGAACGGCTCGCGGCGGAGTTGGGCCGCAGAGAGCGTGAAGCCGTAGTCGTCGCCCAGCTCGACGCGAAACGACCCGCTGGCCTCCAGGGGAAGCCCGGTGGCGCCGTCCGATCCGAGCAACGGCAGGATCTTCCGGGCCACGTGGACGCACGCGCCGCCCGGCATCCCCGGCTTGGGCCGCGGGGCCTCGACCCGGACGTCGCCCTCTTCGGTGGACGCGATACGCACGGATTTCAGCCACGGGCGCTCGTCGGTCGGGTCTTCCCACTGGACGGTGAACGTCTCGTACTGGGCCTGATCGCGCCGCGTCAAATCGGCTTCCGAAACGGGCGCGAGGCGCAAGAGGTCGCAGCAGGAGACCCCGTCGGCGTCCTTTGCCGCGCGAAGACGCAGCTTGGCCCCGCGCGCCGCCCGAAGCACGCCGAGATGCTGCCACTCGGCGCGGCCGTACCCGCGCGACTTCCCGGCCAGCTCACACGTCACCCACCGGCCGTCGTCCAGCTCGATCTCGATCGGAATGACCTCGGCCCGGCTTCGACCCCGGTTCGGCAGGGCGGAAACGATGAACGGCCCTTCGGCCGGAACGGTCCACTCAAGGGCTGCGTCTTCCTGCTCGGGTGCGATAAACGCGAGCCCAAAGCCCACGTCGCCCGAGAAGCTCCGCCCGTAGTCCTTCAGGTTGATCGAAGGCGGGCCGGCGGCCGCCGCGTCGCTGCCCAGGTCGTCCAGGTAGAGGGAGGGCGAGAAGACGACGTAGTCGAGCGTGGTGACGGTGTCGGCCTGCGTGTCCGATCGGGTTATTTCCACCATGTCGCCCGGGCGGAGGCGGATGGGCCGGTCCGTGACGCGAAACAGCCCGGACGAGCAGAGCCCTTCGTACCGGCCCATGTCGTCGCGAGGGCAATCGTCCGGCGAGAGCCCGTTGGCCAGGCGGGTCTGATCGACGGCGACTTCCACGTCGCCCACGCGGACGGCGACGTCCCGGGCCCCGCGCGGGTGCCGCACCCAGGCCAGGTAGACGTAGTACGCGCCCTCGGGCGCGGCGACGCGGATCTTGCCCGGCGGCGAGCAGGCCGGGCGCGACTGCGCTTCGAGATACGTCCCTCCCAGCGCGTAAGGGCTCGTGCCGATCGCGAAGTCCGCGGTGGGTTGGACGGCTGCGACGGCGAGGTCGGAAACCACCACGTCGTCGGCCGGTGCTTCCACGCTCACCAGCACGGCCGCAAGCACGAGCCCGAGGGACATGACCGCACCCCCTTTCGTTGCCCCAAGTAGCACAGGCATCCTGCCTGTGCTCGGATCAGAAACCTTGCCGGTGCTGCCATCATACAGGCTGGAAGCCTGTTCTACAGTCATACAGGCTGGAAGCCTGTGCTACGAGCTTGGTGACAACCGCGGTCGTCCGTTGAAAGTGTGCTTGAATCGTCGCTATGGCTTCTGCGCTTCGGCGGACCAGCGGACCAGTTGGCCATAGAGCTTCTCGATCTCGGCCGGCTCGACCTGCCCGTCCCACAACGCCACGGCGTACCGCAGCTCGAGCGGCTCGGCCGCCTTGACCACCAGCGGCTCGTGATCGAGGCCCAAGGTTGCCGCCAGGTAGGCGAAACGGGAATCCATCGTGAACCACGTGGCCGGGTGCCGCGGGTTTCCGGGGCAATCGAACATGGCGACCGTAACGGGCTTTCCGTCGGCGGCGGCTGAATAGGCGCACCAACGGGAGCGGACGTCGTTCGTGCCCTCCACGCCCGCCTTGCCGTCGGCGTTGACGAAGCGGCCGCCGGTGTCCATCGACTGCACAAACCGCATCCCCAGCCCGAAATAGGTCGAACCGGTCAGCGTGACCGACTCTTTGCCCGGCGGCGCGGCAAGCGACGTGCTCCAGACCACGAGCGAGGCGGCCGGGTCGCCGGTGCGGCAGACGTCGACCGTGCGCCGCTCCTTGGCCACTAACGTTTCCGCGTCCGGCCCGACCCAGTCGATCTCTTGCGCGAGCGTGCACCACGCCACGCCGTCGCGCACGGATGAAGAGGTGTCCGCAAGCCGGACGTGCTTCTCGTGGCCGCACTTCTCGTTCTCCGACCAGAAGTCGACGCCGTCTATGGCCACGGCGAACATCAGGCTGTGATGGTGCAGGTGGTCGAACGGGGCGTCGCGAAGCACGTTCACCCCACCCGGCGAATACCACGCCTTGACGTACGGCTTCCTCGGCCGCTGCACGTACTGGTACTCGAGCACCGGCCGGTCGCCTGCGGCCACCTTCACCACCGATCGATCGCTGGTGATTTCGAGCGCGTCTTGGCCGTGGGCCGGAAGGCCGGCGACCAGGAGCACGCCGGCGGCGGCGGCGACGATCGCCGCCCGGCAACTCGACGTTCGTCTCAGAACAAGGGGGAACGCATCGATGGACATGGTCGGACTCTCCTTGAATACTGCGGCCGGCGAAGTAGCAGGCACACGCCGTGTGCCGTCTGCGGGGCGACCAGCACGCCGCAGAGTCGCTCGGGACGCGTCGTTGCTCTGACCGGAACATGACATCCGCGGACGGCACACGGCGTGTGCCTGCTACTTTCATCGAACGCCGTGAACGGTTGCGCGGCCGGCAAGGCGCAAGGGAAACGCGACTCGCGACGGGCCAACGTCACCGGAAACCCCGCCCGGCAACGTCGCCGAGCGGCTCTGCTACCAGGATAACGGTTGGGACACGGGATGCAATCGCGAGGCGGGCCGTGTCCCCCAAACGGCCGGGGCGGGGGTTGTTCCCGGCACGTCGCGTGGTCATCATGATCGCTGCACGCGGACCGACCCCGCGCCCGTTTCCCTGCGAGAAAGGCCGTCATGAGCACGACAAACCCGGCACTCCGGCTTGGCTGCGCCCTCCTCCTGCTGACCACTTGCGCCTTGGGGGCGGAGCCGACAAGAGACCCGAATCAAGCGGACGCGGGCGGCGAAGCGGCTGCCGTCCGCTGCGAGCGGCCGCAGTTCAGCGGCGTCTTTCCGCACCTGGCCGCCGTGGCCGACTCGTACTCCGAATGCGGCATCGGGGCCGTGGTCCCCTGGGCCGATCGGCTCTGGTACCTGAGCTACGTCTCGCACAAAAGCGGCGGCGGGGTCGGCCTCTACGAGATCACGCCCGACCTCGAGATCCACAAGCGGCCGGAAAGCGTCGTCGGCACGCACGCCGGGCGCATGATCCACCGCGAGTCGAATCAACTGATCATCGGGCCGTACATAATCGACGCGAAGGGGAACGCGCGGGTAATCGAGGGGCTGACCGCCGAGCGGGTCACGGCCGTGATGCGCCATCTGACCGACCCGGCCGGCAAGGTCTACGTCCAGGCCATGGAGGGCGGCTTCTACGAAGTCGACGTGCGCACGCTCGCCTCGCGCCGGCTGTTCGACCTCAGCAAGGAAGAGCTCGGCATCCAGGGCACGGCCCATTTCAAAGGAGGATACACGGCCCAGGGACGCGTCGTCGTCGCGAACAACACCTACCATGACGGCGACCAGCGCCGGGGCACCGGCGGCGGGCGCCTGGCCGAATGGGACGGCGAGACCTGGAACGTCATCCACCGGACCGCCTTCTGCGACGTGACCACCGCCGGGGGCATCCACGGGGCCCCGTCGGACGACGCCCCGCTCTTTGCGATCGGTTGGGACCGGGCCTCGGTGCTGCTCGCCGTGTTGGCCGACGGCAAGTGGTCCACCTATCGCCTCCCCAAGGGCAGCCAATCGTACGACCACGCCTGGTGCACCGAGTGGCCGCGGATCCGGGAAGTGGCCCCCGGCCGGTTGATGATCGACATGCACGGGCTGTTCTACACCATGTCGCCCGATTTCGCGCCCGGCAGCGCCGGCGGCCTCGTGCCCCTGGCCTCCCACCTGCGCATGACGCCCGACTTCTGCCCTTGGCGGGACAAGCTCGTCCTGGCCGGAAACGAGCTCTCCTCCCTGAATCACCGGCACCGAACCGGAGGGCAGCCGCAGTCCAACCTCTGGCTCGGATCGCTGGAAGCGATCGGCCGGTGGGGCAAGCCGGCGGGCTGGGGCGGCCCGTGGTATCAAGACGAAGTCAAGGCCGGCGTCCCCTCCGACCCGTTCCTTATCGCCGGGTTCACCAACCGGACGCTCCACCTGTTCCAAGGCCCGGCCCCGACCCGGATCCCCCGGTGCACCGACCGCTTCGAGATCGTCGAGCTGCCGGAAACGCTCGCCGGGCTCGACTACGTGACCATCGAGCGCGGGTCGATGGAGAAGCCCGCACCGGGGTATTCCTTCCAGGTAAACAAGGACGTCGTGGTCTACCTCGCCGTTCACGACCGGGGCCGGACGGAGCTACCCGACGGGTGGCGGAAGACCCCGATGAAGATCGTCTGGCAACACACCGGCCTCTACTCGGACACGATCTACCAGCGGAGCTTCCCCCAGGGCACCGTCGAGATCCCCGGGCACGACGGCCACAACGAGCTGACGCACTACGGCGTGCCGCACCTGTGTTTCGTCCGTGACGCTTCGCCGCGCGGAGACGGGCCGGCGATCGCCGGCTTGCCCGCCGGGCTTGGGGCGAAATGGGGGAAGCAGGAGAAGATCGCCCCGCCGGCCCGCGCGGCCTTCACCCTCGAAGTCGACGAGCGCGGCACGGGCGAGTGGGTGCCGTACACGACGATCACGCTCCCCGCGAGCGGATACGCCTATCACGTCTTCCCGGACGACTTCCGCGGCACGTGGATCCGCGTCACGGCCGACCGCGATTGCACGGCCACCGCCCAGCTCTTCTTCGGATCGCACTTCGGCTCGCGTTCCCCGGGCGAGCCAGCCGGTGCGCCGTCGCCCAGCTTCCGGTCGCTTTCGCCCGTAACCGAGCCACGCCCGAGGATTCATGGCGGTCTCGTCCCGTTTGCCAACCGGCTCTGGCTCATCTCGTACGTCCGCGACGCGGATGGCCGGGCCGAGGGCGGGGCGCTCTATGAGCTCGACGAGGACGTGAAGTTCCGCAAGCGAGCCGAGTCGCTCCCCGGCGTGTTCGCCAACCGGAAGATGGTCGCCGGGCTGTTGAGCATCGGGCCACACCTGATCAGCGACGACGGCCGCGTGAGGACGTTCGCCGCCCTGGCCGGCGAGCACGTCGTCTCGTCGATCCGGCACCCGCAGCCCGGCAAGATCTACTTCCTCACCGGCGACGGCCGGCTGCTGGAGGGCGACCTGGAGACGCTCGAAGTGACCGAGGCGGCCGATCTGCCCGCCGCGTTGGGGCTCGAACCCCAATCGCTCCGGTTCAAGGCCGGGCACCGGGTGGGCGATACGCTCCTGGTCGCCGCCAGCTCGCCCGACGGACGAACCGGCTGCCTGGCCCAGCGCGACGGCGAGCGGTGGACCGTGGTCGACCGCGCGGCGTTCGCCGAGATCAGCAACCTCGGCTCGATGAGCGAGGCGGTGGTGGCCACCGGGTGGGACCGGGCGTCGGCCATCTTGAAGCTCCGGGACCGCGCCGGGCAGTGGAGCACGTGCCGCCTGCCCAAGGCGAGCCCGGCCTACGACACCGCTTGGACCGGCGAGTGGCCGCGAATCCGCGAAGTGGTCACCGAGCGGATGCTGATGGACGTGCACGGGCTCATGTACGAGGTCTCCGGGCTGACGTACGCCTGGAGCATACGCCCCATCACGGCCCACGGCCGGGCGATCTCCGACTTCTGCTCCTGGCGGGGCATGCTCGTGTTGGCGGGGAACGACGCAGCCGCGGAGCCCAACTCGAACTACGTGCGCGGCGGGGCCGATTGCGGCTCGTGGCTCGGCAAGACCGACGACCTCTGGCAGCTCGGCAAGCCTGTGGGCATCGGGGGGCCGTGGCTCCAGACGCCCGTCCGGGCCCGCGAGCCTTCCGACCCGTACCTGATGGCCGACTTCGAGCACAAGCGGGTGGAGCTAAGTCACGACGCCGCCGGGGGCGTCGCGTTCACCGTCGAGGTCGACCCCACGGTCCAGCGAAAACACTGGCAGCCGTACAAGACGATCACCGTCCCGCCCGGCGAGAAGATCACCCACGAGTTCCCGGCCGGCTTCTCGGCCCATTGGGTGCGCGTGGGCGTCGACCGAGACTGCACGGCCACCGCCCGATTCATTTACGACTGACGCACGCTCAGTATGCCGGCAATCCGGGCACCCAGCCGTAAGGGCGGCCGAAGAGCGTGTTGTCGTGGGCGAGGACGCGGCCGTCGCCGACGAAGAACGTGTGGAAGTCGTCGACGATCAGGTTGTAGGCCGACCCGTAGCCGGGCCCGGCGTCGGGCGACTCCTCGACGTGCTCGTACCACGGCCCGGGCGCCGGGGCCTGCTCCAGCCGATCGATCGACACCGCGCCTCCCACGCCGCGAAGCAGGTCGCCGGTCGCCAGCTCCTTGGCCATGCGCCAGCCTGTGCCGGACACGAAGAACATGTGGCCCCGGGTTGCCTCGATCACGTCGGAGCCCACGTGGACTTTGACCATCGGGGAGGGATTCCGCGTGGTCGTTTCCAGGACCGGCTTGTAGGCCAGCTCGCCCGACTCGGGGTCCTGCGAAAGCACGCGGTCGCCCACCTTGACCTCTTCGATCGGCACCGGCCCGGTGACGGTCCAGACCTTCGTGTTGCGCGCGAAACAGGAACTCAGATAGATCGCGGTTGGACGCGAGTCGGGAAGACTGTGCGAGCGGGGCTCGGGGCGTGAGGGAAGCTGCACATAGCTGGTGGTCCAGTAGTGCTCTCGATAGACGGGCTTCTCCGTGGGCCCTTGCGATGGAAGGTCTTCGTAGGGGGTCTCCAACTCATAACGGTCATACCACGAATCTCGCCACCAAACCCACCAATCAGTTGCCTTCGTTCCGGCATCGACGCCCGTCGCGCGACGCAGGGCGTCCTGAATCCGCTGGTTGAGCCGATGGATTGCCGCGTTCACCAGTTCCACCTGTCGTTGCGTTGCGGCTGCACTGGCTGCCGCTTGACTACGGGCCCTCTGACCTGCCACGGAGGTCGCCATTGACCAAGCTCCGTCTCGCCTGGCGTTGCCATCCGCGACGGCACCGAGATGCGTATCCACGTAAGATTTCAGGTTGCATTCATCGATCAAGCGCCCTGCTCGGTAGATGGAAACCGTATCATTCTCATCGACGTCGTAGACCCAATCAGGGATGCCGTCGTCCGTCGGCGCAGAGGGAACGGACGGTGTGCCCCGAACGTACATCGATTGAGACGAGGTCCCATAGTAGTCGGCGTTGAGCCCCTCGCGGGAGAAGGCCTGCTGATAGCTCACGCCACCCCCGGAGTGGCTCACGATGGCGAAAGCCGCCTCCACGGGCGTGGCCATCCCGGCCATGAGCAACGGAACGTAGCTCTCCATCGGGCGTTTGCCCAACGCGTCGGCGGCCGCCTCGCGAACCTCGTCGATGGGGTGGCCGATCGCAGTCTGGACCAGGCACCGGGTGGTCCAAGGGGCCGGGGTCGCGTCGAGAACCTCGACCAGCTTCTCGCTCAACTCCCGATACGCCTCTTGCTCCTTCTTGTCGTCCCAGTCACACCGCTTCTGGATAGCGCGATCCAGCCCGGCCATGGCGGCCAGGCATTCCGCCGCTTCCAGCCGGTCGATCGCTTGCAGTTCGTGTTCGATCGACTGGGTAGGCGCCGAGTCGCCTTCCCGCATCGCCCGAAGCCAACGCTCGACCAGCGGCGTCCAGTGTTTCTCCCAACGTTTTCCTGCCTGCGGCGACGGGCGCCGCGGTTCCTGGGCCCGCGTTTGCGTCTTGGGGTCCTCGTCGATCTCGGCCCGCGTGAGCAACTGGCCGCGGAACCAGCGGACGCCCAGGCTTCGCAGCGCCTCTTCATGGTTCGGCTGACACTGGAGCACGTGCAGCCAATGGACCTTCGCCTCGGCGTCGAGGTCGTGGTCGCGGCAGAATCGGGCCAGGGCAAGCTCGCCGGTCGGCGTGCCCGCGTGCGTCTGGCGCAGACGCCGGTATTCGGCCAGCGACCGGTCGGCGCTTCCCCGTCGCTCCGCCTCCTCAACCGGGAGCCACTCGCCCCCCATGCGGACGTATCCCGCGTGCCCCCGGGCCGAGGCGCATTGCGGGTCGACGTTTAGGGCCTGCCGGAGCAACTGGCCGCGTCGGGCCTGGTCGCCGGACGCCTCCGCCTCCAGCGCCGCCTGAGTCAACTCCGCGGCCGAAGGCCCCTCGCCGACCGTCGCGGCAGGTTCGTCGGCCCAGCCGGGCGATGGGAACATGGCCAGGGTGAAGACGACACCGGCCGTCAACCCGAACGCGAGGATGCGAGGGATCATGGCACCGCTCCTTCTCGTTCCGGGAAAAAGGGAACTTCACCCCCAGGATGCTTCCTACCAAAATCGCCCTATTGTGTCAATCACCGCGTCGACTTGTGCCCCGTCGGAAGGGGCCGGTTGCCCGCCGGGTGGCCCGTTGGTAGCATGCTCTTGGCCGCCTCGGTCCCCACGACCGTGGCGGGGCCGTCGACGACCCAACACCTGCGCGGACTCCCCGTTTGTCCCCGAAGTCCCACCCGAAGGAGGCAATCCCGATGTGTCCCGTCATCCCAGGCAAGTGTCGACTCGTCCTCCCGATCCTGCTCACCCTCAGCGTCGGCCTTTGGCTCCCCGGCGCGGCCCGTGCGGCCGAACCCGAATTGAAGGTCGGGCTCGCCCGGGCGAAGATCACGCCCGATGGCCCCATCCGGATGGCCGGCTACGGCTCGCGCAACAAGCCTTCCGAGGGCGTGCTCGCGGATCTGTTCGCCAAGGCCATGGCGATCGAGGACTCCGAGGGCGAGCGGGCCGTCCTGCTCACCTCCGACGTGATCGGCTACAACGCCCGGGTGGCCGACTTGGTCTGCCGGAAGATCATGGAGAAGACCGGGCTGGAGCGCCGGCAGATCCTGCTCAACCCCTCGCACACGCACACCGGCCCGGTGATCGGCGTTCCGGGCTCCACGGGGTATGGGTTGGAGGGCGAAGAGGCCGAGCGCGTTCACCAATACACGGCGAAGCTTGCCGGCACGCTGGCCACGCTCGCCGCCGACGCGCTCGCCGATCGGAAGCCGGCGCGGCTCTCGTGGGGGATCGGCGTCACGCACATCGTGATGAACCGGCGCGAGTTCACCGAGCGCGGCGTCAGGCTCGGCTTCAATCCCCGCGGCTACGTCGACCGCGGCGTGCCGGTGCTCCGCGTCGATTCGCCCGAGGGGGAGCTGCGGGCGCTGGTGTTCGTCTGCGCGTGCCACAACACGACCCTTGGCGGCAACCACTACGAAATCTGCGGCGACTATGCCGGCTTTGCCCAGGCGCACGTCGAAGGTCAACTGCCGGGCGTGCAGGCGATGTTCATGATCGGCTGCGGCGGGAGCGCGAACCCCTACCCCCGCGGCACCGTGGAAGCCGCCCAACAGAACGGGCAAAGCCTGGGGGCGGAGGTCTGTCGCATGGCGGCTGAGAAGCTTGCGCCGGTGCGCGGGCCGTTCTCGGCAGCGCTGGAGTACGCCGATTTGCCGCTTGCGCCGGTGCCTCCGCGCGGAGAGTTGGAGGAGATGGCCAAGGGCCCGAGCTACCTGGCGTACAACGCCAAGCGGATGATCGAGGCCCTGGACCGGGGCGAGTCGCTCCCCACGGTGTACCCCGCCCCGATCGCCGTCTGGCAGTTCGGCGACGACCTGACGCTGGTCGGGCTTCCCGGCGAGGTGGTAGGCGGCTACGTGCCGCTGGTGGAAGACGCGATCGGACACCGCAAGCTGTGGGTCGCCGGCTACGCGAACGACGACTTCGGCTACCTGCCCAGCAAGAGGGTCCTGGCCGAAGGCGGCTACGAGACCCGCGGCTTGATCCCCGACGTCGGCTTCTTCGCGCCGGAGGTGGAGGACGCGGTCGTCGCCAAGGTCCGCCGGATGGCCGAGAAGGCCGGGCGGACGCTTCCGGAATGAGAAGGCAGATGCACTGTGGAGACACGGAGGGCGTGGAGTGACGGCCGTCAGCCCCACCCCTCGTTCCCAGGCTCTGCCTGGGAACGGACGGATTCGGCAGGCTCTGCCTGCCGTCGGCACGCGCCGCTGGAGCGTGCTGCTTGCTTCCATTCCCGCTTCGGGCGAGGCGGAGCCTCGCGTTCGTGCGTTCCCAGGCGGAGCCCGGGAACGAGGGGGCGCGGGGCTAGTGCGTCATCGCGTAGACGATCGCGTTGGTGCCGAGGGCCAGGGCGGAGTCGTCTTTCAGGCCGTAGCTGTAGGCATGGGGAAATTGCTCCCATCCGTTCCCCAGGTCGAACTTGCTGTACAGCACGGCCAGCCGCCCGTCCACCTCGATCCCCTCCAGCTCCGGCGAGTCGAACGGACCGAAGTCCTCCCGGACCCGGGGCGTATACTCCACCGTGCGGATCGCGCTGTGGCAGTGATACACCGGGTGGTCCTCCGACAGCCGCTGGAGGCCCTGCTCCGGGAAGACCTTGCCGATCTCGCTGCGAAACGCCATGTCGAACGCCATCCGGCCGCAGCACGCGTCGGCCACCAGCATCCCGCCCGCCTTCAGGTAGCGCTTGAGCCGGGCCGCCTCCTCGTCGTCCCAGTGGAACTCCCGGTGACCCGTCATGTACAACAGCGGGTACGTCGTCGTCTTGGGGTCTTTAAGCTGAACGTTCTGCCGCTTGAACTTCACCTCCAGCGTCGAGTTGTCCCGGGCGTACTTGAGCAGGTTGTGCACCGCCGACGGGTCCGGGTCCCAGTCGCCCTCGTGGATGAGCTGGGCAAACACGAAATCGTCCCGGCTGGGCGCCTCCGACTCGAAGTAGACCTTCGTCGAGCTCAGGAACCGGCCGAGCTGGTAGCTGCCCAGCACGTACGTCACCAGGTTGGCCCCGATCTGCCGCGCCTGGTCGATCACGATCCGCAGGCCGCGCGGGTGCTCGTGGCCGTCCCAGCCGCAGGTCAGGTCGCAGGGCGAAAAGATCACCCCCGTCCGGCAGCCGAAATCGATCCCCTCCAGGCAGGGCTCGCCGGTGTACTGCGACCCGTCGCCCTTCTGATAGTTGAAAGACCCTATTTTGTAGTACGAGGAGAAGACCGGCTCCTCGGGCAGCATCTTGCGCAGCGGGCGGCCCGGGAAGATGATCTCCATCTCCCGGCGGAACGAGTCGGTGAAGTCGTTCCAGCCGCAGCAGGCGTCGCCGAGGATCGTGCCGCCGTCCAAGACGTAGCGGTTGAGCTGGGCGCGGGCCTCGTCCGCAAGCTCGAACTGGTTGTGCCCGGCAAACAGCACCGCCGGCAGCTCCCGGGGGTCGAACGAGAAATGGGTGAAGTCGGCATCGACCGAGCGGTAGTGGATCCCCAACTTCTGGTTGGTCCACGACAGCAGGGTGTTGACATCCGCCGGGTCGGTCATCCAGTCGCGATACATCACCCGCTTGCCCTCCCGGGTGATCCATCGCACGGGCCCCATCCCCATCTTTCCAATCAGCGCCGGCGGGGCGGGCGGGCGCTTCTTCTCACTCCGCCGAAGGGGGGTGACGGGGAGCGGAAGGGGGGCAAAGGACTCCCCGCCGGTGCGATGTTGCTTCTTGGCCTTCGGCGGCGGGCCGCAGTCGATCGGGCCGGAGGCCTCCTGCCCAAAGCCAAGCGAGGGCACGGCCAGTCCGCCCGCGCTGCCGACTGCACACGTAAGTCCCATACTTTCCAGGAACTTACGGCGAGAGACCCCCCCCTGGCGAGCTTCGCGTGACTTGCCCATGAACGTTCCCCTTTCTTTTGACGTGCTGGCCCGACCGTCACAGGCCGGCCACGGGACTATTCCGATTCGGCTTCAGAACAGCCCTCCCTATTTTAACCCGGCTCTAGCCGGGAAGCAGTAAAAAGAAAACCAGATAATGGTAGGTCGTCACTCCCGGCATCCCACCAGCGTTTTCAGGTGTTTCTCCAGGGTCCGGCGATCCAGGACCTTGTTGTAGATGGCCACCTCGTCGAGCATTCCGGACCAGGGGTAAGCGTGAGCCAGGTTTGCCGCGAAGCCTTTGCCGATGCCCAACGGGCCGGCCGCCGGCTTGCCCACCGCCACCTCGTCCTCGACGACGCGACGCAGGGCCGCTTCCCCGCGCGTGACGTTGGCCACGTAGGTATTGATGATGGTTTCGTCCCCCAGGACGCGGAACGTGCTGGCCGCGTAGTACCACTCGCCGGGGACGCATTCCACCTCACTGCACACCCACGGGGCATCTCCATCCATCAAGTGGACCAGGCGCCCCCGGTCCACCGCCGCGAGAAAGAACCCGCACTCGCGTTCGCCCGCCCGGGTCGCGATCGCCGTGGCAACCTGCCCGTCCGCGGTCCCCACGAAACCCTCGAAGTTCACGAGCAGCTCGATGGTGAATGCTTCCGGGGGGATGAACCATGCGACCGTCTCCGGCTTGGGGGCCGAGCCGGCTTCCGACTGGAGGCCGACGCCGACCGTGTTCCCGCGTGCGGGATCCCGATTGGGGGCGACGGCATTGGTCGTCGCATCGACGCCGGGACGGCGGTATCCGAACCGCTCGTCCCCGTTCGCCTGGTACATCACGACTTCGACAAGATCCAAATCGTCCCGCTTGTCGCGGAGCTTTTCCGCTTCGGTCACGCCCTCGAACGTGTAGTGGTGAATCAGGTCGGGATGCTCGGAGACCAGGGCACGAAGACCGGCCGCGCTGCCCGGCGCGGGGAAGTCGCGGACGAAACCGCTGCTGTCGACGTCGATCGGAGAAACCTGCGGGACACCGTCGGGCGCAACGGCCGCCACGCGAACCGCCTTCGCGGTCACGACTTCGTGCCAATCCGGCTCGCCGGCCGGATCCGTGTGCGGCCGGACCCCCACGGCCCCGTCGAACACGTGAACCTCCGTGGCGCCCCCCTCGTCGACCGCCACGCCGAATTCCGTGCCCCGATGGACGATCGCGGAATTCGGCGTATAGATCATGAACCCGGCGGCCTCTTCGGAAACGTCGGCCGTCAGCCGGCCCGATCGCAGATGGCCTTGGGACGGGGCACCCATTTGCAGGGAAGCGGGGCCCTGCAAGATCACGGAGGCGCCGCAGTCGAATTGGACTTCCGCCAGTCCGCTGCGGAGATTCAACTGCCGGCCGGCTACCAGGGGTTCCCCCTCATCAAGATCGCCCCCCTCATCCGACCATGCGGCCTGGAACGTTTGCGCCAACCGAGCCACCACGGGCGGCCCCGACGGCCCTTCCGGCTCGCGGGGCCAATCGCGGTACGAGGCGATGCCGAGCGAGACCGCCAGGGCCAGCGACGCGACCGTCGCCGCGGCCGCGATCCAACGGTAGGGCGATTTGGCCCGTGCTCGGGCGGAACCCGCCGCCTTGCCCGCCTCGGCCCGTTGGACGGTGGCGGACGCCGCGCACCCGGCCGGTTGCCGTGCGGCCGAGGTATCGAGGCCCGCACCGGCCGCCGTCTCCCAGTAAAGCTCTCCGTGAAGGTGCACGTAGCGAAGGAAGAACCGGCGCGACTCGCTCGACCGGTTGGCGAGCTGCTCCAGGCGGGCCGCTTGCGACGGCGTGACGTCGCCATCGCAGACCGCCGCTGCCAGAAGGGCCAGCTCGTCCCGCGGGTCGGTCGGTCGATTCACGGATGTTCCTCCGCCGCCAGCGTCCGCTCGATGCAGGCCAACAGCGCCATCCGGATGCGATGCAGGGACTTCCGGGTTCCCTGCACGCTCCGCCCCAGCGCCTCGGCCACGCTCCGAGTCGTGGCGCGCTCCTGGTATCGGCGCAAGACGAGCTGGCGGTCGTTCTTGCGCAGCTTTTCCAGGCACGCGGCCAACGCCTCACGGCGGGCGTCGAGCTCGTCCAGCGACTCCTCCGAGTCCACGGCGAGCGCCTCGATGAACTCGCTCGTGAACAGACGCCGCTGCTGTGCCCGCCGCTCGCGAAACTTGAGGACTTCAAAATGGGCGATCCGGCAGGCCCAGCGGGCGAAATCGGTGCCCGGCTGATACTGGTCGAATTTTCGCCACAACACGAGGTTGGTCTCTTGGAGGATCTCCTCGGCGTCGGCCGCGTTCGAGACCAGCCCGAGCGCATAGAGAAACACCCGCCGCTGGCACGTGGCCAGAAGCCGCACGAACCGTTCAGCCTTGGGGCCAACGGACCGATCTTCGTCCACCGGTGACTCTCGTTCCTCCGCGCAAAACGCCCTTGCCGCCCGTCTATTAGGCTTAGCCATTACCTAACCCGCCCTAGTGGGGAGGCCGATACTGTAAAAGTCGGAGAAAATGGTGGCGTTCTTGCGCCGGCTTTGCCCTTCGTCTATTCCGGTTAACCGCGGCGACTGGGAAGGCCGGAGAAGACGGCGCCCCTGGAAAACAGGGCGTCTCTGGGCAACCCAATCGCCTGCTCGACCGTTGTCGAGGCAGCCGCGGCACAGAGCCCCGATCCCCCACAGGACTGGCTGAAAGTGACTCCCCTGCGGGTCCCAAGGCCCTCGTCACGCAGGCACGTCGCTAACACCCATTTTACCAAAGGCTTACATCCTCGGCGAATTCTCTGGCTTCGCTCCCCGGCAGGTCCGTTCGGCTCAATCGTCGCCCAGGACACGCCATGACGCCTCCGAGGGGGGCTCCCGCAAGTCGGGCCCGGGCCGTTACAAAGCGGTTACACCCATCCGGGCCGTCCACGACTACACTACATTAGGGTGCCCGGTTTGCCTGGCTCGGTCCGTAGGGATAACCGGGGCCGAACGGAGGCCGTGTGCTACCAGCTCGGGTAGGCGGTGGGACGATGTCCTGAGCTCGCCCGATTGCGGCGGAGGAAAACCTGGGCCCGGAAGTGGCCAAGCCGACCACTCTGGTCCCCCCAGAGCCGATCGGTTAGCCTGGGAATTCTGGGGAGACGGCATGTCGAAGCAACGCATCTTGGCCATTGAGGACGATGGGGCCATCCGTCGGGGGATCGTCGACGCCCTGCGGTTCGCCGGCTACCAGACCCTGGAAGCGGCCCGCGGCGACACCGGCCTGGAGATGGCCCTTGCGCGTGAGTTCGACCTGTTGCTGCTGGATTTGGTGCTCCCCGGCCGAGACGGCTTGGAGATCCTGCGGGAGGTCCGCCGGCTGAGGCCCACGCTGCCGATCATCATCCTCACCGCCCGCGGCGAAGAGGCCGATCGCGTCCGGGGCCTCAGCGGCGGGGCCGACGACTACGTGGTCAAGCCGTTCAGCGTCAAGGAGCTTCTGGCGCGGGTCGAGGCGGTGTTGCGTCGCTCGCCGGAGCGGCCTTCGCAGCTTGCGCGGATCGAGATCCCCGGAGGTCAAATCGATTTGGCCCGGCACGAGGTCCGATTCGACGACGGCCGGCGAGCGGAGCTTTCGGAGCGGGAGATCGACCTGGTTCGCTACCTGGCGTCCCACGGCGGCCGAGCGGTCGCCCGGGAGGAGCTGTTGGCCAACGTCTGGCGGATCAGCCCCAAAGGGATCACGACGCGGACCATCGACATGCACGTCGCCCGGCTCCGCGAAAAGCTCCGCGACGACCCCGCCCGGCCGGCGATCCTGTTGACCGTGCGAGGCAAGGGGTACATGTTCGCGGCCCAGTCGCAGCGGTAGTTGGCATGAGACGTACCTGGCACATTGGGATCGCCTTCGGCACGTGCCTGGCCGTCCTGTTGGCGGCCATGGGGTGGATCAGTCTGAAAGCGCTTCGGCTGGAGCGGGCGGAGATCGAAGCGCGCGGGCAGGCCGAGGAAGCGCGCCGCCAAGAGGCCCAAGCCCGGCGCGAAGCCGCGCTGGAAGAGGACGTGCAGTTGGCGCTCTACCGGATGGAGTTCGTCGCGACGCCGCTGGTGGCCCAAGAGAGCGCCCGGCCGTACTCGGTGTACAACGCGTTCCTCCCGGTGAACGGGCCGCACGGGCCCGACGCCGAAACGTCGACCGCGAGACTGGCCACTTCGCCGCTCTTGAAGGAGGACTCGCCCGACGTCCTCGTCCATTTCCAGTTCGAGCCCGACGGCCGACTCACGTCTCCCCGCGTCCCGGAGCCGGCCAAGCGCGATCTGGTCGTTCCGAGCCGGATCAGCCGGGCGGACGTCGAGGAGGCGGAGAGGCAGTTGGCCCGTTTGGCGGCGGCGGTCGATCGGGAGAGGCTGCTGGCGATGCTCCCGGACGAGGCCGCCGAGCCGGCTCCGGTCGTCGTGCCGCTGGCGCAGACGACCGAGCAGCGGCAGATGAACGACGAGTACCAACAGGCTTTCGACCGGCAGGGGCGGGACGTCGCCGAGTTCAATCGGCGGTCGCAGGCGTTCAAGCAGAGCGCCAACGTGGCGCTTCAGAACTCCCTCCAACTGCCGAACGTGGCCCCGGCGTCGCCCCGGGCCGGCGGCGCGCTGATGAAGCCGTTCTGGGTCGACGCCCACCTGATCCTCGCCCGGCGGGTTCGTATCGGCCGGTTGGAGTATATCCAGGGGTGCCTGCTCAACTGGCCGTCGATCGAGCAGGCGCTGTTGATGGCGATCGAGGACCTCCTGCCCGATGCCAACCTGCAACCGGTCGCCGAGGGTTGGGCGGAGGAGTCGCGCCGGTTGGCCGCGCTGCCCGTTCGGTTGGTTCCCGGGCGACCCGTCCGAGACGAGGCATCCTTGGGCCGACCGGGCGCCGGCCGCGTGGTCCCCGATGCCTTGCCGGCCGAGGCCGACCGCCTCCTCTCGCCGATCCGGCTGTCGCTCCTGGTGGCCTGGGGCTGTGTGCTGCTGGCGGCCGTGGCCGTGGCCGTGCTGTTGGCCGGGGTGATCCGGCTGAGCGAGCGTCGGGCGGCGTTCGTCTCGGCGGTCACGCACGAGCTCCGCACGCCCTTGACCACGTTCCACGTGTACACCGAGATGCTCGCCGAGGGGATGGTGCCCGACCCGGACCGGCAGCAGGAGTACCTCAGCACGCTCCGCTCCGAGGCATCGCGGCTGAGCCATCTGGTCGAGAACGTCCTCGCGTACGCCCGGCTGGAGCGCGGTCGGGCCGACGGCCGGCTGGAGTGCCTGGCGCTTGGAAAACTGCTCGAGCCGATCCAGGCCCGGCTGGCCGACCGCGCCCGGCTGGACGGCATGGAGATCGTGATCGATCGCGACGAGGAGGCACTCTCCACGGTCGTCCGTGCCAATCCGTCGGCGGTGGAGCAGATCCTCTTGAACCTGGTCGACAACGCCGGCAAGTACGCCGGGGCCGCCCCGGACAAGCGGATCCACGTCAGCTTTCGGCCGACCGATGGGGCGATCGAGCTACGCGTCCGCGACCACGGCCCGGGCATCTCGCGCGCGGCCTCCCGGCGCCTGTTCCGCTCGTTCTCCAAGTCGGCCCACGAAGCGGCCAACTCGGCCCCCGGCGTCGGCCTCGGCCTCGCGCTGAGCCGCCGCCTCGCCCGCGACATGGGCGCCCGCCTCCGGCTCGACAAGACCGTGACCGACGGGGCGTGCTTCGTGCTGGGGCTGGCGGTTTTGAGCAAGCCGACGGGGACGTAGACGAACGGGGGATCGTTCGAGAAACAAGTGTCGCAAGAATGGTAGTCGTCACGCTCCGCCGTGACGTCATGTCGTCACGGCGGAGCGTGATGACTACATTGAACGTGCGACAGTAGTTCATCGGCCGGTGCGGGGCGCGTGAAACCACCACCAGCGGACGGGAGGGGCCTAGCAACCCTTGCTGGGGCGACCATGGGCGAAAGCGAGAAGCACGAAGGGCTCGATCCCAAGAGCGTCTACGTCGGCACGCTGGTGACCTGGGCGATCACCATCGTGGCGCTGTTCGTCGTCTTCGGCCCCCGCGAGATCCTCCGTGGGAGCAAAGCATTCGGGTGGCGCAAAGGCACGTGCGTCGTCCGGAGCACCGCCTTCGACGAGGCGGATGCGGACGCTCCGGCCCTGCTCGTCACCGTCGGCTACCGGTTCGACGGCCGACCGTACGAGGCCACGCGCCGCTTGACCGCCGACTCGCGGCAGCGGTTGCAGGATCGGGCGGACCTGTTCTTGCGGCCCGGAGAAACGGTCGACTGCCGCGTCAACCCCGATCAGCCCGACCGGATGCTGCTCGACGAAGAGTACGTGCCGTTCGATTTCTTCGTCTTCGCGGTCGTCACGATGACCGCGCTGGGTGTCGTCGGCGCCCTGGTCGGGGGTTGGTGGGTTCGCAAGAACAAGGCTCCCGCCGCCGCCAGGCTTCAGTCCCTCGCCGGCAAGGTCGGCATGATGTTCCTCTGCGGCTTCATCCTGGTCTTCTGCGGCACGGCCACGGTCACAGGCACCGGCGACGCGATCCGCATACTCCGGTCGCTCGGCTGGCCCGAGGCCGAGGCGACGATCCGGGTAAGCTCGGTGGCTAAGGTCCGAGACGGGAAATCGTGGAACTACCAGCTCGATCTCCGCTACGGCTACGACTTCGACGGCAAGCACCACGAAGGAAGCCGGTGGAGCCTGTTCGATGACCACACGGCGATGCGCAAAGCCCTCGGCAAGCTGAAGCCGGGGGACGTCGTGACCTGCTACGTCAACCCGGCGAGCCCGTCCGAGGCCGTCCTCAACCGCCGGGTGTGGCGGCTCCTGGCGCTGCCCGTGCTCCCGGTGGTGCTGGCCTTTGCGGCGTGCGGGTTCTGGTCGGCTCTTCGAGCGAGGCCGGGCCGGAGCGTGGTTTGAACGCACCCTTCCCGTTAGAGCAGCATCATGTCCCCTGCGTTTCGCCCACCCCAACTCCTGACGCGCGCTCGGCGCGGGTCTCCCGATCCCGCCGACGTGCGTCGCCGCGCGAGCCTTGAAGGCTGGCCCGCCGGGTCGCCGGGGCCTGCGCCGCGTGGCCCCCGAGGAGGTCGACCCGGGGCCCGTTCACCCCCGCCTCTGGTTCGGCGCCATCTGGTACCGGCAGGTCTGGCAATTCTCCATCACCCCGGATAACCAGTCGGTGATCGTCAACGAGATGGACGCCCCGGGCAGCGGGTGGTTGAAACGTTGCGCGCTCATGGAGGACGGGAGGGGCGTGCGACTGGACGTGTCCGAAGGCCGGCAGGAGCGAAACCGAGTGATCGAGACGTGGCGCGACGTGGTGTCGGACGCCGGGTGCCTGGCGGCCGCCGTGCTGGCACTGTTGGCCGCACTTGCCCTGCTCAGGTGGATCGGCGCGCTCTGGCGGTCGTAGGGGGACGGGCATCCGTTGTGCCGCACTTCTCCACCTTGACGCCCCGCCGCCAATCGCCACAATGAGGGGTTCGAGACCGTTCTAACCCGCATGGGAGTCCCCTGCCGTGGCCAAGTTTGCCGTGATTCTGCCCGCCGCGGGCAAGAGCAGCCGGTTCAAGGACAAGAGCTACAAGAAGCCGTTCGCGCTGATGGGGGGCCGGGCCGTCTGGATGCACTCGGCCGAGCGGTTCTTGAACCGGGACGACGTGGTGCAGACGATCCTGGTGATCGCCGCCGACGACCGCGAGTATTTTGACTTCAAGTTCTCCTCCAACGTGGCCATCCTGGGGATTACCGTGGTCGAGGGCGGGGCGGAGCGGTCCGATTCGGTCGAGAAGGCCCTGGCCCACGTGAAGCCCCAGGCCGACTTCATCTGCGTGCACGACGCCGCCCGGCCCTGCCTGGCCAACGAATGGGTCGACAAGATCTTCGCGGCCGTCCAGAAAACCGGCGCGGCCATCTTCGCCATCCCCGTGGCCGGCACGGTCAAGCGCGTCGGCTCGGACCAGACCATCCAGGAGACCGTCTCCCGCCGAGACCTCTGGGAAGCCCAAACGCCCCAAGTGTTCCGCCGCGAGCTGCTCCTGGAGGCCTACGCCCGGCGCGAGGGCTTCCAGGCGACCGACGACGCCCAGCTCGTCGAGCGGCTCGGCCGGCCCGTCACCATCGTCCCCGGCTCGCCCGTCAACCTGAAGATCGCCACCAAGGAAGACCTCCGACTCGCCGAGCAGGCCCTCAAGGCCCTCCCCAAGCCCAAGCTCAAAGGGCCGATCCATCCGTTTGCGGATGATGATAAGTGGAGGTAGGCTCGCTCGCGACGTGAAGAAAAGGGACTTCGGTCACCTAAGGCCAATTGCGTAGCGTTGTGACGAATACCAACAGCGGGATTAACGCAACTTCGAGGCCGCACGATGCTCGACAGAGCGCTGTTGCAGATCCGGGGAAAACGGCTCTCCCCATCGGAAATCTCCGTCGTCGCCAGCGAAATCCTGAGCGACAACGCTAGGGAAGTGGCTGCCGATTTCTTTGAACTGCTGAACCACGAACCTGGCGAAGAAGTCATAACGAATCTGCTGGAGTTGTTTCGCGAGTTGGCCACGCGAAGCCCCACGTGGGGCCGACTACTCCGAAAGAGCCTCACAAGACGCGGGAGGTGTCCGAAGCCTTTGGTTCCAAGTGTTCGCCAGATACTCGACGATCGCGACGAAACGCTCGCGCAAGACGTACGTTCGGTTCGAGACCTCCTCTCAGACTTCGAGAGAGTGATAGACGAACGTACTGAGACGCGCAAGGTGAGTGGCGTAGAAGTAGAGCGCAAGACGACCTTCTTTGGCTCTGGAAGGTCCCGTGCAACCGTTCCTATTACCACTGAGTTGTCCGACATAGCGCATATGGCAGCGATTGCATCAGTCACGAATGACCTGACTCCCCCGGCGGACGAGGTGGTGTTCGATTTCGTTGGTGTGGAGCACGTGTATGTCGTTGGCTTGGCCGCGCTGGCCGCGTGGTGCAAGAGCAGTAATGTCAGCCCCGAGGTCGTCAATGCTTCCGACACAACGCTGAGGTACCTGGACGTTGTCGGCTTCACAAGGGCATCCAAAGGTGGGATCTCGCAGTACTCGGAGTCCGCCCCGTACTACGCGATGGCCATGGAGCAATTGGGGGGCGAGACCCAACCAGAGAGCGTTGCTCGGAAACTGGTAGACATCATAGACTACCACATGCATCTGTCTAAGACGGCGCAGTCCGGATTACTCGTCGTATTCGCTGAGCTAATCGAGAACATACAGCGCCACGCAGGAGCTTCATCCGTTGCGTTCGCTTGCGCGCAGGTGTATCCTAAGAAGCACAAGCTGACCATATGTGTCGTTGATACGGGGCTAGGAATCGCGCAGTCAATCCTGACTGGCTCTAATGAGAAGCTGATTGCGCGAGTCTTGGGCGGGGAGTCTCCCGTCCGCCTCGCTTGCGATCCATTAGTGACGAGCAAACCTAGCAAGCACTCTGGATACGGGCTGTATGTTGCGAGCGAGTTGGTTGTCCGAAACGGTGGGACATTCCGGGTCTTCTCGGGCCGCGAGATATTCACCTGCTATCGCAGGAGATGGCGGCGAATGGAGAATGTCACCACCGTTCCCGACGCTTGGAAGGGTTGCTGGATAGCGATGATCTTGGATCTGGACGCGAACATCCCTCTCGGAGACGTATACGTCACCCTTCCGCCGGTACCCGGGACGGAACTTCAGGAGTTTTTCTGACATGCCGCAAGCAGGCCACGCAACGCCCACATTGCATCTGAGCGAGTTCGGGACAGTCCTCGTAACGAGGGATCAAGGAGAACCTGTACGCATGCAGCTGATGGGACTCCTACAGACGCACAGTGAAGTCGAGGTTAACCTTGACGACGTTGAAGCGTACACCCCCTCCTTCATGGACGAAGTGCTTGGCAAGTGCTTGGAAGCCATCGGACTCGAAGAGTTCCGCAAGAAGGTCACACTCGTCGCCTCAGCACCGGAGGTTCGCAAGCTTGTTAACCTCATCCTGAGTAATCGCGCGGCAGCACGGTCTTCGTAGAAATGCGCAGTTTCACCTATTCTGATTCTTGCTGCAAAACGCCATGAAGGATGTCCTTGCCGAGCTCGATTGGCGCCGCCTGGTCAACCAGACGACCGACCACGAAAACCTGCCCGAGTGGCTCGCCCAGGAGCCGCGCACGGTCTACGTCGGCTTCGATCCCACGGCCGACAGCCTGCACGTGGGGCACCTGGTGGCCCTGATGGTCCTCCGGCGGTTCCAGCAGTGTGGGCACCGGCCGATCGCCCTGGTGGGCGGGGCCACCGGCATGATCGGCGACCCGAGCGGCAAGAGCGAAGAGCGGGTGCTGCTTTCCGAGGAGTCGATCCGGGCGAACATCGCCGGCATGGAAACGCAGCTCCGCCGGTTTCTCGACTTCGACTGCGGCCCGATCTCCGCCGTGCTGGTGAACAACTACGACTGGATGGGCCGGTTCGGATACCTGGAGTTTCTGCGGGATATCGGCAAGCACTTTCCCGTCAACGTGATGCTCACCAAGGACTCGGTCAGAAGCCGCCTGGAGCGGGCCGACAGCGGCCTGAGCTACACCGAGTTCAGCTACATGCTCCTCCAGGCGTACGACTTCGTCTATCTGAGCGAGCACTACGATTGCCAGATCCAGGTGGGCGGGAGCGACCAGTGGGGAAACATCACGGCCGGCATCGACCTCGCCCGGCGGCTCCGCGGCGTGCAGCTCTACGGAATGACCTGCCCGCTGTTGACCAAGAGCGACGGCACGAAGATGGGGAAAACCGAGTCGGGCGCCGTGTGGCTTGCGCCCGAGCGCACCAGCCCCTACCACTTCTACCAGTACTGGATCAACCTCGACGACGCCGACGTGGGCACCTGCCTCCGCTTCTTCACCGATCTTGCGCGCGAGGAGATCGACGCCATCATAGCCCGGCACGAGGCTGCCCCCGGGCGTCGCGAGGCCCAACGCCGTCTGGCCGGCGAGCTGACGCGTCTGGTCCACGGCGAGGAGGGGCTGGCCGCGGCCCAGCGGGCGACCGAGCGCTTGTTCCCCCCGGACAAGCTCCCTTCGGATGATCTCGGCGAGCGCACGGACGCGCAGCTCCGCGAGATCTACGCCGACGTTCCCAGCCGGGAGCTACCCCGCGACCGCCTTTCCGGCGAGGGCCTCTCGGTGATCGACGCCTTCTGCGAAGCCGGCCTCACGAAGTCGAAGAGCGAGGCCCGGCGCCTCGTCACCCAAGGCGGCGCCTACGTGAACAACCGCCGCGTCGACGACGTCGACACCCGGCTCGGCCCGGGCGACCTGGCCAGCGAGACGATGATGGTGCTCCGCGCGGGCAAGAAGAAGCACGCCCTATTACGCTTCGCGCCCTGACGGCGAGCCTTGCAGGCGGTGACCATGGCACTTGTCAACCTACGCGATCTCGGCATCGGCTTTCGCGGTCCGCCCTTGATGCAGGGGGTGAGCTGTCAGATCGAGCGCGGCCAGCGGATCGGGCTTCTGGGCCGGAACGGGGCGGGCAAGTCGACGTTGCTGCGGATCCTCTGCCGCGAGATCGAGCCCGACGAAGGGGAGGTCGTTCTGGCCCCCGGGGCGAAGGTGTCGCTCTTGCCGCAAGAGGTGCCGCAGGACCTCGACGGCCGCGTGTTTGACGTGATTCTCGCCGGGTTGCCGCCGGCGGACGAGGGCGACCCGGAATCGCGCTGGCGCAACGAAGAGCGCGTCGAGCGCGTCTTGTCGCGTCTGGAGATGGACGCCACCGCGCCGTTCGAGACGCTGTCGTCCGGGATGAAGCGCCGTGCGCTTTTGGGCCGGGCCCTCGCCGGCGACCCCGACCTCCTCCTGCTCGACGAGCCGACCAACCACCTGGACATCGAGACCATCGACTGGCTGGAAAAGCTCCTCTTGCGTTGGGACGCCACCTTGATGTTCGTCACGCACGATCGGATGTTCCTCCGCAAGGTGGCCGGGCGGATCCTGGAGCTGGATCGGGGCGCCCTGTTCGACTGGTCCTGCGACTACGACACGTTCTTGAAGCGCAAAGAGGCCACGCTCGCCGCGGAAGAGAAACAAAGCGCCCTGTTCGACAAGCGACTCGCCCAGGAGGAGGCATGGATCCGGCAGGGGATTCTCGCCCGGCGCACCCGCAACGAAGGCCGCGTTCGGGCGCTCGAACGGATGCGTCGCGAGCGCAGCGAGCGAAGGGCGGCGCCGGGCAAGGTGCGGATGACGATCGACCAGGAGCTCCGCAGCGGCAACCTCGTCGTGCGGGCGGACAGCGTGGCGTTCGCCTACGGCGACCACGCGATCTTCCGCGGTTTTTCCACCCGGATCATGCGGGGAGACAAGATGGGGATCATTGGGCCCAACGGGGCCGGCAAGACAACGCTCCTCCGCGTGCTCTTGGGGCAGCTCGCGCCCACCCAAGGCAGCGTCCGCCTGGGGTCGAATCTCCAGGTCGCCTACTTCGACCAGCTTCGGGGGCAATTGGACGAGGAGAAGACGGTCCAGGAGAACGTCGGCGAGGGCTACCAGTCGGTGCAGTCGGGCGGCAGGAAGCGACACGTCGTCGGCTACCTCCAGGACTTCCTCTTCACGCCCGAGCAGGCCCGGATGCCGATCCGGTTCCTTTCCGGGGGCGAGCGGAACCGCGTGCTTTTGGCCCGGCTGTTCGCCAAGCCGGCGAACGTCGTCGTGATGGACGAGCCGACCAACGATCTGGACATGGAGACGCTGGAGCTGCTGGAGGAGCGGTTGGTCGAATACCAGGGGACCGTGCTTTTGGTCAGCCACGATCGCGAGTTTCTCAACAACGTGGTCACCAGCACGATCGTGTTCGAGGCGGGCGAGGTGAATGAGTACGTCGGCGGCTACGACGATTGGCAGCGGCAGCGCTCGGAGGCTGCGACCGGGGCCGGCGCGAGCGAAGACGAGGCTTCTTCCGCTCGACGGCGAGCCCCTGCCGCAACGGAGAAGACGGCCTCGCCATCCCGAAAAGCCGGCGAGAAAGGGGGCGAGCGGCGCCTCACGTACCGCGAAAAGCAGGAGTTGGCCGCCCTGCCGTCGACGATCGAGCGGCTCGAAGCCGAGATCGCGGCGCGCCACGAGCGGATGTCGGACCCCGATTTCTACAAACGCCCCGGCGACCAGATCGCCCGCGATACGGCCGCGCTGCGGGAGTTGGAATCCAAGCTTGCCACGAGCTACGCGCGGTGGGAGGAGTTGGAGAGACGGGCTGGGTGAGCATAAGGCAGCGGTCAGCCCGGGAGGGGCGCCAGTCAATAGCCCAGGGCGTGAGCCCTGGGAGGAAAAGCAGGAACTCCACGAAAGCCCCAACGGGTCGGCACTTGCTTTGTGTCGCCCCTGGGGGCTGGGATCGTTCATGGAGCCGCGGATTTGCCGTTTGCACTTCCCGTCGGACATGAGACGGACGTCGACTCGAGAGTGACGCTCCCGTAAACGGTCAGGCCGCTGGAGCCGTGTCGACTCGGCGGGCGTTGTGCGCAGTCAAGGGATGGTGTCGCGGCGCGCTATCCGGCATCGCGGAGTTGTCTTCTAGCCCGCGCCTGCCGCCATTCTCTCGGCATTGAGCAATTCGCGAATGCGCGGCTCTCCATTCTCTGCCAGCAACGCCGAGAGCAGCGTTTTTCGCCGCGCAAGATCCTCCGCAAGGCGCTGGAACCGCTCGTCCTCCTGACCTCCCTTCGTTTCGAGGAAGTCGTGGAGCTGGCCCGCGAGATCGCAGAATCTTTCGACCAGGAAACGCTTCTCTCGGAGCACCGGCTGCCGATACGGCAACAAGAGCCCCCATGCGACTCGGCTGCTCGTCCAGACTCGCTGGGCGCTCTCTTGGTCGAAGCGATTCAGCAGCGCAGTGCCTGCGGACGTGAAATCATCGATTGCGGATTCGATCTCGCGCAACACCTCCGGCATGTTCTTCCGGACCGCGTTTGGCAGATGGGGACGATGAATCCGGATCTCAGTCTTGGCGTCCATGTCTGGTCAATCCGTTGAACGGTGGCAGGGGCGCGTGGAAGTCACGTACCCGAAGTGAGTTGCTCCGCACACGTTCTGATTTCCTTGGCGATTCTCCAAACGCGCCTCGCTGCCTGATCAAAGAGAGCCTTGTACTCTTCCTTGGTGGCCTGCCCTTGGAGGATGGAGATCGTTTCGGCAAGCCCGTTACTCGCGATATCACGTACTTGCTCAATCGAAGGGCGCAGATGCCACTCCGAAGAGATCACCTGGGTCAATTCATCAATGGCCGACTCCCGATAGCGGAGACACAGTCGGACGTAATAGTCGGCCAAATGCCTCCATTCCGAAAGCGTGTTGGCGAATTCGCGGTGGATTTCGTTTCCCAGACCAACCACGTCGAACTCGATCTTGCAGTAGGTGTCGGCTAGCTTCTCTTGAGGCGATTCCTCTGCGTGAACAAGAACACTGGCCACGGACAGGCGTCCTGCGAGGATCGCGTGCACGAGCCCCCATGCGAGCGCTACCGCAAGCGACCATCCGACGAGCAACACGTATCCAACGACGACGACTGGCGCGGAGGACTTGAACTCATTCACTGAACCTGAGGACGTCCTCTCGGCGGCTTCCGAAAGGAACTGTACGAGCAGTTCGTTCCAGAGGACCTTCACAATCCCCGCGGTGAAGATCAGCACGGCAACGGAAGCCGTGCAGATCCCGAACACGCTCTTGGGGAACTCCCGCATCGACTCGCTTCCGCCGCATGGAATTGAAGTCTTCATCGCGCGGCCGCTTCAGTGCAGCACGTCGTGTTCTGGTTCGGTTCGCGCGACGTGTCAAGCAAGCGGCCACACCTGTTGCAGACGCCAACCGTAACCCGCCGCAGTTTAACAGATTGGAGCAGGTCGACACCCACTCGGACGAGGGGGAAGCAAAAGGAACTGGCCGTTTTCTGTCCATTGCCTCAACTGTCGGTAGTCCCAACCTACCGGCTGCGCCAGACCTTCCACGAGGTCGTCAGCAGCCGCGGGGCGTTGCCGAGGAGGAAAGAGAGCCAACTCTTATAGGGAAGCCGGTAGTCGGGGACGGGCTGCATCTCGATGGCTTGGCTCTTGTCACAGGCCAGCTTGCAGAGGCCGCAGCCGATGCAGCGGACGGGCTGGTGGTCGAGGGTTCCTTGGTCGCGGTCGGTGTTGACGGTGATCGCCCCCATCGGGCAGGCCCTGGCGCAGCGGCCGCAGTGGGTGCACTTCGCGGCGTCAAAGCGGGGCATGAAGTGGGGCGGGGCGAGCATCGCGGGGGCGTTGAACTCGGTGACCTGGCGCATCGCCTTGCAGCAGCACCCACAGCAGGAGCAGGAAGCCTGGCCCTTGGCCGACTCGACGTTGACGATGAAGTTGACCAGCCCGTGCGTCTCGGCCTCCCGCTTGATCTCCAACAGCCCCTGCTTCGAGACCGAGCGGAGCCAGCCGGCCTCGATGCCCACCTCGGCCCAGGTGCCCATCGCGGTGCAGACCTCCAGCGGCCTGCCGCATCCCCGGCCGGTGGGCGGCGTCGACATGCGGCACTGGCAGTAGCCCACGCCGAACTTGTCGTAGCGGTCCAGGACCACTTCGAGCTGATCCGACGGCAGGGCCGCGGGATGGGCGCTGAGCACGCCGCCGACGGGCAGGTAGCGGACGAACGGCGCCGAATGGTCGGCGTAATCGAGCGTGTAGCCCGTCTCGAAAAGCGCCTCCAAAAGCTCGGCGAACCGGCGGTGCCAGTCGGTCATCGCGTCGGGCGACTCGCCGATCAGGACCATCTCGAACATGCCCGGCATGACCGGCAACAGCTTGAAGCGGCGCTTCTCGGCGGGTCCGTCGCCGGCGATCGCCCGCTTCTTGGCGAGCCCTTCGAGGATCGGCTCGATTTCGTCCAGGGGGCGTTGTGCGGCCCGGGCGATATCCGCGGCGGTACGGCCTTTCATCGCGCCCAGGTGGCGCACCGCGCCGGCTTCCTCCTCGGTGAACGTGTGCCGGAGGAAGGCGATGAGCTCATCGCAGATGGGCGGGCCCATCAGGAGCGGGCTGGAGAGCTTCCTGGCCACGTCGAGATACGGCGCCGGCACGTGCGGGTAGTCGCCCGGCTTTCTGGCGCGGACGGTCTTCTGCCTCGGCTCGACGGGACCGATGATGCTCTTACCGACCTGGATCACGCGCCGGTTTGTGGGCGTCTGGTCCATCGCGTTTCTTCCGCCAGAAGTAAGGGGGCGACTCGTTGCGTGGATGAGGGCTTTGCGTGAGCGGCACAACCTTGGCGGTTCGCGCGTCACCGGCGAGGGGCGAGGGGAGGACGCGGTCCGCGGCACACCCAACGGGGGCCCATCCTTGCGCGGTTTTGTCTGTAGGCAACGTCACCGAGGGCCTTCCCTACAGTAGCCCGCGTCTCGCCATCTTGGATGAGTTGCCCAGGCGCAGCAAGTCCCGCGCCGCCGGCAAGTGGCGACCGCTAGTCGAGCAGCCCTTCGATCTCCGACGCCACAGTGGCTCGCTCTCGGCCTTTCTTGATTCCTTCGATAATCGCCATCACGAGCTTGGGCACGGCCGATGCCGGGAAGCCAAGTTGGGTAGCGATTGCCTGGCAGAGACGCATCTCGCGCTGGTCGACTTCCCCGTCGATCATCATCATGAAGACCACGTCCAAGAGCTGCATGATTCGCTCTTTGGGGGCCTTTGCGGGCGTGAACGACACCTTCTGGGGGTCGTCGAGGATCGACTTCAGCTCCGCGGGAGAGAGGCCGACTCGCACGCAGACCGCAGCCAGGAACTCCTGTTCTTCCGAAGTGATTTTCCCATCGGCCAACATCACGGCGATCACGTTCTTCACCGTGGACTTCTTCTCCTTGGTCGACTGACTTTCGAACCAACTCATCGAGACTTCTCCTTTCGGGTTGTTCAGGAATCGCAGCATTGTAACAGAGGCCGTTCGGGGTGGATAGCGGGGACGACGTTCCCAACCTGTGGGGGGAACGTCCATTGACGGGGTAGTCGCGTGCGAGTACGATTCGCCCGCCCCCAAGGAATGTCCCGGCTTCTCTTGCGACACGCGTACGTCTGCGCCCCCAAAGCAGGACGGGCCTGTTACGAGGATCGAATGCCGTGCGGAAGTGGCTTCTCAGGCTGTCCCTCGTCGCGGTGGTCACATTGCTGGCACTCGGCGCCGGGGTCCTTGGGGTCTACCGCGCCTCGCAGCACGTGCCTGAGTTCTACCAGCACGCCCTGACCGGAGACCCGAAGGCCGCGGAGGACGCCAGCGACGAGATGATCGAGCAGGCCGCGGCCCTGGCCAGCGACATCAGAAAGGGGGGCCAGTGGGAGGC
Organism: Thermoguttaceae bacterium; assembly: GCA_035528065.1. GTDB lineage: Bacteria > Planctomycetota > Planctomycetia > Pirellulales > Thermoguttaceae > DATKZH01. The sequence continues at coordinate 39,152 of DATKZH010000046.1, read as the reverse complement.
CGTCTTCACCGCCGAGCAGATCAACGGCTGGCTGGCGGTCGATTTGGAGCGGAACTACCCCGACTTGCTCCCTTCTTCGCTGAGCGACCCCCGCGTGGCCATCGAGCCCGACCAGATGTGGATTGCCTGCCGGCTGGAGCGCCGCAACCTGAAGAGCGTGCTCTCGATGGCCGCCGACGTCTATCTGGCCGAGCCGAACGTGGTCGCCTTGCGGATTCGGCGAGCCCGGGCCGGCATCGTGCCGCTGCCGCTCGACAAGGTTCTGGACAAGATCTCGGAGAAGGCCAGCGACCTGGACCTGGAGATCCAGTGGCGACAAGCCGAGGGCGATCCGGTGGTCGAGATCTCCATTCCTCCCCCACGCGACGAAGACGACAAGGCGGTCCGGATCGAAGCCCTCCGCCTGGGCGAGGGGAAGCTCTACTTGTCCGGATCGACCGAAGACGGGGCCGGAAAAAGGTGACAGGCACCTTTTGCCTGAAAGGCCCTTCGGGTGCTTCGCACAAAAGGTGCCTGTCACCTTTTTTTCCCCCGGGGCGTGTAGGAGAACCGCCAGCGATTCGGGTCGTCGGGCAATTGTTCGAGCGCCGCGGTGCCGGCCAGTCTTGCTCCGTCGAGCGTCACCACCAGCTCGGTATCGGTTCTCCGCCCGAGCACGTACGTGCCTCGGTCCCACCGCGTGACCGAGCCGCGCCCGCCGGAGATGGGGCCTTCGTAGTCCAAATAGGCCAGGCGGTGGTCCGCCAGGGCCTCGGCGAGCATCGCAGCGGTCGCATCGGGCGGCTCGGGCAGGGCCCAGGTCGCCAACGCCGTGCCCATCTCGAGCATGAAATCCCAGTGCAAACCGCGGGGACTCTCGTGTCTGAGGACCACAAAACGAGGCATCGCAACGGCTACTGGGCGAAAACCGTGGTCGTGACGCTGGCGGTGACCGGGTCCCGGTGGTGCTCGCTGGTCAGCTCGGCTTGCACCCGCAACATGCCTACCCGCACGGCTCGCACCCGGATTCGGTACTCCAACGGCTTCTCCGGGTCGGGTTCGATGCTTTCGAGCGGCAGGAACCGGATCACTTGGCCGTCAACCAGGAAGTCGGTGGTGGGCGGGCCGTGCGTGCCGAACTTGATCGGTCGCAGCTCGGGCGGGAGCGTCACCACGACGCTCACTTGACGGTCCGCCGTCTGCCCCTCGTTGTCCACCTGGATCAGGTACGTAAACTCCTTGTCCAAAGCGACCGGCTCGCGGAGCGCGGCGATCGACATCGTCAGCCTGGGCGGCATCCGAGTCGGGGCCGACTCGATCCGTACCGATGCCTGGTCCTCGCCCTGGGCACCTTCCCGGGAAGTGACCCGCACGCGAGCCGACGCGGAGAGCGCCGCTTGGTTGCACGTACACTTCACCTGGAACCGTCGGCGGGTGCCGGCCGGTAGGGCATCGACCCTCCAAACGATATCATCCCCTTCGCGGGAGTGCCACTCCGATGCCTCGACGGGGGTGAGCGTGGCGTCGAGGCTGGTGGAGACCGTCACCTCGCTCAACGACTGCTCGCCCGTGTTGGCCACCTCGATCGTGAACAACGCGTCCTCTCCCACCGTGGCGACCTGCGGCCCGGTCATCGCGACCGATATGCTCACCAGGCCGGTAGGACGCGGTTGCGGCTCGATCGGGCGAGGTTTGGGCTCAGGTTGAGCTTGAGGCCGGGCTGCCTCGACGGCGTTCACGCATGCGGTGGCGGTGTCGAGGATCTGCCCGTCGCCGATCACCTCCACCGTGTTGCACAGCCGACCTGCCCTGGTCACGCGGAGCATCACGCCGATCTGCTGCGATTGGCCCGGTGCCAGGACCGTGCCCAGGTCCTTTTCGATGGGGCTCGGGGCCTGGGCGTGCTCCAGCCCCGGGTCGAAGCGGTCCTTGATCAGCAGTCCGCCGGCCGGCACCTGGCCGCGATTGGTGACCACGATGGTGAAGGTCACGTCCTGGCCCACGGGGACCTCTTGCTGCGGACCCACCACTTGGACTTCGACGGACGGCGCCGACACGGTCGTGGTCGCGCAGTCCCTCGCCTGAAGCCCTCCCGAGGCGGCGACCTCGGCGCAGTTGGTCACGCTCCCTTGCCGGTCGGCCCGGAAGTCGATCTCCACCGAGCGGGTCTCTTTGGCAGCCAGGGTTCCCAGGCCCCAGCGAACCGAGCCGCCCTGAAGCTCTCCGGCCGGATTGCTGCGGAGGTAGGCAAGGCCGTCGGGCACGACGTCGGCGAGCGTGACCTCCTCGGCCGGCAGGTCGCCCGGGTTGGACACGTCGATCCGATACGTCAGCGTGGCCCCGACGCTGCCGACGGCCGGACCCGTCTTGCGCACGGCGACGTCGGCCGCCGACCAGGTCTTCAACGTCGCGCCGCTGCCGATGACGAGGCGTCGGCCCCCGCCCAGCTCGGCCGGCCGGATCACCTGGATTCCGACCCGATTGGTCCCCGCGGAGGGCTGCTGCTGGAAGATCTCGGCGCTGGCCTGTCCCAGGTCGTCGGTGGCGACCTCGATGGCCGCCGCGCCGTCGGGCGCAAAGCCGGCCGCCGGGCCGTCGAGGATCTCATAGCGCACGCGCCAGCCTGCACACGGCGAGCCGTCCGACTGCCGCGTCACCGTGGTGGTGAAGACGTGTCGGGTACCCGCTGGGTTGATCGACGGGGGCGGGAAGGACCATTGAGCATCGACCCAATGGATCGTGGCCGTCTGTCTCCGGCACTGCCAGTCCCGGACGTTGGGCGCATACGCCGTCACCCGGCTGGTCCCCTGGGTCGGCGAGGTAACCGTGATCCAGGCCTGACCCCGCTGGACCAGCACGTCGTCCTCCTGCGAGGGCGTCCCGCGCGTGAGACGGAGGTGGCGCCGCGACGTGCTGCCCACCGCGAAGGTGTTGTCGATCTTGCGGGGCCGGGTGAAATCCCAGACCAAGAGGTCCATCAGGCTCCCCTTGCCGAGGTCGACGAACTCCCCCACGCCCCCCGGCTCGACCATCCACTCCACGCGCTCGTTGGTCCTCAGGTAGTTGTCCGCCCCCAGGACCCCGGCCAACACGACCACTTCGCTCTCCACCGGGGCCACCGTCTCGCTGGGGCACACGACTACGCTCACGCGGTTGGAAGCGAAAAACGCGTCCGGCACCTCGCGATAGACCGACTCGGCGCCGACAGCCGGCCCGGCGCTGACGACCGGCCCGGCGCTGACGACCGGCCCAGCGCGAAAGAGCGGCTCGGCGAAGATCCGTTCCCCGGTCGGGTCGATCCTGGGGGGGTTGACGTCGAATTGAGCGCACCCGCCGACGACCAGGGCGCAGACCATCATCGCCAATGCGGCTTGTCGGCCTCCGGTCCTCAAACACCTCACGGCCATCCTCCGGCCTGACGGGCGCATAGTGCGGTTCGTGTGGCACTGCTTCTTCTACGAAGCAATAGCACACGCGTGCTTCAACGTGTGCGCACTGTCCCAACAATGAAAAGCTAGCACGCGTTTTGGCAACATGGGGACTTTTTTCCACCTGGGACGTTGCCAAACGTGAACACCGGACGGTGCTTTGGCCGCACAATCGGCGCAACCCGACCAGGGAGCAGAGAACGTGAAGGCCGGCGCGTCAAGACGACGTCTCACGGGCTCGGCGCGATGGCCTCCCTGTCGCTGGCGAGACCGTGCCGTCGCGTACGCTCGGCGATGGACCGCCGATGAATCGTAGGGACGAAGATCGCCTGTCAGGCACGCCCCCCGAGCTCCGGCGTCGTCCGCGTGTAGGAGCGTGATCCGCGACCGAAGATGCCGGTGGCATACCAGACGCCGTTCGAGCCCCGTTTCATGTCGTACCCGTAAACGGGGTGTCGGCTGCGAACGGAGCTCCAATGCCCGGAAGAAAGACGCCAGCAGCGTACGCATTCGATCGCCGCTTCCACAAGGCTTTCGCCGGGCCAACTCTCCGCGCAGACCTCGCAGGCCAACAAGCCTCCGGGCAGCCTGGCGTTGATCCGGTGGAACCGACTCTCCCAGTTGTGGTGCCCCTGCCGGCGGATCCGCGCCTGGAGCTGGGAGTGTTGTCGGGCCTGCTCGGCCAAGTAGGGGGTCAGTTCGCCTTCGGTGCTGGCCGGAGCGTCGGGATGGGTACGGACCGCGTAGATCAGCGTCCGCTGGGTCAGCGTGCCGGGCGGCAGGTCGAGAATCACTGCCATCTCGCGCGGAGTGTAGGGTCGGCCGTTCAGGAACGGAAACGTGCTAACCACGTGGCCGTAGTAGGGGGCGTCCTGATGAGCGAAATCGATGATCGCCACGCCCGGACGACCCAGCATCTCGGCAAAGCCTGAGTGCTCCAGTAAGGTAATCTCGCCCTCCTTCCCGGGGATCGTCGTGTTGACCGGCAGCCTCGCCCTGACATAATGCTTCAGTCTCTCGGCCACGCCGGGATCGGCGAGTGCCTGGCGGGCGAACCGGTCGCAGAGCTCGCTCCCGCCGGGTTGGTGAAAGCAAACGAGCAGCATCTTTCCCTCCCGTATGGCGACCTCGACGGCTTCGGCGTAACTTGTATGCCACCCAAGCTTCGCCGCCTCATCGATCGCCTCAGCAGGCTGGGCAGCCCGCAACGCGGGGGCGGAGACCGACCAAACGAGCACAACTCCAGACAATACGCGCAGGAAGGGGGACATCGGCGCTCTCCTCGCAAAACGTCACTCAAGGTGCTTGCCGCGGCAACCACGAGGCCGCGCGCCGTCCGTGGGGGGGAATCCCGAGGTCTCAGGCCTCGGGAAGAGACATCTCGGCAGGAACGCCCCGCAGCGGGGCGTCGGTGCCCGTCCTAACGGCGGGGCGGGCGTGCTGGCTATTACGTCTGGCTAATACACGTTTACCAAGAAGACTAGCGAAAAGCAAAAGTATAATTAAACTCTGCGGATTAGGAAGGGCGGGGAAAGGGGCCCCGGCTTCCGAGGGCGATGACGAACTGAGCTGGACTGGCCCCGGCGGCCACCCCCCAATGTGACTGCCGACCCTTACATCAGGAGGCATGGGCGCATGTTTTCGGGCAAGATTCGAGCAGCGGCGTCGGCTTGTCTTTCCACAAGCCTTTTTTTAGCAACGACTTGCGCCGTCCAGGCGTGGGGGCAACCGCCGACCGAGCCCCAATCGCCCACAATCGAGGAGCTTTCGGCCGCATGCCAGTCGGCCAAGGAGGCATTCGTGCCTCGAACCGAGGCCCATCTGGAGGAAGCGAAATCCGAGCTGCTGGCCGCGGTGGCACGCCTGGACCGGATGCTGAGAATTTCCGGGGCCGGCGGGGAGGGCTGGAGGAAGTTCCTCGCGTGGGAGCAGATGCGCGACGAGCTCGATCGCCGCGGAGGCCCCGATCTGCCCACCCTCGACGCCATCCACGCCCGATACACCAGCGGACATAACGGCCTGGGGCTGGCCGAGTTTGCGGGCGTCCGTCGGGCACTGCGGCGCTACCTCACCACCGCCAGGGCGATTGGCAACGAGAAGCTGGGCGACCACTATCGCGCCTTGCTCGACGCGCTGCCGAAGCACCTCGAGGCCTACGCCGGCAGCCCGACAACCGAAGAGGCGTTTGTGATTGGCGGAGCCGTCCGTTGGCTGGAGGAGGCCGGACAGGCGCCGGAGCTCCTCGAGGCCATCAGGCGATATTCCTCCCAGCCCAATCTCTTCCTCCAGGTCTCGGCCGACTTCGTCGCCGCCGGGATCGCCGGCCCCGTGGACCGAGGCGGACCGGTCAGCGAAGTCATCCGCGGCACGCAGGTCACCGGCACGGAGCACACGACCGGCGAAGTGACCGTGGAATTGATCCCCCGGGCCGAATTCGCCGAGATCGACACCATCTTCCGTGGCAGGATCGAGTCGGACACCGTCGGCCGCAATGGCCCGGCCGTCGTTTACAGCGAGAGCACCACCGGTGTCGCTACCCGAAAACCGATCAAGATCGACGCCGAGCACGTCTGGACGGAGAAGGCCCAATCGAACGCCGTGACCAAGATGAGGATCAAGAACGTCCAAACCACTCGGGGCGGGGGCATGGTCGCGCAGCAGGCCCGGCAGCAAGTCAACGCTCAGAAGAACCAGTCGGAGCTCGACGCCGCCCAACGCACCGAACAGCGGACCAGCCGGCGCGTGGACGAAGAGACCGACAAGCAGATCGGCCAGCTTGCGCAGAACTACCAGGACAAGTTCCGGAAGCCCCTTCTCAGCCGCGATCTGTTCCCGCAGATGCTCCGCTTCCACACCACCGAAGCAGCCCTCCATGCCACCGCCTTGCACGGCGGCCTGCCGGGGCTGGGGGCCGCGGGATCGCCTCCCGAGTTCGACGGCGAGCACGACGTCGTCGCACGGCTTCACGAGTCCGTGTTCAACAACTTCGCGGCCGCTTCGCTGGGCGGGATGATTGTGGAGGAAGAGACGTTCCGCGCTCAGATGACCGAGCTGTTGGGGTCGACCCCCACGTGGTTCGAGCCCGATGAGGAAGCGCAACCGTGGACGATCGTCTTTGCCGAACGGCAACCGGTCTCCATCACGTTTGCCGACGGGGGGTTCGTCGTGACCCTCCGCGGCAGCAAATTTGTCCGGGGAGACAGCAGCTATCCCGGAATGGACGTGACCGCCGAGTACAAGATTGAGCGGACGGACGAGGGGATCAAGGCGGTTCGTCAGGGGGATCTGAAGATCTTCCCGCCCGGCTTCACTCCCGGCGGAGGCAAACAGCTCTCCGCCCGGCAGCAGGTCCTCCGCACCCTGCTCGAAAAGCGGTTCGGTACGATGTTCACCGAAGAGATCGTGCCCGAGCCTATCGGACTCTCCGGTAATTGGGAGAAGGCGGGCGAGCTGACTCTGAGTCGCTGGGAAGCCTCGAACGGCTGGTCGGTGCTCTGTTGGCAGCGGACCCCGAAGGCAGAAGAGAAGGCTGAGGCCCCTGCCGCACCGGCCGAGGCGCCGTAGCCCTGCCCCGTCCGCTCCGACTGTCTGGGGCATCGACTTCTCGCTGGCTGTGGCTCGCCCGGGGGCCACGGCGCTTCACCGCGCGCGAATCCTGGTTGGCAAGACCACCGCGGAAGGGCCCTAACGACGGTGTTTGCCTTTCCTGGATCTCCTACCCTTCCGGGGCAAGCTTTATCTGCGCAGCCCCCCCGGACATGCTCCCTTCGCTGCCTCTTCCAGATGACTACGTCCATTGGCGTTCTGCGCTTATGGGCAATCCGCGATGAGTCTGCCGGATTCTGGGGCATCCGAGAATTGTCAAAGTCTACGGGTTAGGAGGTCGATACCGTTTACGCCGATTCCTCCGGATACGGGCCCGTGCGCGGTATGCCTGCGTTCGGCGGATGCAGCCGCTGGGGGGTGGCAGAAAGAAGCAGAAGCACCTTCACAAGGAACGCGAATCCGATGAGTTGGCAGCTCTCGTCCCTACACATCGCCCTCGCGGGGCTACTACTGGTCGCCGCGGCTGGCTGCACTCCCCAGCAGCCCTTCTTCTTCTGCGAAGACGGCGATCTCTCGCACTACCTCGACAAGGCCACGGAGATCGAGTACCCGGACGTGGAAACGGCCAGCCTGGACGAAGTCACGGGGGCCGGACCGCCGCTGACGTTGGAGAACCCCGACCCGTCCGAGATCTGGGAGCTGACGCTGGAAGAGGCCATCAAGCTCACGCTCCACAACAGCAAGGTGATCCGCTCGCTTCCGCAGGTCGACCCCCGATCGCTGTCCACGATGCCCGATTCCCTCATCCGGGGCCCAGCCGAGGCGATCTCCACGGTGTACGATCCCGCCCTGGTGGAAACCAATCCGCGCTTCGGCGTCGCGGCGGCGCTGGCCGCTTTCGACGCGCGGTTCAGCACGAGCGCGTTCTGGGAGAAGAACGATACGCCCCGGAACTCTCCGGATTCGATCATCACGCGGTCGGTTTTCGCGCAAGACCTGGGCACCTTTCAGGCCCAGTTGTCCAAGACGGCCGCGACGGGCGGCACGTGGTTTCTCCGCCACAACGTCCGCTACGAATGGAACAACAATCCTGACTTCATCCGGGGATTCCCCAGCGACTGGACCGCGAACCTGGAGGCCGAGTTCCGTCAGCCGTTGTTGCAGGGCAACGGGGTGCAGTTCAACCGGATCGCCGGTCCGGGATCCATCCCCGGCTTCAACAACGGCGTGATGATCGCCCGGATAAGCACCGACATCAGCCTGACCGATTTTGAAGCCCAGGTCCGCGATCTGGTCGACCAGGTAGAAAGGGCCTACTGGACGCTCTATTTGAGATATCACACGCTCGAGGCGCTCCGGAAGGGGCGCGACGAGGCCCTGGAAACGTGGCGAGACGTCCACGCGGAGTTTGCGGTCGGCAAAGGGCAGGCGACCGACGAAGCCCAAACCAAGCATCAGTACTTCGAGTTTCGCTCCCAGGTTCAAGAGGCGCAGAGCCAACTCTATTCGGCGGAGAACAACCTCCGCTACATCATGGGACTGGCCGCGGCCGACGGCCGGTTGATCCGCCCGACCGACGAGCCCGCCACGGCCAAGATCGATTTCGATTGGCACGAAGTGTACGGCGAGTCCCTGGTGCGCAACGTCGACCTCCGCCGGGAGAAGTGGCGGATCAAGCAGCGCGAGCTGGAGCTGATCACCGCCAAAAACTACCTGCTGCCGCGGCTGGATTCCGTCGGCCGATATCGTTGGCTGGGGCTGGGCGACGACCTGATCGACCCCAAGCGGTCCGCGGTTCCTTTCGACAACGCGTATCAGTCCTTGACCGGAGGAGACTTCCAGGAGTGGGAACTCGGACTCGAACTGTCCATTCCTCTCGGCTTCCGCAAGGAGCTGGCCGGGGTCCGGTACGCGCAGTTGAACCTGGCCAAGGAGCGGGCAATCCTTCAAGACATGGAACTCGAGCTTTCCCATCAGCTCCAGGAAGCCCTGCGCGATCTGGACCGCTACCACGCCCAGGCGCAGACCAATCACAACAAGCGCGTCGCCGCCGACACCGAACTGAACGCGTGGCAGGCGCGAGAGCAGGCGGGGATGAAGGTCCGAGACGCGGCCATCGACCGAAAACTCGATGCGCAGCGCCGCGTGGCCACGTCCAAGATCGACTACTACCGCTCGCTGGTGTTGTACAACGTGGCCGTCACGCAGGTCCACTTCCGCAAGGGCTCGCTGCTGGAGTATAACGGCGTGCATCTGGCCGAGGGACCCTGGCCGCAGAAGGCGTATTTCGACGCCACCCGCCGCGCTCGGGCCCGCGACGCCAGCCTGTATCTCGACTATGGCTTCACGCGACCGAAAGTCATCAGCCGGGGGCCCGTTGAGCAACGTGCCGGCGCGGACGACCTGACGTTCGACGCCGCACCGGTTCCCCAGAGTGGCGTGCCGCAGGAAGTGATCCCCCTGCCGACGCCGGCGCCCCTCGAGCAGATTCCCGCCGAAGAGCTCCCGCCGCAACCGGAAGCGGCCCGTGTGCTCCCGAAGGCCGAGCCGGAAGGGCTCGGGCCCCGGCTCACCGGAACGCCGCCGGGCAACGCCGCCGGGAATAGGTATGACCTGGGGTCATTGAACCTGAACTCGCTGGTGGGCAAGCCGGCCAACGTCGCGTCGGCGCCGATGCACCGGCCGTCGGCAATCCGGCCGGTCAGCTATCAACAAGTCGATCCGCCGACCCGCGACGGTCAACCGAAACGCGCCGAAAGCGGCTGGACAGGCACCGGAAGATCGAGCGCCACGCATGAATCTGTCGCGAATCCGTCGACTCCTGAAGCTGATCGGAATGCTTCAGGCTGGAAGAGGGTACAACGCTGAGGCGCTGGCCCAAGCCTGCGAAGTCAACCGCAGGACGATCTTTCGCGACCTGGATGCCCTTCGCCAGTCGGGCGTCCCGCTCCGCTACGACGAACGGCTCCAGGGATACCACATCCCCGAGACTTACTACCTTCCCCCCACGAACTTCACGCCGGAAGAGGCCCTGTCGCTGATCGTCCTCTGCCAGGATCTGGGCGGGGGCGAGAAGCTGCCCTTCTTCGGCCCGGCCCGCAGCGCCGCGATGAAGCTGGCCAGCAGCCTGCCCGCGCGCCTCCGCGAGCGACTGCGAACGACCGGCCACGCCGTCACGGTCCGCATGCCGCCGACCAATCCGCTCGACGCCCAAAGCCCCGTCTACGAGCAGCTCCTGGAGGCGATCTCCGAGCGACGCAGCGTTCGCATCCGGTATCGCGGCCCCACCGAAGACGAGATCTCGACGCGGCTGCATCCCTACCGCCTCCTCTTCAGCCGGCGAAGCTGGTACGTGATCGGCCGCTCCTCGCTGCACCGCGCCACGCGGACGTTCAACGTCGGGCGGATCCGCCGCCTGGAGATCCTGGAAGATCCCTACGAGATCCCCCGCGGCTTCTCCCTCGATCGGTATCTCCGCAACGCCTGGCACCTGATCGCCGAGCCGGGCCCCGACCGGGAGGTGGTCGTCCGGTTCAGCAAGCTGGTGGCCCAGAACGTCGCCGAGGTCCGCTGGCACAAGACCCAGCGCCTTCAGCTCAACGACGACGGCACGCTCGATTACCGCGTCACCGTCTCCGGCCTCAAAGAGATCTCCTGGTGGATCCTCGGCTACGGCGACCAGGCCGAAGTGCGCGAGCCGCCCGAGCTCCGCCGCATCATCGCCGGACACGCGAAGAGGCTGGTCGAGCAGTATGGCGATGAGGCGGTCTGACGGCCCGCGTCGATTCCCCCAACGCGGCCGCGTCTGGACACTCGCTCCCGCATGGCTCACAATGGCCCCCCAGGGTAGACTCCCTGCGAGAGGTTGCTCCGCGGACTCCCCTGCGATGCGAGGTGCGAGATGAACGTCAATCCCAACGAACTGCTCTACCTCATCCCCGGCCTGGGAATGATGCTCGTTGCGGCCGTTGCCTTGCTCTACTGGCGGCGCGTCTCGCGTGTCCCGATCCGATGGTTTTGGGTAGGCGCCGGATTGTGGACCGTCGCCGTCCTCCTGAAGATCGTATGTGCCGTGCTCACGAACGCCGCCGTGATCGGGGCGATGAAGGAGACTTTGCCCTACCCGCTTCTGGTGCTTGGCGGCGGACTGTACGTGGGAATCCAATCCAGTCTCTTCGAGATGGGGTTCACGCTCCTGGCGGTCCTCGTTTGGCGGCAACTGGGGCGAGATGCGGGACGGGCCATTGCCATCGGCGTGGGGGCCGGGGCCTTCGAGGCGTTTCTCTTGGGGATCGTCAGCCTCGCTGCAATGCTGGCCATGCTCGCAGGGGTCCCGGGCACGGAGCCGATCCGCGATCAACTCGAAGGAGTGACTGCGTTGACGCCCGTCGCTTGGCTCGCAGCACCCGCGGAAAGGATCATCGCCATCCTCTGCCACGCTTCCACCCGCGCGCTGATCCTGTTGGGCGCCGTCCGTCGCCGGCCGATGATGGTCTTCTGGGGCTTCCTGATCTTCACGCTCCTGGACGGCGTGGCGGGCGCCGCCCACGTTTCGGGCAAGCTCGGGTCGTTTTCCGTATGGTGGATCGAGCTGGCCATCCTGCCGTTTGCGGTCGCGAGCGTCCCCATCCTCCAATGGTGTTACTCGCGGTGGCGGGATCCGGGCGAGGAACCGGTCGAATCGGCGGTTGACGCTGGACCGACGCCCTGGGACGGCCCACAATAGGCTAGCGAGGCAGGGCCTCAGACCGAGGCGACAGTGCGGTGGTCAGGGTTCGGGGTTCAGGGTTCAGGACTTGGAGTTCCACCTATGCACGCAAAGCCTGAACCCCGAACCCTGAACCCCACAAACTTGACTCATCTGCAACAACTTTCGGAAACCAAGTACCCTAGCCGCCGCGAGATCGGCGAATCCCCAACATCCATCCCTGAGCGAGGAGCATCTTGAGATGCCGAACCACCGTTTCCCGCGTCGTGATTTTCTCAGAGCAGCCGCCGGCGCGTTGGCGGCGCCGTACGTCGTTCCGCGCGGCGTGCTGGGCGGGCCGGGGCGCCCCGGGGCGGGCGACCGCATCCGCGTGGGACTGATCGGCTCCGGCTACCGCTCTCGCGACCTGACCAAGGAGAGCCCGCCCGACCTGAGCCTGGTGGCCGTGGCCGATTGCGACCTGCGACAGATCGCCGGCTACCTCGCGGCGATGAAAGACGTCCCCGACTCGGTCGTCTCCGCCGGCTGCGCCCCGTATCAGGACTACCGCGAGATGCTCGACAAGGAGAGCCTCGACGGGGTGTTCATCGCCACCACGACGCACGCCCGGGCGCTCGTCTGCCTCCACGCCATGCAGGCAGGGCTGGACGTCTACGGCGAGAAACCGCTGACGCTGACGGTTGAAGAAGGGCAATACCTCGTTCGCGCCGAAAGGAAGTACGGCCGCGTGTTCCAGACGGGCACGCAGCAGCGTTCGGTCGCCATCAACAACTTTGGCAGCGACCTGGTCAAGAACGGCGCGATCGGCAAGGTCCACACGGTGATCTGTCCGAACTTCATCGGTCCGGAACTCCGCCCCGAGCTCCCTTCGCAGCCGACGCCCCCGGAAATGAACTGGGACATGTGGTGTCACCAGACGGACTTGATCCCGTACACCCCGGCCCTGCACCCCGGCCTGGGCCGATGGGGACGCTATCGCGAGTACGACGGCGGCGGGCTGGGCTGGGGCGTGACCGGCTGGGGCGCCCACGCCTTCGACCAGGTACAGCGGGCGCTGGGCACCGACGACACCACCCCCGAGGAGATCTGGCTCGAGGAGACCGGCCCGAACGCCCCCGTCACGATGCGATACCCCAACGGCACGCTCCTGAAGCTCGCGTTGCCCAAAGGGAAAGGGCCCGGCCTGGGAGCGATCTTCGTCGGCGAGAAGGGCAAGATCGAGATCAACCGCAACCGGCTTGCCTCGAACCCGCCGGAGCTCGTCGAGGGGGCGCCGCCGCCGGCCGACAAGTCGGAATACGCCAGCGTGGCCCACGGGCACATCCGCAACTGGGTCGACTGCATGCGGAGCCGCAAGAAGCCCGTCGCCCATGCCGAAGTCGGCCACCGCTCGTCGGTGATCTGCATTCTGGTCAATACCTGCCGCGAGCTGGGCCGCCGCCTGAAGTGGGACCCGGTCAAAGAGGAGTTCGTCGGCGACGACGAAGCCAACCGGCTCCGCTGCCGGCCGCGACGCCAGGGCTACGAGCTGCCGGAAACCGTGTAGGGCGTCGTCAAACCTCATTGGGCGGGTCGCCGGCTTGCGGTGCGGCCGGGGCTTCGCGCACCACGGCCCGGCGAAACAGCCGTCGGGCCAGCTCGCTTGGGGTGGCTCTTGCATGTTGCGTCCGGCGGGGCCACACTAGCGGCTGTCGAACTGCGAAGACGATCGAGCCGCGAAATCGGAGAATCTGCCATGAACACACGCCGGAGTTGGCTCGCGGGCTTCGTGCTGGCCGTTGGCACCATGGGGCATGGGCTGCCGGCAAGCGAAGCCGCCGAACCTGCGCCCAACGTCGTCTACATCCTGGCCGACGACCTCGGCTACGCGGAGCTGGGCTGCTACGGGCAGGAGAAGATCAAGACGCCGAACATCGACCGGCTCGCTCGCGAGGGCATGCGGTTCACGCAGCACTACTGCGGCAACGCCGTCTGCGCCCCGTCGCGGTGCGTGCTGATGACCGGCAAGCATTCCGGGCACGCCTACATTCGGAACAACCGCAAGGCCGAGTTGCCGGCCGATCTCGTCGAGCGATACGGCATGGAGTTCTCCGGCCAGGAACCGATCCCCGACGCCGAGGTGACCATCGCCGAAATGCTCAAACAGAAGGGCTACGCCACGGCGGCCGTCGGCAAGTGGGGGCTGGGGCACTTCGGCACGACGGGCGACCCGAACAAGCAGGGCGTCGATCTGTTCTTCGGCTACAACTGCCAGGCGCACGCCCACAGCTACTACCCCGGTTATCTGTGGCAGAACGGCCGAAAGGTCGAGCTGGACAACCATCCGCCCGTCCCCGGCCACGCCAAGCTGCCGGCCGGCGCCGACCCGAACGATCCGGCCAGCTACGCCCCGTTCAAGGGCACCGACTACTCGCCCGACCGGATGATCGACGCGGCCTTGCGGTTCATCCGCGAGAACAAGGAGGGGCCGTTCTTCCTCTACGTCCCGTCCACGATCCCGCACGTCGCGCTTCACGTTCCCGACGAGGATCTGAAGCCCTACCTCGGCAAGTGGGACGAAACGCCGTTCGTCGGAGGCGGTTACACGCCGCACCTCACGCCCCGGGCCGCGTACGCCGCGATGATCAGCCGGCTGGACAAGGACGTCGGTCGGATCGTGGCGTTGCTCGACGAGTTGGGGCTCGACGAGAACACGCTCGTGATGTTCTCCTCCGACAACGGCACGACGCACTTGGACAAGGAGGTCGATTACGAGTTCTTCGAGAGCGTCGGTCCGTTGCGAGGTCTGAAGGGCAGCCTCTACGAGGGCGGGATCCGCGTGCCGATGATCGCCCGCTGGACCGGCAAGATCGAGCCCGGCACGACGACCGATCACGCGTCCGCTTTCTGCGACGTGATGCCGACGATCGCGGAGGTGACCGGCACGAAGCCGCCGGAGGGCATTGACGGAATCAGCTTCGCCCCCACGCTCTTGGGCCGGCCCGACGAGCAGAAACCGCACGAGTACCTCTACTGGGAATTCGCCGGCTACGGCGGCCAGCAGGTGGTGCGGATGGGCGACTGGAAAGCGGTTCGGCAAAACATGCTCCGCCGCAACAACCCGGACCCGCTCAAGATCGAGCTGTATGACCTGAAGCACGACGTCGGCGAGTCGCGGGACGTGGCGGCCGAGCACCCGGAGATCGTCGCCCGGATGCGAAAAATCATGGAAGCCGAGCACGTGCCCAGCGAGCTGTTCCCCCTGCCGCCGATTGACAGGTAGGGATCGGCCGAAGATAACTCCCGCATTTCCGGAGTAGCAGGCACACGCCGTGTGCCGTAACCGGCGGACGGCACACGGCGTGTGCCTGCTACTGGAGTTGGGAAGTTGTTTTTCGGCCGATCCTAAAGCAGATTGACGATGATGAACACGGCCAGCGCAATCGACACCAGCACCCACGAGGCCGACTTGATTCGTGCGTAGCGTTGAGCGCTGATGAGAGTGCCGGCGACTAGCCCGATGCCACCAGCGACGGTGAGTATGCCGACCATGAGGTTGATCGGGGCCATGACGACGCCGACGATCTTCCCGGCCAGAAGCCCGGCGCCGAGAATGATGAACGTCACGCCGTCGAATAGCTCGGTGTCATTTCGCAACAGCCATCGGAACAAGACGGGCCCTCCGGACAAGTGCGACGCGACAACGTCTGGCGCATTCGCGACGATAGCCGAAACTGGTCCCCTTGCATCGGATCAGCGCGGCGCCAAGACGTGGATGCTTGCCCGGCGCGACGGTGGATCGCCGGGTTCGCTTGTTTTGCTCGCAGGCAGGCGTCTGACCACCCCCTGTCTTCGCGGCTCGGCGTACGGCGCGTTGGGGGATGCCTGGCATCCGCACCGCCGACGGGCCGGAGGCGCATCGACCGCGATCCGATCGTAAGTGATTGTCTCGCCTTGTCTTCCGGCGGCAAACGGTCGCGTCACCAAGCCGCGGCCGCTCCCAACTCCGCAGCCCCTCCTCGCCCAGCTCCAGCTCGCCCCCGCACGCCCCTGGCGAGCCACCGCCCCGGTTCGCCATATAAGGGTCGGACAGACGCGCCTCATACAGCCGAGTGAAGATGAGAGGAGGTGGTACGATGGCCAGTTCCCAAGCTGTTGCAGAACCCGTCAGCACCGGCCTACTGGAACGCTCCACGGGGTATCGCCGGGCAGAGAGGGACGCCTCGGAGGACCTCGTCGGCCGGAGCGAGCGAGAAGCGCTCCGCCGCCGCCTGTTCGAGATGATCCTCCGCAACGAACAGCTCCGCAGAGCCAGGCCGCGGTGAGCCCCCGACACGAGATGGGGGCCCTCGATTGCGGCGTGCCTCGTGCGGGGGGCGTGGCCGATCCGGGATTTGCACAAACGGCTTACTCACGACGCTGGCACTAAACGGTTCTCGGGATTAAACCGATAATACTGACAGGGTGCGCTCGGTGCCGGCATTTCAGCACATGCTAGGCTTCAAAGGAGCCGCCCCGAATCCCCAGTTCAGGTGGCGGCGGCTCGTTTCGAGAACCGAATGCCGTCAACGAGGAGACAGCACCGTGAACGACCTTGCCGCAGAAGCCAAACAAGATCCTGCCCTGGCTCTGATCGCTGATGACCAGCCGGTCATCATCAATCCCGAAGCAGAAACGGCAAGGATGCACGAGTGCGAATACTGTGGCCACGCTCCGTGTGGCTGCGGGGGCTAGCCAGATCGCCGAAAAAGAGCTGCGGTCCCTTTTCTGCGCCGTGTCTGCGCTACTTGCTCGATAGCCCAATCACCCCGTCCCAATCCGCCGGTGCCGTGCGGTTGTGCTGGGCGATGTAGACGGTGAGAAAGTCGGTCACCGTGTCTTCGGTGGGGATGCGGTGCAATAGCTCGTAGGCCTCGGGCCAGCGCCCGGCGAGGAAGGCGTCCAGCGCGGATTCGTAGAAGCCGAGGTGCTCGTCCGTGAGGATGGGGTATTGGAACTCCGGGGGCAGCAGCTCGCTCACCTCCAGCGGGGTCTTCAGCCCGTAAGGACGGACCACGGCCAGGCGGCGGACCCGGGCGACGTCGCGGGGCACTTGCTCGCGGATCGCCTGCGCGGTCGGCTCGTCCAGGAGAATCGGCGCCCGGAGGATCTTGGTCATGCCCTCCAGGCGCGAGGCGAGGTTGACCACGGGCCCGAATACGGTGACCTTGACCTGGTCGACCGTGCCGATCTTGCCGGCCACGGCCTTGCCGGTGGCGATGCCGATGCCCACGTGGAACCCGGCCAGGGAGCTTTGGCAGTCCCGGGCGGCGGCCTCGAACTCGGCGCGGATCCCGAGGGCCGCCCGGCACGTGCGCATGACGGCGTCGTCCTGCCGAAGCGGCCAGCCCCAGAAGCCCATGGCGGCGTCGCCCTGGAAATCGCCCACCACGCCGCCCTGGTCGAGGATCTGATGGGTCATCACGCCCAGGGCCTTGCTCACCCGGTTGAGCATTTCCAGCAGGTCGTCGGCGTGGCGCTCGGTCTGCCGGGCGAAGCCTCGAAGGTCGCAGAAGAGGACGGAGACCTCGGTTTCCCGGGGGGCCAGGACGACGTCGGGATCTTCGACGGTGAGGGTCTGGAGGACGACGGGTGAGAAGAACTGGCTCAAGCTGGTTTGCCGGCGCTCCAGGAGCCGCATCTCTCGAAGCGAGGAGAGCGTGGCGGCCACTACTTCGGTGAACTTGACGTCCTCCCGGGCGTCGTGCGGGTCGCTCGTGCTGGGCATCGTGGGCACGTCGACGTTGAACCGCCCCGCCACGTACAGCCCCCAACCGCGCGACGCCTTGCCCGACACCGGGGTGCAAAAAGCCCAATCGACGTTCCCCCGAATCGTGAACGGCTGGGCCGCCGAGGGCTCGGTCTGCTGCCAGACGTGGAGCACGCTCTGCTGCTGCCGGATCGCCTCGAGGATCAGCCGCTCGCTGGGCTGGAAGTCGCCGCCGGTGACCAGACGCTGGTCCCAGTGGAGCACGTCGACGGTGGGCCGGGCGTCGTCGCACGCGTCGACGTCCCCCTCCACCGCCACCACGGCCGCCGTATCCGCCCGGGGCACGCCGGCCAAAAGCATGCTCACCAGGAGCATCTGAAGCTCCGTATCGCTGGTCGCCCGGGAGATCACGTCCGGGAGCCGGCTGAGCACTTCGATCCGGTGGTCGGGATTGCGGAATTGGACCTGCCGGAGGTACTGGGAGCTGAATCGCTGCTGTTGGACCGGCTGCCGCACGTCGGCGGTGACGGTCACCCGCTGCTCGACGAGCGTGAACGTGGTGTTGCCGATCACGAAATGCTCGCCGTGGAGGAGCGTGAATCGAGCCAACTGCTTGCCACGGACATAGATCGGGTTCTGCGCGTCGGACAGGGCGGTCACTTCGAGGCGGCTACAGTCGTAGCATAGGGTGGCGTGTCGCCGGGAGATGTGGGGGTCCCAGGGAACGGCCCAGATGCCGGCGGACCGTCCCAGCACGACCGGCTGTCCCTCCGGCAACGCCCGACGCCAGCGATGCTGGGCTTCGTCGCCCTGGGCGATGAGATCGGCCATCGTAGCCCCGCGAAACAAGAGGCGTGTCGAACAGCGGAAGCCCGAACGGGCTCACCAGCGGCGTTCCGGCTCAGCCCTCACGAATTGAGAAGCGTTGACCGCGAGGAACGTCCGTACGATCAGGATACCCAAGCGCGTCAGAAATCGGAAGACGCGGCGGGGCGGCGGCCGGGGGGCCTGCTTCCCCAGTGGTCTGTCCAGATTGACTTTGCCGGTCGGGTGCCACTGGCGTCTCGCCAGTGCAGCTACGAGAGCACGGGCAAGATGCCCGTGGCACCCGTAAACTCGAATTGGACAGACCACTAGCTCGGCGTCTCCCGATGCGTTGCCGTCGGCGCGTCCGGCGTGACGCCGCCGGTGGTCGATCGCTCCGTGGGCTCGCCTGCCGGTAGAGAGAGCCGCGTGGGGCTCGTCTCCTTGAGCAGACGAATCGAAAAACCCCACAGTCCGAGCAGCACCACGAAGACCATCACCAGGGCGGCCAATCCATAAAGCAGCAGGTCCGATCTCAGTCCGCCCAGCGTCCAGAGAATCGTGCCCTCGTGCGTGTCGTAGGGCTCCTGCACGATGACCCACCAGCCGGTCGGCTCCCCGCGAACCAGCACCGGCCGCGCCTGGGCAAGCCACAGCTTGTTGCGGGGGCCGTCTTCCGACTTCGCGGCCAGCTCGGCCAACGGGTCGCGGTACGCGCGGCCTTTCTGCTGGGTGTCGGGCAGTTTGTCGGGCGGGACGCGGTACTCATCCAGCTCGCCGTTGGAGAGCTTGGCCAGGCCCTGGACGAGCGGGTGCTGGAGGATCATCCCCCTGTGGTCCCCCTCGCGCTCGTCGACCAACACCGGCCCCTGGAATTTCCGAAACTTCGTGTCCTGCTCTTCGAGCTCCACGAACCGGCCGACTCTCACCGTCAGGGCCACCACGCCCAAGAACTCCCCGCCCGACGGCGGCTCCTCATAAACCGGACAAGCCACGGCCACGATCCACTGGTCGTGCGCCTGGGAACGAAACACGGCCGACAGCTTCGTCCGGTCCAGGTGCTCGCCCTCGGCCGGCTGCCACTGCGGCGGGTAGTCCCTCGCGCCCCCGTGAAAATAGCTGCGCCAGGTGTAGTCCCTCCCGATCGTTTCGGACTGCGGCAAGCGGGCCGTGGAGAGGCCCCGCCGATCGCAAAAGAACCAACTGGCCACCTCTTCGGTACCTCGCTCCTTCTCGCCCTCGACGCTGCGGGCGTTCTCCTTCGGTCGCATCCGCTCGGGGAGGAGGCTGGCGAACTCGGCTTGCAGTTTCGTGCGGGCGTCGAGCTTGCGAAACTCCTCGAGCAAACGCTGGTAGGTCTCGGGTTGCTGCCGTTCATCGCCGAGCAGCCCCGGAGTGCTCAGCCGGTCGAGCAAGGCCTCGGTTTCGGGCGCTGCAACCGCCTGTTCGTACTGGCGAATCGCTTCGCGAAGCTTCTCGGAAGAAGCCACTTGCTCGACGGCCTCGAAGCGGCGTTCCAACTTGTTGCCGGCGGTACGAGCGACGAATCGGGCGGCGAACTCGTTGCTCTCCAGCGCACTCCGAGTGAGCAGCTCGCCCGACTTTTGCAACGCCCTGCTGAAACCGGTCCAGGCGAACAGCGACACGACCAGCAACACCAGCGCCGGCCCCACTCCGCCGAGGATCGTCATCGGCCGCCGCGCCCGGTTCGCGTCGCGGGCGTCCAAGGCGGCCAACACGGCCTGCACGTTGGGGTACCGCCTTCGGGGGTCCGGCGCCAAGCACCGCTCGATGATCTCGGCCAGCGCCCGATCGACGCCGGGGACCTGGCGGTGCTCGGTGGGAACCGGCGAGTTGCGGATTATCCGGCGGTATTGGGCCAGGCGGCTCTTCAGCCCTCCGGCCGCCTCCAGACGCCCGACCGACTCCTCGTCGCGGTGCGGCGGACGGCCCGTGAGCATGCAGTAGAGCAACGCTCCCAGCGCGTAGACGTCCCATCGGGCGTCGGGCACCGCTTCCAGATCGGCCTGTTCCGGGGCCATGTAGAAGAGCGTGCCCAGCGCGGGGGCCTGCTCGTGCGAGAGCCGCGATTGGCCGAAGTCGGCCAGCCGGGGCTTGTGGTCCTGATCCAAGAGGATATTGGCCGGCTTCAGGTCGCAGTGCAGAACGCCCTTGCCGTGGGCGTGCACCAGGCCGACGGCCACGTCGCGGAACACGTCGACCGCCTCCGGCACCGGCAGCGGACCGGAATCGAGCCGCTGGGCCAGCGAGCCCTGCTCCAGGTACTCCATGATGTAGTAGGGCGGGTCGGCGTCCCAGCCGACGCCGATCAACTGGACCACGTACCGATCGGCGAACAGGAACGCCAGCTTCTCCACCTCCCGCGACAAGAGCGACCAGTCCAATCCGCCCCTGTGCGTGTAGAACTTGATCGCCACCCGGCGGCCCGTGTTCCGGTCGATCGCCACCCAGACCTCCCCGTACGCTCCCACGCCCAAAAACCGCTCCATCTCGTAGCCGGGCACCTGGGTGGGCGGATGCGACCGCTGCACGCTCTTCTGCTGCGCTTGGCGACGCTCGGGGCCCCCCTGCGGGATCGTCGGGTCCGTGCTCATGCCAACAGTATACCAGCCCCGGGCGGCGGCGGGCCAGAACGGTCGGGCCGGCCGGGGGGCGCGGGTCAGCAGTCCGGGGCTCGCCGCTCGGGCGGGAGGAGGTCCAGGATGCTCGCTTGGAGCGCACGGGCGGCTTCTCCGCTCTTCTTGCCGAGGCCCTTGCCGAGGGCCAGGTGTTTTGGGAAGACGGGGGCCTCCCAGTCCGCCTCGTCGATCCGCGCGCCCAGCACGACGACGAAACGGC
Organism: Thermoguttaceae bacterium; assembly: GCA_035528065.1. GTDB lineage: Bacteria > Planctomycetota > Planctomycetia > Pirellulales > Thermoguttaceae > DATKZH01. The sequence continues at coordinate 18,100 of DATKZH010000046.1, read as the reverse complement.
CGTCCGGGGCGTCCCCTTCGCCTTGGGCGCCGGCGATTCGCTCGACGTCGCACGAGCGGAGCGCGTCGGCCGGGATCTCCCAGCGCTCGTTGGCCCCTTCAAACAGAATCGAGCGTCGCTCGTGGTCGACGCGGAGCAGTCCCACGTCCGACAGCCGGTCGCGCGCAAGCGGCGTCCAGTTCGCCCGGGGGACGATGCCCACGAACGCGGCGGCGGGATCGTCGGGCGAGACGAGGCAGTCGCCGCGCCGGCGAAGCACCCCTTTGCACCGGGAAAATTCCCACCTGTTGTAGAAGAAGCTTGCGAGACTGTCGATCCACAGCCCGGCCAGAAGCAAGGCACCCAGTGCGGAACCGCCCAAGACGGCCAACCGCGGCGTGGGCATCCCGTGACGAGCGAAGTATAGGTAGACCAGCATCCCGACCGCATACAGGACGCCCGCCAGTGCCGGCACGTTACAGACGGCGAGCGCGATCCACGAGCGGAGACCCGAGAGCACCTGGCCGGAAAGCGGGATCTCCGTCCAACGACGCGCCGATGCAAGCGGAGCGGCCGCTTCCGGCGGCGGCACGATCGCGGGGGCGGGCTTGTCTTCGTCCGAATCGGGGCTCCAGCCCGAAAGCGACACCGGGATCCGCAGGGAGTGGACGACCGCGGCGATCTTGGCGGGCGACACCTCGGCCGGCACTCCCAGCATCACGGGCTTCCCCGCTCGGTGGAGGATCATCGCCCCGAACGGTTTCCCCATCTCCTCCGGTCGGAGAAGCTCGACGTGCCGGATCGACCCAAGGGCCCACGTGCCCATCGAGATGAAGGCGGTAAACCCGATCATGCTGACCGAGTCGTCAGAGATGGAGATGCTCCGCCCGATTTGGCTGAATTCGAGCATGGCCGTCAGGAACAGGGCGATGCCCAGGCTCATCAGCACCCCGCCGACGGGCCCGATCTGAAGCCCTCCTCCCCCGCGCTGATCCGCGTACCAGCCGATCATCATTCCGACAAACACGACCAGGGCCAGGAGCAGCCGCAAGATCCAGCCGGTTCGCGTTCGCGTCCTCGCGCCGAAGCAGGCCGGTTCCGTCCAGGAGATGAGCACCTTGGGCATCGCAGAAGCCTCACGATCCGGGGACCAGGGACACGGACGCCGCCGGCCGACCAAGAGACAGCCCGTCGCCGATCCAAGAACGGCCTGACGCGTCGAGCGACGAACGCCCGCGCCCGCGATAGGGCGAGATGGGTCAGCGGGATTTTCGCAAACGCACATGGGTCGTGCAAGCAACCGGGAGCCTCCCTGGAGGGCAGTGACCCCGGCGGGGGGCAATGCTGCCGCCCGATGGGAGAGTACGTTCGCCAGCCGCTCCAGGAATGAGGGGAGTCTGGCGGAGCCGCCGCGAAGACTGGCGCCGTTGCTTGCTTCTCTGTGCGGAAGGGTCTAAGGTGAATGCTGGCAGCCGGCGGCTTGGAACACCGCCGCGGTTGGGTCTTTTCTCGCGTCTCGGTTTGCCTGGGAGAGGAGGAGTCGCCATGTCTTGCAAGATTCTGCTTGCGCCGGTCGTTTTCTGGGTCGCGTTCGTCCTGAGCGTGGGTCCGGCTGATTGGGGTACCAATGCCCTCTGGGGGGCGGAGAAGGACAAGGATCCTTTTGCCCGTCGTGCCTCGCCCGGTCCGAAGAAGCCCAAGCAAGCGGCCGCCGCGGGGGAGAAGGCATCGCCGCGCCGGGCGCCGGCGCTCCGCTTCGGCACCGAGGCCATCCTGAAGGTTTTGGAGGAACCGACCTCGCTGGAGGTGATCGAGACTCCGCTTTGCGAGGTGCTCGCCCATATCCAAAGCGAGCACGGCGTCCACGTCTATCTCGACCTCCGGGCTTTGGACGACGTGGGCGTCCCCACCGATACGCCCATGACGTTCGCCATGTCCGGCATCCCCCTCCGCTCGGCCTTGGAGCTGATGCTCGGCGAGCTCGACCTGACGTGGACCATCCGTTCCGACGTGCTTCTGATCACCACGCCGGAGGAGGCGGAGACCCTGCTCGTGACGAAAACGTACGACGTGTCCGATCTCCTGGCCTCGGCGCGCGACTACTCGTACCAGGGAGGTCGCCTCCCGACCACGCCGCAGGAGAACCGATGGCTCGGGGGAGGAATGATGCCGATGCAGGGGTCGGGGGGGCTGATGTCGAGCGGCGGCGGGATGGCGGTCAGCGGGGCGATGAGCGGCGGCGCGATGTTCGCTGTCGACAGTGGGGCGACGAGCGGCGGCGCGATGTCCGCTGGCGGCGGTATGGGTGGCCTGTGGCCTTCAGGGTCGCTCATTGCCGGGAACGATTTCGTCCAACTGCCCGATTTCGACAGCCTCATCGACCTGATCACCACCACCGTGGCGCCCGAAAGCTGGGACGACGTGGGCGGGGCCGGTAGCTGTGCCCCTTACGATCAGGTCCTGGCCATCAGCCAGACGATCGCCATCCATCTCGAGATCGAAGCGTTCCTGGACTCGGTCCGGGCGCAGCGGCAGGCCCTGCCGACCGTGGTCGTCGACGCCCGGTGGCTCGTGCTCGACTCCGACCTGCTCGACCAACTCCTGGGCGATCGCAAGCCGCGCGACGCCGACGCCGCGCAGGTCGCGGTCGATCCGGAGGCGCTCGATCTCTTGACGCGGACCGTGCCCGGCTATCGTGCGCGGATCAACTGCGTGAGCGGGCACAGAGCGTACCTGGCGGCGGGCGATCGCCGCACGGTCGTCCACGGGGCGATCCCCGTGGTCGGCAGCGGGGTCGGGTATCAGCCGGTCATGCAAATCCCGAACGTCGGCCTCGTGCTGGAGATTCGGCCCACCGTCGATCTCGGCGCGAAGTCGGCGCTCGTGGACGTCCAGAGCACGGTCACCCGGTGGCGCAAACCGGATCGCGTGCTGCGCGTGGGCACTCGTTTCCCTCCCAGTGAGATAGGGTACAGCTACGACGGAGAGAAAGAGACGGTCGAGGAGCCCGGCGGCGAAAGCTCGGTCGACGTTGATCGCGTCAACCTGCCCACGCAGCAGTTCGCCGCCAGCATGCGCGTGCCGCTGGGCAAGCCCGTCCTCGTCGGCGGGCTCACCCTATCGCCGACAACCGATGCCGACGGCCACCAAGCCGGCGAAGAGCGGAAGCAGCTCTACCTGGTCGTCCGCACCAGCCGCGTGGCCGAGGAGCGGTGACCCGACAAGCGAGGCCGAGCCTTCACCCCGAGCAAGAGGCGCCGACTGCTGCGCACGGGTGCCACGGTTGGCTTGTCCAACCGTGCTTCCGGCACTGCTGGGCAAGCCAGCAGTGGCACGCGACGAGCGAGGCCGAGCCCTCACCCCGAGCAAGAGGCGCCGACTGCATTCGCCCGGCCGATCGCTGGAATTCCCTCCGCAATCGGGCTAGAATACACTTCCTTATCTTGCGGGTTCGGAGGGCTCATGTCCTGGAAGGTAAGTGGATCGGATGAGCACGACCCGCACACATCGCCGCCCCGAGAGAGGCTCCGTGCTCAAGTCACGTAAGGCACTAGCGTTTCTTGCATTCGGCGTCGTTGCGATCGGCGCCGGCGTTTTGGGGGCCTTGTGGATTACCTCTCGGGCGCCCCCCGTCGACGTCGACGGAATCCTCGCCGCCTACCGGGAAGACGGGCAGTACGGCGAATTGGCGTTCCGCTATCCGCTCGACGAGACGCTCTTTCCCCCGGAAATCGTGGCTCCGACGTTTCGCTGGGAGGACACCTGCGGCCATTCGGACACGTGGGTCGTGACGATCAGCTTCCGGGACGGCGAGGGCAGGATGAGTTTTCCCAGCTCCACCGTGGAGTGGACGCCCTCCGACGAGCAGTGGGAGACGATCAAGCGCCGGTCGCTGGAGAAGAGCGCGAAAGTGACGGTGTTGGGCGTCAACCGCACCGCGCCGGAGCGGATCCTTTCGGCGGCGAGCGTCTCCATCGCCGCCTCGAAGGACGAAGTCGGGGCGCCCATCTTCTACCGGGAAGTGATCCTGCCCCTGATTGAGGCCGTGAAGGACCCCTCGCTCATCCGATGGCGGTTCGGAGAAATCTCCTCCAAGAAGCAGCCTGAGATCGTCCTGGAGAATCTGCCCGTCTGCGGGAACTGTCATTCGTTCTCCGCCGACGGAGGAGTCCTGGGAATGGACGTGGACTACGCCAACGACAAGGGGTCCTATGTAATCAAGACGGTCTCCGAGGAGATGACTCTCGACAAGAGCAGCATCATCACCTGGAGCGACTACGAGAAGGAAGACGGGCGGCCGACCTTCGGCTTGCTGTCCCGGGTTTCCCCGGACGGCAAGTACACGGTGAGCACGGTGAAGGACCAGTCCGTCTTCGTTCCCAAGCCGGGCCTCGCTTTCTCTCAGCTCTTCTTCCCGATCCAAGGCATTCTGGCCGTCTACTCTCGGGAAACGGGGACTTTCCGTGCACTGCCGGGAGCGGACGACGAGCAGTTCGTTCAGAGCAATCCGATCTGGAGCCCGGATGGGAAGCACATCGTCTTCGCCCGGAGCAAGGCGTACCGGTTGGAGAACGCTCGTAACGACGGAAGGGTGCTTCTCACCCCGGAGGAATGCGACGAGTTCCTGGTGGGGGGCAAGGAGTTCCTGTTCGACCTGTATCGGATTCCGTTCAACGAGGGCGAGGGGGGCAATCCGGAGCCGCTCGAGGGAGCGTCCCACAACGGGATGAGCAACTATTTCGCCAAATACTCCCCCGACGGCAAGTGGATCGTGTTCTGCAAGGCGAAGAGCTACATGCTGCTCCAGCCGGACAGCGAGCTGTACATCATCCCGGCCTCCGGTGGGAAGGCGAGAAGGCTCCGGTGCAACACCGGTCGGATGAACTCGTGGCACAGTTGGTCGCCGAACGGCAAGTGGCTGGTGTTCTCCTCGAAAGCCAACTCGGACTACACGCAGCTTTTCCTCACCCATATCGACGAGCAAGGACGCAGCAGCCCGGCCGTCGTGCTCTCGCAGTTCACCGCGGCGGACAGGGCCGCCAACATCCCCGAATTCGTGCATCCGGACGCCGGCGCGATCAAGCGAATCCGCGAGCAGTTCGTCGACGACGACTCCTATCGCCGAGCCGGCGACAACCTGCTCGTTCACGATCCGGACGACGCCGTGGAGAGATACCGGAACTCGCTGGAGATCAACCCGAACAATGCCCGCGCACACCGCGCTTTGGGGACGGCGCTGGCGATGCGAGGGATGCTCGAGGAGGCGCGGGCCCACTTCGTCGAGGCGATTCGGCTGGAGCCCGAGGTCGCCGAGGCCCACGGCAAGCTGGGCGTCGTGCTCCAGCGGCTCGGCAAGTTCGACCAGGCCGTCGAGCCCTGCCGAGCCGCACTCCGCATCGATCCGCAGGATCCCACGGCGCACGTCACGCTGGGGGTCGTCCTGTTGGAGCTCGGCAACCCCGGGGAGGCAAAAGCCCATCTTTCCGAGGCGGTGCGCATCGAGCCGAACGATCTCTCCTCCCGCTACAAGCTCGTGGAGCTGCTGCTCGGCGAGGGAAAGCCCGGCGAGGCCGTGCCCCATCTCCGCCGGGTGCTGAACGAGAAGCCCGACTTCGTTCCTGCGCTACTGAAGCTGGCGTCGATCCGGGCGACGAGCGAGGACTCCCCGCTGCGGGACGTGGACGAGGCGATTCAACTCGCCTCGAGGGCCTGCGAGCTGACGCAGTACCGGAACCCGACGGGCCTGATGACGCTCTCGGGGGCCTACTACGAGGCCGGCCGATTCGCCGACGCGATCTCCACCGCCGAGCAGGCACTCTGGATCGCCCGCCACGCGGGAGACAAGCGGTCGGCCAACGCAATCCAGCAGCACATTGCGTCCTGCAAGCAGCGCGCGCAGGCCTCGCAGCCCGACTCCCGGTGAGGATCGGTCGACAAACAAGTGTCGCAAGAATGGTACTCGTCACGCTCCGCGTGACGTCATGTCACCACGGCGGAGCGTGATGACTACGTTGGTCCCGCCACGGAGAGTCTCGGTCAAGCCGGCGCGATCGTCGAGAGCGCAAGTCCGCACGATTGGTGGAGGAAACCGCCCTCCGCGAGCTCACTCCAGCGGGACGTCGATCGTGTTGCTCCCTGCCTTGACCTCGAAAGAGAGTCCACTGGTGCCGGTGGTCTGGTACTTGGCGGGAATGACTTCCTCTGCGGGTTGAGTCTCTTCCTGCGAAGCCTCGCCGGCGGACTCTGCTTCCATCATCTTGTCGTAATCCGCCTCGGACGCGTCCGCCTTTCCCGGGGGCGTGATGGACACCTTGTAGGTTGCCGCGGGGACGTTGTTGCCCTCGGCCCCCGCCGACAACTGATAGCTCCCGCCCGGTCCGACCTTGCCGGAGGCCGCGTGACCGTCGTCCGAGATGAAAGTCACCGTGCAGCCCGCCGGCACCGGCTCGCCGTTGAGCGTTACCGTTCCCGTGACCGTACCCACCGGCCCGGAGTAACCGCCGGGGCTGCACCCGACGCAGAAGAGTAAACCGGCGATCGCCAGAATGGCCCACAGCCCGTGGCTCCGCGCGAGCAATCTACAGACTAGCATGGCTTGAAGTCTCCTCTTGAGAAAAGCACGACCGTTGTCTTCCTTACTCAGACTGTAAGCCATCAGCGGTCAGCAATCCGCTTTCACCCTGGATTGCCCGGGAAGCGAGCGGCGCCAACGGGCTGATTGCTGAAAGCTGACGGCTGATTGCCGTTGGCGTGGTTCCATGCGGTTTTCGGCGTCATCCGCAGACTGGCTTACAGTTTGAGTTCCTTACGAAAGGCCCCGCTTCCGGTGATCCGCCGGAAGCGGGGCGTCGATCAGACCATGACCACCGCAATGCGGCCGCAGCCGGGGAGGCCAAAGACGGCTCCCTTGGGCTCAGAACTGGGGCAGGGGGATTTCGTCCTGCCGGTCGGCAAGGAGCTTCAGGGTCTCCAGGTTCGTCGTCTCGCTGAGGAACCGGGCACTCCCGTCGCTCAGTAAGATTTGCGTGCCGCCTGGATGCGCCGAAAGCAGCGGGTTGTTGGAGCCGTGATTGTCGCCGACGCCCGGCAGCTCGTAAATGTGCGTGCCCACCGGGTAGCGAATCGAAGTCAGGTTGAAGGCCCGGCTCGTGGCGGTGCTGGTGCTGATTCCATCGCCGACTATGCCCGTCGGCCCCCAGGCGGTTCCCATGCCAAACCCGTGCGGCCAGCTCGGATCGATGTGCTTGCGGTTTCCGTTCACGTCGTACGCCCAGTCGGAGGTCTCACCAAGAATCATCGTGTTCGAGGTGCCGTCGCGGCAGTCGGCAATCCGGATCACCTTGTTGTAAGTGAGCATGCCGCCCCCCGAGGTCAGCCCGTCTGCGAAATTCCCCGTGCCGACGCCGGCGCAGCAGTCGCAGCAGCCGCGCTGCGAAGTGGGGACGTACACCCCCGTCGGCTCCACCGCTCCCATGATGCCCGCGTACGACGCCATGCACACGGCGTTGCCGCCGGTGCTGAACTCCGGCAGCACGCTGGAGGGGCAACGGAACCCGGTGATCGTCAGGTTGAGCAGGTTCAGGGGCAAGCCGCGGAGATTCACGTTTCCGCCCGGATAGCCTTCATTGCGGGCATCCACGGTGGGGTTGGTTAGGCCCGGCTTTTCGGACCACGGCCACGAGTCGGCAAGCGCCGCCTGCTCCACGTAGGGGAGCAAGCGCACGTAGAACGACGTGCCCCAGCCGCCGTTCCAGCCGCCGGCGCGGACGCCGATCGGCATGCACTTGTAGGTGTCGTGATAGTTGTGAAACGCCAATCCGAGCTGCTTGAGGTTGTTGCTGCACTGCGCCCGGCGGGCCGCCTCCCGCGCGGCCTGTACGGCCGGCAAGAGAAGAGCAATCAAGATACCGATGATGGCAATCACCACCAGCAGTTCCACGAGCGTGAAACCGCGCCAACGTCGAGAGTGGACCATGGGCGAACCCTCCTCGGGAAAGAGATAAGAAGTACATTACATGCTGACGGATCCCGTGTCCCCCCATGCAGAGCCCGTCCGCGGGGCTGCCCCTCAAGCTAGACGCACTTTACCAGCCGCCCAGGAGGACTGCAAGCGTCTGTCACAAGGCGTCTGAAAAAAAACACCGCTGTTGTGATCATGCCACCTGAACGACGGGTACGTTACATCCCTCTACAGGCAGTTTTTACTGCTATTGGGGATATCGCTTATACACGCATGAGGGGCTACCGCTGATATGCCGCCCCTTCAACAATCGTCAACACTTGGTCGGTGGCCAGATCGTTCAGCACGTCGACCCCGCCGCCGAGCCAACGGACCTCGACGCGGTCGATCCGGTCGTGATCTCCCAGCCCGAATTGCAGACGGCTGCCGTAGTGGCTCTGGTAGCCGCGGCCGCTATGGACTTCGTCCACCTGGGTGAGATCCCCCGCCACCACTTTGACCCGCGCCCCCACGCCGTCGCGGTTGCTCTTCACGCCTCGCAGGCGGATCTGGACCCAGCGGTTGCCCGAGGGGGAGTCGTTCCGCAGAACCGTCGGCTCGCGCCGGGAGTTGAGGATCACGGCGTCGACGTCGCCGTCGCCGTCCAGGTCGTCGAACGCGGCGCCGCGGCTGCTGAGCGTCACGGCCAGCCCGTCGCCGCTTGCGCGCGACGCGTCGACGAATCGGCCGTCGCCGGTGTTCATCAGGAGGACGTTTCGGGCGAGGTACGACGTGGTGTCGTCGAAGCGGTCCACGTTGTCGTACAAGTGGCCGCAGGCGACGAAGACGTCGCGATCGCCGTCGTTATCGAAATCCACCAGGCCGTTTCCCCACGTCACGTAGGGCATCGTTCCCGCGCCGGCGCCGGTGGCGAGCGTCACGTCTTCGAGCAGGCCGCCGCCCACGTTCTCGTACAACACGGCGTGCTGTCCCTGGTACGACGTCTGATAGAAATCGAGCCGGCCGTCGTTGTTGTAGTCGCCGCAATCGACGCCCATGCTTCCCTGCGGGTTGCCGCGGAGATCGTAGGAGGCGCCGACGACGAGCCCCACTTCCTCGAACTTGCCCTGGCCGTCGTTCTCGAAGAGGAAGTTCTCGGCGACGTCGTTGCCGACGAAGACGTCCGTATCGCCGTCGTTGTCGTAGTCGGCGCACACGATCCCCATCCCCCAGCCCGCGTGGGCGCCCACGCCCGACTCGACGCTCACGTCGGTGAACGTCCCGTCGCCGTTGTTGCGGTAGAGGGTATCGGGGACGGGAGGGTAGCGGTTTGGCCCGGGGTAGACGGGCACCCCGTGGATCGTGGCCGAAATGGGGGCGTCGTAGGAGAATTCGAGGTAGTTGGCGACGTAGAGGTCCAGATCGCCGTCCCGATCGATATCGAGGAAGCAGGCCCCCGCGCCCACCCGGCTCCCGTTCTGCGTGCCGGTCGGTTGGGTTACGTCGGTGAACGTCCCGTCGCCGTTGTTGCGGTACATGACGTTCGGCCCGAAGTTGTTCAGATAGAGGTCCTGGTCCCCGTCGTTGTCGTAGTCGCCCGCCGCGACGCCCAGTCCGTATCCGGTGTCGGCGACGCCCGCCTCGTCGCTCACGTCGGTGAACCGCCAGCCGCCGTCGTTGCGATACAGCGCGTTGGTCGGGGGCGCGTCGACCTTGGTTCCGGGCAGCGGGGCGCCGTTGAGGAAATAGACGTCCACGTCGCCGTCGTTGTCGTAGTCGAAAAGCGCCAGCCCCGCGCTTACGGTTTCGACGATGTACCGCCGGCCGCAGCCCCCGTCGGTGTGGACGAACGTGATCCCGGTCTGGTGGGTGACGTCGCGAAGCTGGATGGGGCCGCCGGCCAGTGCCCCGGCGAGAAGGCCCAGCCAGGCGAGGGCCGATCCGGCCAAGCGGGGCACTTCGAGCCCATCCCCACGACGCACGACGGGAGCCATCACTTCGTTCCCTCTCTCTGGATCAGCTCGTACGCTTCGCGGTATCGAGGGTTGCGGGGGTCCAGCTCCATCGCCCGCTCCACGGCGGAGCGAGCGGCCGCGAATCGGCCCAGCCGGGCACTCAGCAGGCCCACGTTCAAGGAGTAGTCCGCGTTGTTCGGGTCGATCTCGACCAGCTCCCGGCACACCAACAGCGATTCCTGCTCCCGGTGGCTCCGCTCATAGAGCGCCGCCAGGTCTTCGCGGCACGCCGTGTTTCCCTCGTCCAGGGCCGCCGCTCGCCGCCACGGCGCTTCCGCTTCCCCATCGTCCCCGTGGCGTGCGTAGGCGCGGCCGGCGTCCGTGTAGGCCTGGGCCAGCCTCTCGCGGACCGAGAGCTGGTCGTCGGGCGCCGTATCGGCCCGAGTGCGGCCCTCGCGGTCTAGGGCCTCGAGCCTTCGGAACTCCTCGCGATGCTTTTCGGCCTGGTCCTTCTGGCCCAGCCTGGCGCACGCCATGGCAAGGCCGTAGTGGGCGCTCGGATAGTCGGGTGCGATCCGGACGGCGGTCTCGAAGCTCTGCTTCGCCTTCTCGTACTGCTTGAGTTGATGATACGCCTGGCCCAAGAGCAGAAAAGCGGGCATCGATCGGAGGCCGCCGCCGGTCGACTCCTCCAGCACGGCAACCACCTCCGTTAGCTTGCCCTGGCTCATCAGCGCGTAGGCCAAGTCGATCGGAGCTTTCGGCGAGGCGGGGTCCAGCGCCATCGCCCTGCGATAGCACTGCGCGGCCTGGTCGTACTGCTGCCTGCTGGTGGCGGCGGATCCGATGCCGTAGTAGGCGTCGACGAAGCTCGGATCCAACCGCAGGCATCGCTTCCACGCGTCGATCGCCTCCGCGGAGTTGCCGAAATGATGTTGCAGCCGGGCGAGCACGTCGATCGATGCCGGGTCGTCCGGAAAGCGCTCCACCAGCCGACGCGCGGCCCGGACCGCTTCGCCGATCAGTTCCTGGGCGGTTGTCTCGATGGGTCGAAACGCGGGATCCTGCGGGGCGAACGGCGGCATCTCGCGCTCGGGCGATTCGCCTTGCCCGGGCCGGGAGACCTCAGGTTGCCCCATCGGATCGCGAACGAGCGACCGCTGCACGAGGGCGATCCCGCCCAACGCTGCGCATATCGCCATCAGGATTCCCAGCACCCAGGGCCTGGTTGACCGTGCGCTCTCGGAGTCGCTCCGGCTTGCCGGCTGATCCCTCTTGTCGTGCGACTTTGCCTTGCGACGCCGTCTCATCGCACGCTGCCCTCAAGCGTATGTGAGCGCGGAAGTCTCCCTGGCGTGAGCCACACAAGAGCACCGGGCCGCGTGGGCCGCGAGTCTCCGCTCGTCCGGAGCGGCGGCCCGAAAGTGGTTCCGAAACGGCGCTCTACCGATCCTCGACGAGAACTCCAGAACCAAGTATATTGGCCCAGGGAACACTCGTCTACGGACGGGGCAACTCGGCGCTTGCATGCCGGGGCAGTGCCCGGTTGTCCTCGAGCCCCCGCCGCACGATGCCTCGAAGGATGCACCAAGCCGCGGCGACCGTTGTGGGAGACAACGCGAACCGTTGGCACCGTTCGGACTGTCGTCCATTCAGGAGGCTGTCCGTGATCCAGGGGCCGTCTGTGAACACGCTCATCGGCCATAGGAGTGCGATTCCGGAATCGGCGGCGCAAGCGGCCGACCTCCTCCAGGTGGCGGAGACGCTGACCGTCACCGAGGCCGAGGGGCCCGGCCGGCGGTTCGCTGTCTGGGTGCAGGGCTGTCCTCTTCGCTGTCCCGGCTGTTGCAACCCGGAAATGCTCCCGTTCCGCGGGGGGCGCCCCGTGCCCGTGGGCCGGCTGCTCCGCGAGATCCGGCGGGCAGCGGAGCAGCACGGCATCGAGGGCGTCACGCTGCTGGGCGGGGAGCCGTTTGCCCAGGCTGCCGGCGCGGCGACCCTGGCCGAGGGAGTCCAACGCCGCGGCCTGACGGTGATCGTCTTCACCGGGTATACCCTGGAGAAGCTGCGGGCGATGCGCGACAGGGCGGTTGACGAGCTGTTGAGTCATACCGACGTGCTTGTTGACGGCCCGTACGTCGAGGAGCTGCCGGAGACGCGGCGGAGGTGGATCGGCTCGGCGAACCAGCGCGTGAACTTCCTCACCGACCGCTGCCGGCCCGACGACCCGTGCTGGCAATCGCCCAACAGCCTGGAGATCCGCTTGCGGGGAGGCGAGCTGTCGGTCAACGGATTTCCGGCGCGGGCGGCAAGCGGGTTGTGGAAACGAGTTCGGCCATTGTCCCGTTGGACGAGAACGGAGGGAGCGTAAGCGTTGCGAGCGATCAGCCGGTTTGAGAGCGACCTGTTGCGAATACTCTACTGCTTCCTGGGGCAGGCACCCCGGGCGGAAGCGTTGCCGCTGTTGATGCGCGACGTCCAGCGGCCACCTTGCTTGAGCCGCGACGCCGTCGAGCTGGCCCGGGCGGCGACGAGGTGGGCATCGGCCAATGCCGGACCATCTCCGGCGACCAGATCCCGAACCGGCACTATTCCCCGGCCCAGTTGGAGTCGATCGACCGCCGTGTGCGCGAGATCCTCGAAGCGGCCCGGCAGCGTGCCGCGAGCATCCTCCGGGAGAATCGGCCGCTCCTGGAGACCCTGCGCGACCTGCTCCTGGAGCGGAAAGTGATCGACGCCAAGACGCTGGCCACGATCGCCGGAGTTGGATGCGGCAGACAAGAAAGGATATCCTGAGGGGCGGCCGAAAAATGACTTCCCGACTTCAGTAGCAGGCACACGCCGTGTGCCGTCCGCTGGCTACGGCACACGGCGTGTGCCTGCTACTCCGCAAATGCGGAAGTCATTCTTCGGCCGATCCTGAGCGAGGACGCCGCCCATGGCCGAAATGACAATCCGACTCCAGTGCGACCCCGTGACGGGGAAGAGGGACATCATCGTGTCGCTCCGAAGCGACGAGGACGCGCTGCCGCAGGAGCACGAACAGCTCCACCAGGCCCTGGTCGACAAGCTGATCGAGGGCGGCATCGTCAAGGCCGGCGAGCTGGGGAAGGTCATCATCGAGCGCGAAGCGGAAGAGGGCGAGTCCGCGCCGCCGGTCAGCGCACCAAGGCAGGAGGAAAGGCGTTCGCAGGCCGAGGGCAACTGATCGACAATCTCGGGCCGACAAGCCCGAAACAACCACGAACAACCTCAACGGACAATCTCGTGACGAGGCTCTGCCTCGTCACGTCTGGTAGGGGAGGATCTGCTCGACCGGAGTCACGGTAATGGACGCGCCAATGATCGCTCGCGGGTGAAGGAGGCAGAGCCTTCATGCCTTGCGTTCCCAGGCAGAGCCTGGGAACGAGCGTAATGCGGCCGGCACCGGTCTATCTCCGCCAGGCAAATCGGCAACACCTCGCCCCGATGGGCCTGCTCCTCGGTAACGCCCCAGCGGAGGTCGACCTCCGTCCAACCAACGCCCCGCTCCTCGCACAGCTTGCGGAGTTGGGGGAAGACCCGTTTGACCAACTCCTCCCGCTCCGCGTGCATGTCGCGGAAGGTGGAGGAGATGAAGACGCGGATCGTTCGACTGGCGGCTGGCATGGTTTATCTCCGAACGTCTATTCCTGCTCAGGCGGCTCGGGCGGTGGTGCTAACGGGTCGCCTTCCAGGGTGATGATGTAGAGGTCGTTAGCGGATGTACCGGCCCACGTGCGGCCGTTGGGGTGGGCTGCGATCTTTCTAAAGGCTACGGGGAACGACGCAACAGGCGCTGCGCCCTGCACCCGCTCAACCACGGTTTCTGATGGATCCACGCGGACTCTCCACGGAGCATTCTCCACAGCTCCAAAAGACATCGGGATGTGGTCGATCTGGTGAGCGATTTCCAAACGCTCCTGTGTCGTGGCGTCCCAGATCTGCATTTCCCCGCCCGATGATCTTGTCATGATGTTGCCGTTTGAAGCGAAAGCTGCTCCGGCGAATCCGGAAACGCTTCCAGGCAGCCTTCCGATTTCCTTACCCGTATCCGCGTTCCAAATCTGCACGGTTCCGTTTCGCGTTCCAGTCACGAGGCGACGACTATCCGGAGAGAAACGAGCACTAATCACATAAGGCTCAGCGACCTCCAAGTGACGCAAGGAGACTCCAGCGCCGTCCCAGATTTGAACACGACGTAACCTGTCGGACCGGCTGACGACCATGCGCCCGTCTGGGCTAAATGCCGCAGAAAGGCACGGTGGACGGCGCCATCGATACTTACGCCACGTCTTTTCTGGTGAACGCTGATATTCTCGATAACCTTCGTGCGAAGTCTTATTGACTAGAATACCGTTTTCAACTTCCCAGAAACAGATTGAATGGCGTGCTGCACAGGTCACAGCTTGGCCGCCACTCGGAGACAAGGACACGCTTGTGATGGAACCGTCTTTGACCACATGCCCCTGTAATGTCCGATTCATGGTATGACGCGAACGCCGCCAGACTCGTATTGTCTTATCCGCGGAGCCACTCAGGACGTAATTGCCGTCGCTCGAAAGCGCGACACATAGGACGTCGTCATCGTGCCCATGCAAACAATCAAGCTCCGAACCAGATGTGGTGTCCCAAAGACGCACGGCATGATCCTGTCCTCCAGTGACCAGTTCGCGACAGTCGGTCGAGAATGATGCGCACATTACCCACGGATCATGACCGCCCCGCATAGCCTGACCAGAACCCCTATCGACATCGAACACGGTAATTCTCTCCTCATCACAGGAAGCATAATACGCCCTGCCGTCTGCAGAAAATGAAACCTCCCGTATCCAGTCGTCACGGCCCTCGTGGAAATGCAGTTGTCCACCAGTGTCAGGGTCCCAGATGTGGACTGACAAATCTTCGAAGTCCCACTCATGGTTGCAGGAACCGCTCAGGAGTCGCCTGCCATCGCGCGACCAGGCAACCGCTCGAACGGCTCCAACGTGTCCCCGTAAACAGCGCAGCTCGGCACCATTCATCGCATCAAGTATTCGAACCGTTTTGTCGTCCGAGCCACTGGCGATCAGGCGACCATCGGGGGAAAAGGAGACAACGTTGACTTCGTCTTGATGTGACCGAAGGCAGATAAGTTCGACACCGGTGGCTACATCCCACAGTTTCACAGTACGGTCTGCTGAGCCACTGACGATTCTCAGCCCGTCGGGCGAAAACGATACACCTATCACGGCCTTTTGATGTCCTCGCAAGCATAGAAGCTCCTCGCCCGTGGCTACGTCCCATATCCTTACAGTTCCATCGGCCGAGCCGCTCACGGCACGGCAACTATCAGGTGAGAACGATACACTGAAGACTTTGTCCTCATGTCCGCGCAAGACTGCCAGCTGCGTGCTCCCAAGGTGCACGGGCGGCGGGCGGCGCGACCGCAGCCAGGCAAAGCCGGGGCAAGCTTGCTGCTTAGACTCGCGCCAACGCTCCAGGAGCCGGCTCAGCTCCGTCTCGCCGGGTTGCAGCCAACGGGCATTCTCCGCCGTCCACACCCCTTCAGGCTCAACATAATGACCCGCCGCCTCCGGGCAGTCATACCACCAGGACGTATTCCACATGCACTGAAACAGCGCCTGCGGGTAGTCATTGACATGCCGGGCGATGAAATGGATGTCACGGCGGAGGGCGTCCTCCAAGAGACGGAGGATGCGACACTGCGGCCGGTCGTCAGGCAGGGCAGCCACGGCGGCAGCGAAGTCCCCGGCCAACTCGAAGACCATCGCGGCCGTCACCTTGCCCTCCAGGAAAGGAAGGTCTCTCAGCGTGCCCTCCAGCTCGTCCCAGAGGCCGGCCTGCGTCTGGTGGTAGGGCAGTTCGGCAAGCGTGCGAAGATTGGCGTAGCCCTGCCGCGAGAAGTACGAGGCGATTGAGCGGTGCGCCTCCAACCGCTCGTGCTCTTCGTCGAGATACTCGGCTTCCACCGCTTCGCGGAGTTGGCCGTGGTAGAAGTCCAAAAGCTCCCCGCGGCGCATGAGATAGGGGCGCAGCAGCCGTTCCAAGGCAGCGACGTTACCCCGAGGATCGCCGGCGTCGACCGTGCCGACCAGTTCGGCGTGAGAGAGTCCGTGGCGGCTCACGCCAAGATGGGAGACGCACTTGCGCACCAACTCCGCCCCCGCGAGATTGCCCTGGGCGTCCTGGAACCCGGGATCGACCGACAACCGCTCCTGGAGAATCCACAAGAACAGCTCCTGGACCCTGCCAGGCAATTGTTCGATGCGGGCCGTGATCTCCTCGTAGGTGCCGAGCGTGCGAAGCTCCTCCAGGGCGACCAAGAGATACAACGGGCTGCCGCTTTGCGGCTTGGCGAGCAAGGCTTCCAGTTGCTCGTCGCTCAGCCGCTTGTGGTACCGGGCGGCGAAGCCTTCGACAA
Organism: Thermoguttaceae bacterium; assembly: GCA_035528065.1. GTDB lineage: Bacteria > Planctomycetota > Planctomycetia > Pirellulales > Thermoguttaceae > DATKZH01. The sequence continues at coordinate 1,785 of DATKZH010000046.1, read as the reverse complement.
TCGTCCTGGCGTCAGCGGATGTGAGCGGTGCAAGCTCAAGCTCCAAGACTTGCTCGCGCCGCAGGCGCAAGGCCTCCAAGACGGGATGAGCCAGCGAAGAGACGACGATACGGACGTTCTGCGGCAGCCGGTGCGCGAGCCATCGCAGCGTGTGGGCCCCGTCGGTCGGGTCCATCTGATTGAGCGCGTCGATGATGAGGACCATTCGCCGGGTACTCCCCGCTTGCTCCAAGACGGCCGGCAGTCTGGTGATCAGTTGCTCAACGTCGTCGGGAAGCGGCTCGCCGTCGCCCGCCGCCCGCTGTAGCTCGTGACAGAGCCGCCGCAGGCTCCGCCGCAGATCGGTGGAGCCCGCACTGACGCCGACGAAGTGTGGGACGACGAGCCAGTCGGGATGCGCGGCGGTCAGGTCCTGATAGGCTCTGCCCAACAGAGCCGATTTGCCGCAGCCCGGTGCTCCCGTGACGGCCAGGATGCTCGGCTCGCCATCCGTAGACGCGAACTCGGCGAGAGAATCGAGGACCGCCCGACGGCTGCCGACCACGTATCGGGCGGTCCGTTCGGAGACGAACGCCTCCTGCCGGGTCATCTCCTCGGCAAACTCGTCGACGCGCTCGGGCCTCTCGGTGCCGAGCTCCTCGTTGATGCTTGCTAGAAGATCGTCGTACACCCGGCGGCCGAACTCTTCCAATCCGACCAAACGCCCCTGTTCCGCGTTCCACTGGGCGGGGTAAACAAACGGCTCATGGCCGGCCCCTTGGATCGCTTGCTTCAGCGCTTCCAGTCTCCGCTCGTTTTCGCTGCCCGGCGGTTCGCGGTATTGGCCCGGGTGCTGCTCGACCATCGCGGCGGTGGCCGCCGGATCGCGGAAGTAGAAGAAGTGGTGCCGATCGGGCTGGCCTTGGTCGAGGGCGGCGTAATGCACTTCGTCGGCCGTGATCGAGCGGTCACATCCCGGCGGCGTCCACCCGTAGCGCCCGCCCAGCATGCACAAGAACCTCGGCCGGCACTCGTCGATGATCTCCCGGCAAACCTGCTGGGCGTCCTGCTCGCTGGTCACGCCCCAACGCAGGTCCACGTCGATGAAGTGCATCCGCCGCCGAAGCAGCTCCTCACGCAGCCGCGGGAACACGAACCGGACCAAGTGGTCCCGCTCGGCCTGCATGTCCCTGAAGGTGGAGGAGATGAAGACACGGACCGTTCGCCAAGTAGCTGGCATGTCTGACTTCCCGTTGGCAGTACCCTGATACCTGTGGGACGGCTGCTTACCATTGACTCCCAGCACGACGAAGATGCACCACATTCTACAGGTTCAGAGGCGATTGCAGCAAAGCACACCTTAACCCAACTTGCGCAGTTACGGGCTCGGACTTTCATAATTCCCGAGGAATTCGGGCTTCGTGGTCAGAAGTCTTCACTACAGCAAGTGGTCCGGGCTGAGGCGTTCGGGCAGGGTGAGCTTCAAGGCGGCCAGGATGCGGGCTTGCTCCGGGGTGGGACGGGCCACCCGGCGGAGGGCCAACTGACGGCCGTCGGTCGTTTCCAGCAGGATGTCGCCGATCTGGACCTTGGCCAGCTCCCGGAGGATCGTCTCGGGGCTCATGGGCCGCGGTTTGGGGGAAGCCTGGGGACGGGCCGGATCGGGTTTGTGGATCACCGTCTGGAGCCCGGCCTGTCTGGCCAAGTGATCCAGGGTCTTCCACAACGCGTACGCCAGGACGCAGACCATCACGTGGCCTTCCACGCGTCCGTCGTACTGGTGCCACATGGGGCGGATGCGCAGCT
>DATKZH010000045.1:0-35246 GCA_035528065.1 Thermoguttaceae bacterium | reverse complement strand
AGTTGCAGATGGCCCCAGTTCAGCAAGAATCCGGCGCGGACCCCGCCCTTGTACATTCAAGGTATCTAAAATCACTACTTTTCCTATTCTATCCTTCGTGGAATTCGTAGCCTTCGCAGACTGCCACCAGTTCCAAGCGATCCACGACAAGCCGCATCGTGCCGGGGGATTTCGGTTACCGGCGTAGAGTGGCACCCAGGCGAAAGCACGGGCAAGATGCCCGTGCCACCCACAAGCGAACGGCTGACACACGACTAGCTCCCCCCGTGCTGTGCAGGCCTCGCGGGCGGCTTGCCGACATGGCGTCCGAGGAAAACGTGTGAACCCAGCGTTAGCACGACCGCAAGAGCGAGAGTGATCCATGGAGTCTTCTACCCAGTCTGCACGCGACGACGCCCCCGGGCCGGCCCCGGCCGGTGACCCGCGCCGTCGATTCGTCATCAAAGCGCTGGCCTTGGGGTCGGGCGGGTTTGCGTACGTGGTCCCGGCGCTGGCGGGGATCATCGCGTTTCTCAACCCGCTGAAACAGAAGAGCCAGGCCGGCCAGTTCCTCCGGGTGGCCTCGCTGGACTTGTTGCCCAAGGATGGAACGCCCCAAAAGGTCTCCATCGTGTCCGATCGCACCGACGCCTGGAATCGCTTCCCCAACGAGCCGATCGGCGCCGTCCTGCTGCGGCGGACGGAGGGCGAGCAGGTTGAGGCGATCAACGTGGTCTGCCCCCATGCCGGCTGCTCCGTTCAGTATCACCCCAAGGACGGGAAGCTGTTCTGTCCCTGCCACGCGGCAAGCTTCGCCCTCGACGGCAAGCGACTCGACGAAACCTCGCCCAGCCCCCGCGACCTCGACACGCTCGAAGTGGAAATCCGAAACGGGACGGAAGTCTGGGTCCGCTTTGAGAACTTCCGCACCGGTATTACCGAGAAAGTGCCCGAAGCATGAGCACCCCGACCGATTCGACGGACAAGTGCGCCGGCCTCATGTCGTGTCCCCTGTGTCGAGGGGTCGCACGCCGTCTCGCCCCGGCGATGGATTGGCTCGACGATCGCACCGGCGCGAGGTACGCCGTGCGCCGTCTCGCCGACCGGCCGGTCCCGCGCGGAGTCCCTTGGGACAGCCTCTGCCCGAGCATGATCGCCTTCACGTTCATCATCCAGGCCATCACCGGGTTCTTCCTCTGGCTTTTCTACAGCCCCAGCGCCCAGACGGCGTGGGAGAGCGTCTACTATCTCCAGTATGAGGTGACCGGCGGCTGGCTGTTGCGGGGCGTGCACCACTACGCGGCCCAGGTGCTGGTCGCCCTGACCGGGCTGTACGTCATCCACCTGGTCGTCCGCGGCTTGTGCCGGGCCCCGCGCGAGTGCGTCTACTGGGTGGCCGTGCTGATGGGGTTGGCCTCGTTGGCCCTGTGCCTGACCGGCGACCTGCTGGCCTGGGATCAGAACAGCTACGCCAGCACGCTCGTGCGCGTCAAGTTCGCCATGCTCCTGCCCTGGGTCGGCGACGACGTGTTCAAGCTGGCGGCGGGCGGTCCGGCGTTCGGCCACCTCACGCTGACCCGGTTCTTCACACTGCACGTCGGCCTGTTTGCCGCCAGCTTCCTCGGCCTGTTGGCCCTGCACGGTTGGCTCGTCCACCGAGCGGCCCGGAAGGACCAGGAGGTTAGGCAAGCCGAAAAGTTTGACGGCCGCTACTGGCCCGACCGCCTGGTCTATCACGCCGTCGCCTGGCTGGTCGTGATGATCGTCGTGGGGCTTTTGGTAGGACACGTGTTCTCGGGCGGCCACGGGGGCGAGCCTGGCGTCGCGCTGGGCGCCCCGGCCGATCCCGACCCGGCCAACTTCTACGCGGCGGCCCGGCCCGAGTGGAGCTTCCGTGGCCTGTATCAGCTCTCCAACCTCTTCCCCGGCGACGCGATGCCGCTGGTGGGCGTCTCGTGGAAGATCGTGCCCATCTTCGTCATGAGCGGGACGACCGTGCTGGTGGTCCTCGCGTTCCCGTTTCTCGGCCGTCTGAAGCGGGGCTACTGGATCAACGTGGCGATATTGGGATTCCTGCTGGTGGCCCTCGTGCTGCTCTCGGCCGCCTCGTGGCGGCACGACTTCGGTAACCCGGAGTATCTGGCCGACTTGGCCGCGGGTCAGGCGCAGGCCGATCGCGTCAAGGAGCTTGCCCGGTCGCCCAGCGGAATCCCCATCAGCGGGGCGCTGTCGCTGTTGCGCAACGATCCCAAGACGCAGGGGCCGGTCGTTTACGAGAAGCAGTGCGTGATCTGCCACAATTACGGTGCCTCGGGCGATGCGGCGATCGCGGCCGAGCCCCCTTCCGCCCCCGACCTGTTCGGCTTCGCCGGGCGCCCGTGGGTCGCCGGGCTGCTCGACCCCGAGAAGGTCAAAAGCCCCCAATACTACGGCAACACGAAGTTCGCCACCGGCGCGATGGTCCGGTACGTCGAGGGGCCGTATGCCGACCTGGACGACAAGCAGCAGACGGCGATCGTCGCCGCCTTGTCGGCCGAGGCCCGGCTGCCGTCCCAGGCCGGCATGGACCGCACCGACGCCGCCCTGATCGAAGAGGGGCGGAAGCTGATCGCCAACGACTGCACGCGCTGCCACCGGTTCCACGGCAAGGGGGAGATCGGCCCGGCTCCCGATCTGACCGCTTACGGATCGCAGGAGTGGATCCTGGGCATCGTCGTCGACCCGACCCACGACTGGTTCTACGGCCCGCGGAACGACCGCATGCCGGCGTATCTCGAAGTGCCCGAGGATCGGGCCAAGAACCGCCTGGGGGCCGGCGAAATCCAGCTCGTCGCCGATTGGCTGCGGGGCGATTGGTACGAGCCGTCGTTACCACGCAAAGGGGACGATCGCGACGACGCGGCCGCCCCCAAGCCTGCCCCGGCGATGCTCACCGTCGGCAAGTGGGTGGCCCGGCGCGGGGAGCCGGTCGCCGTCGCCGACACGGCCCTGGCCCAGGCCCGCGCGCTCTACCAGCGCGAGCACTGCGCGATCTGCCACGACCTGACCGGCGTCGCGGGCGGAGACGTCGTCGCCCGCGACCCTTCCGCCCCGGACCTGGGCGGGTTTGCCAGCCGCGCGTGGATCGCCGGCCTGTTGGACCCCGAGAAGATCAGGACGCGGAAGTACTTCGGCAACTCCAAGTTCCGAACGGGCGAAATGGCCGGTTTCGTCCGAGACACGCTCTCGGACCTGGACGATGAGGAGAAGAAAGAGCTTGAGTCCCTGGTGATCGCGCTGTCGGCCGAGGCCCAATTGCCCGTACAAGCCGAAATGGATCAAAAAGACGCGGACCGGATCGAGCAAGGCCGGGAGCTCTTCTCGGATTTCGGCTGCACCGACTGCCACCGCTTCGGTGAGGAAGGGGATCGCGTGGGACCCGACCTGACCGGCTACGGCTCGTCCGAGTGGCTTACCGGCTTCCTCTGCGACCCGGCCAAAACCAAGCCCGTGGACAAGAACGACCTCCTCTTCTACGGCGACGAGAACTACGGGATGCCCTCCTATCGCAGGTTCCGCCCGGAACGCGTCGAAGGCGAGGGCCCCGAGTCGGCCGAAGCGCGGAAGGACCTCGAGGGCAAGGAGAATCTCAATCTCCTGGGCGCCGACGACGTCGGCCTGCTGGTCGACATGCTCCGCGGCGAGCTGCCCGAGAAGTAGCGGCCGGCGCCCGGCAGGCTCGGCGAATCGTCGTGGCGATTCTCCGCCCGAGGCGCGGACGGGGACGACCTACTCGGAGAAGAGCGCGGTCGCCTGGCCCGCGAGCATCCGGAGCCGCAGGTCGCTGAACTCGGAAGACGAGTAGTAGGCCGTCCGCAGTTCGACGGTTCCCGGGCGCATCATGCGTCCCTCGGCGACCTGGGACACCTGACCGACCCATTGAAACAGCATCTGATCGTCGCGAAGGATCTCGACGCCGACGCCCGCCGGCGATACGGCCACCCTGCACGAGAAAGCGTACTCGGTCCCGACGTCCATCGAGGCGTTGGCCTGCGCCTGGGGTTCGGGGTTGACGCCCCTGAGTCGAATCGTCACGGTGGGCGACTCGGTGTTTCCCCGGTCGCCTTTCATCTCCAAGACAACGGCCCTGTCCCCGACGATCGGCAGACAGATCGCCGTGGCGTCCTTCGCTTTGGTGACGTTGACGCGGGCCTGGAGCTCGTAGCTGCCGGCGACGGCCAAAGGCAAGGAGACTTGCGCCCGCTGCCTGTCGGCGCTGAATGCCGCGGTCTGGCCGTCCCGTTTCCATTGCGCGTCGCGCGCGTCGCGATTCGCTTGAACCAGCGGAAGCAGAGAGATCCACCCGTCGCGATCGGGCGTCAAGCCGGGGGTGGAAACCTTGCCCTTGGGCATCGGCATGCGCCCGGCCGTTACGGGACGACCGTCCCGCGTGAGGATCGCCGTGAGGGCGGCCTCCAGGACGTTGTTCGCTTCGTTCGATTCGGAGATTCGATTCTCCGGGTCGACCACCACGCCGACGACGTGCCTTCCCGGCGGCAGCTTCGAGACGGTCGCCTGAACCTGCTCTTCGGGCGGCACGTCGACGCGGGAAGTGTCGGCGGGCGCTCCGTCCACAACGAACTGCACGGCCACGTCGGCGGCCGTCGCGCCGCCGTCGTTGCGGATCCACGCCGACTTGTCCCCGTTCTCCAGGAACACCTGCGCGACGCGGAGATCGGGCAGGGTGGGGTGCGAAGTCGGCCCCCCCGTCTCGCCGGGTGGAGCCGTCTTCGGCAGTTTTCCACTCGGATCGGCGCCCCAGAGTCGGACGACGCCGTCCTCGCCGGTGGACGCCAACAGCGAGCCATCGGGACTGAAGGCCACACGGAAGACGCCGCGCTTGTTGCCGGCCAACGTCGCTCGAAGCTCTCCGCTGGCCACGTCCCAGAGCTTCAACGAGCCGTCCTTCCAGCCGCCGGAGGCCAACGTGGCGCCGTCCCCGGCGAAGGCGATGGACCGTATCTCGCCGCGGTGCGCCTTCAACGTGTTCCGCACGTTTCCCGTGGCGACGTCCCAGAGCCGGATGGTCCCGTCATAGCTGCACGTGGCGAGAGTCGATCCGTCGGGAGTGAAAGCGAGGCCTCCCACGTGGCTTCCGCCGTCTCCAGGAAACGTCCTACGTGGCTTTCCGCTCGCCACGTCCCACAATACGGTTTCACGCTCCTCGTTTGCCGTACCCACGAGTGACCCGTCGGGGCTGAACGCCGGCGACCAACAGCGATTCGTGCAAGGGAAGGTGTGCAGGACCTCCTGTCTGGCCAAGTCCCAGAGCTTAACGGTCCCATCATCGCTCGCCGAGGCTAGAATCGAACCGTCGGGGCTGAAGGCGATCGTGTGCACTCCGCCCGTGTGCCCCGCCAGGATCGCGCGTGGCGGTCGCACACCTACCTTGATCGTAGGGTCCTCCCCCGAGGATGCAAAGAGGGAGCCGTCTCGACTGAAGGCGACGCACAGCACGCGGCCTTCGTGGTCACGAAGCTCACCTCGCTTCTGCCCGCTGCGAAGGTCCCAGAAGATCACCTTGCTGTCGGCGCCGCCAGACGCCAAGAGCCATTCTTCCGCTCCGAAAGCCAAGCCTGCCACCCCGCCGGAATGGCCCCGCAGCGTTCCGAGGAGCGTCGCACTGGCCGGATCGAAAGTTCTCCCCCTCTTCGCCCTTCTTCCCGACGTCCCAGATCGCGGCCGATCGCGGGCGACCTCCGTCGCGGGAGACTCGACGTTGGCGATCTCCGCAAGCCGCTGATCGAGCTTCACCTTGGCCAGCCCGGAGGCCACCTTCGACTGGGCCTGCTCGTACCAGTAGCCCGCACGAAGCAGGAAGCCATCGCGCTCGCGGCCCTCCCTCGACTGGGCCACGTCCCACCAGGCGTCGCCCAGCGCGACCTGGGCGTCGGGCGAATCGGCCCCGACGAGCTCCTTCACCGCCGGGACTTTCAACGCCGGATCGCCCCCCAACGCCAGCATGGGAATGCCCCGGTCCCAGTCGCCACGCGACAGGCAAAGGTAGCGACCGGCCGCCAGGTTCGCCTCCGCGTCCGTCGGGCTCTCGTCCAATCGGGCCTGGGCCTTCTGATACTCCGCGTGCGCCTGGCGGATCTCATCGAGCTTCTCCATCCGGGCGATGACCTCCTTGGCGAGCGAGTAGTCGCGCCCCCGCTTGGCCAAATCCTCGGCGATCTGGCCGAACCGGCCGGCCGCCTCGAAGTCGTCTTCGGCCAGGGCGACGTCGACCAGCGAGCAGGCGTGCACGGCGAGCGCCGCGCGCTGCGACGAGAGCTTGGCGGCGTCGGCGAGCCCCTGTACACATTCCAGCCGCGCTTCCATGGCGTCGACGTCGTAGGTCGCCACGATTCGCTCGACGGCGTCCAAAGCGGTCTCGCAGTCGGCCGCCAGGATCGCCACCTCCTTGGCAACCCGCAGCAGCACGAAATGATTGGCCGGGTCGGCCGGGCTCTTGGCCGCCTGATCGAGCAGCTTCCTGGCCAGCTCGGTCTTCTGCTCCGAGGTCTTGGCCGCGTCGTACTCTTCGCCGTACACGTCGCGAAGCAACTCCTGGGCCCGTGCCTGGGCCGGGGCGTCCGGCAGCGGGGCCCTCGGTTGAGCCAACGCTGCGGCAGCACCCGCCACCAAGACCACGACTACCAAAACCACTCGCAGCGAGGGACGTTGCGCGTCGCGGCAACAGATCCGGTTATCCCCCATGGCTTGCCCTCCCTCATGGTGAACGTGCCAGAGCCATAAACCAGCATTATACGCTGCCAAAGGGCGGCCCCCCAACGCACGAAGAGCCTCCCGCTCAGCTACCGGGTTCCACAGTCTCGCCTTAGGATCGCAGAAACAATAAGTGGGGCACGATTCCATCGTGCCAGGCACGTTGGAAACGTGCCCCACGGCCATATCGCGACAGTTGTTTCTTGCGCGATCCTTAGGCTCGGATTGCAGGGCGCGACAAGCCCCGTCGATCGTGACAAGCCTCCTCGTCTTCCTGCTCTTTCTATCATGCGATATGCTTCCCAGCTTGCCTCTCCTGTCCATGCCTTCCAATCGCCGCTCACGCCCCCGCAAAATCCCCGAAATCGTTAGAGTCTTCCCCGCTGTTGGCCGATCCATAGAACACCATGTGGTGTAACACGTGCCAACAAGACGTGCCCGGGCTCGGCTCGACAGAGACGGGAAAGTACTCCTGCCCCCGCTGCGGGACCGTCTTGTGCCGGCTCGGGATCCACGCGGCGCCGGAAACGGCAAGCGACGACGCCGGGCCGCCGACCTCCGCCACCCCGAGTGAGCCCGAGCCCGTGGTGTTCATTCCGGAGCCGCCGCCCACGTACGACGGGTGGGAGCTGGAGCAGAAACTGCGGCACATCGAGCGGCTGCTGCGGATCGACAAGCCGGACCGTTCCCGGGAGGGGGCCTCGCGGCGGAGCATAGCCCGAGTCGATGCGTCGCATGGAGGTTCACCCGGCTGGCACTACCCCGCGGCCACGCAGGCAAAGGCGGCCCGGACGCGAGCCCGCTCGAGCGAGCCCTGGCTGCCCGTGCTCACCTGGTTCGTCCTCGCCGTAGGACTGATGGCGTCCGCGTTCGGCGGCGTCCTGCTCGCCTGGGCGGCAGCCAGCGGACGGCAGGATCTCTGGGCGATCGGGATGCCGGTGGGGCTCGCCGGGCAGATCGTCCTGGTCATTGGGCTCATCCTCCAGCTCGATCGCCTCTGGCACGACAACCGGGACACGGCCGAGAAGCTCGATCACGTCGGCCAAGGGCTGTTCGATCTCAACAAGACGACCACTCTGCTCGGCACAAGCGGCGGCTCCGCCTCCGGCTCCTTCTATTCGCACATGGCGGGGGGCGCCAGCCCGCAACTCTTGTTGGCCGATCTCAAGAGCCAACTCGATCTGCTGTCCGCCAGGCTCGGCCAAGACGATTGGTGAGCCGCGGATTCGCGCAGCCGGCAGCACAGCCTTCGACGCCATACGCTCAAGGACGCTGGCTCCGTGCCTCTACACTTGGGGACCCAGGCAAGATGCCTGGGCTACGAGACTGCCCCGCCCAAGTCCCGCGGCTACGGCTGCCCAGGACGTCCAAGGTCTAGAAAGGCTCTCAGATGGGCGTCGCTCCCCACGGTCAGCCGGGCGGCCCGCTCGAAGAGCGGCACGGCGCGGTCCGGCTCGCCGCCAGAGTGGACGAGCACGCCGAGCACGAAGGGAAGGTCGGCGTCGTGGGGCTGGTCGACAACCGCTTGGGAGAGCGCCCCGAGATGGGCCGTCTTCGCCGCCGCGTCGTTGCCGTAAAACTCGTGGATGCGGAAGCCGGAACGCGGCCAGTCGGGGGCGATCTCCAGGCCCCGTTTGAGCACCTTGGCTGCCTGCTGGTAGTTGCCCAGGGCAACCAGGGCGAAGCCCTGCCGGAAGTAGGCATCGGCCAGGGTCGGGGCGGCGTCGGCCGCCTTCTTGTAGCGGCTGTAGGCCTCGGCGTATTTCCCGTCGGCGAAGTGGGCGTCGCCGAACCCGAGGAATCGTCGCCCCAGATCGAGCGCCCGCTGGTTGGTCGCGCGCCGGGCCGGCTCTTCGCCGTTTTCGTCGCCGCCGGCGACCAAGATCGCCCGGGGACTCGCGGGGGCCGGGTACGTCGGGCTGAGACCGAGGAACCGTTTCAAGGCTTGCGGTCCGTACAGATGCTCGGCCGGGATGTGGATCAGCGGCAAATAGGGCAAGCGCCAGTAGCGACGCCGCGGGGTGTGGTAGTACGGGTCGAGCCCGTAATCGCCCACATGGTGGGGGTGCCGGTATCCGTCGCCGCGGTAGGGGGCGTGTTGGGCGCCGGGCAGGTCGCCGCCCCGGTCCTGGCTTGCTCCCCGGTCGGCCGGGCCTCGATCCTGGTTGAAGCCGGGGGGCGGAGATCCCTGGACGGCGAGCCCCGCGGTCCGATCGTTGGGCCGCAGGTTCCCCATGCTTCGCCGGTGATCGTCGTTCGGCTTGTCGGACGGGACGTTGCTCGACGCTGCCGCGGCGAACAGCGCCGCCGACGCCAGGATCGCTGCTGAGAGCCTCATCACGATTCCTCCCCGTGCTGCGTGACAACTGCCCTGTATCCCGCCGGAATGCCCCGGTCGTCGGCCCGATGGCAGGGCCTTCCGAGGCCATTTGCTTTCCCCAAGCGAGAGAAATAGCACACGCCGTGCCACGAAGGGGCCTGCCGGCCAGAGCTCGCCCGAAGTCGTTACCCGAAGGCAAGTAACGCAAACCGCCCAAAATGGCGCACGCTCACGCGGATTGTCGCGGTTGTGACGAGATCGACCGCTCTTGTTATCAATATGACGACAGGAGCGAGCAAGCCGCCGGCGGCCTCACCACCCCATGAACCGCCGCACCGCGCGCGGGCCGTAGAGGGTCTCGGCGGGGATGGAGACGGGCGGTGGATAGAGGTAGCCCGGGTAGTAATAGGAACGCGGGGCCACGTAATACGGGTAGTATCCGTACCCGCCCGAATGGTAGGGTCGGTACGGGCGATAGGAGTACGGATGGGGGTTCCCATAATAGTACGGTTGCGGTACCACCACCGTGGTCCTCCCGCGCGGCTGAACGCGATCCGACCCGTGGATGGCCCGTCCCGCGGTGTAGGAATCGGGGTGCAGATTTCCCATGCTTCGCCGGGTGTTGTCGGGCTCTGCCTGGGCCCAAGCGTGCTGGGCCAGGATGGCGATGGCCAGCAGCAGGCCGACCGCGAGTGCCGTGGCGCTAGGTCGCATGACAAGTCCTCCTTGTGCTCTACCCCGGATCACGTGCCTCCTTTCCCAATTATTGGCACTTGGTCCAGACCCGGCAAGCACTTGGGCCGCCCGAACCACCCCGAGCCGGCTTGCCGGTGCCCCGGGAGGCACTCCTACACGTCTTCCCTGTCCACCGCGTGCCGCTTGTTTCTCAGGCGATCGTCGCCTCAAATGGGCAGAGGAGAAGCTGCTACTTCCCGGGAGGGGCATTTGACTTCCGGGAAGGGACCTTCGATTTCCGGGGAGGGACGTTCGATGCAATCAGGCGCTATCATCAAGCCGGGATGGACCGCGGTGCTCTCGGCAGCACTCGTTGTTGCGATCCCGCTCTCTTGGCAGTCGGCGTGCCGCGCCGGCGAGCAAGGCCGGACCGCGGCGCAGGGGGCGAAGCGGGCCGAAGAGGTCGTCGTCACCGTCGTCTACGACAACTACGCTCTCAAGGACGGAATGAAGACCGCCTGGGGCTTCGCCTGCGTGGTCGAGGGACTCGGCGAAACGATCCTCTTCGACACCGGCGGCGAGGGCGGGGTGTTGCTTGCCAACATGGCCAAGGCCGGTTTCCGCCCGGAGCAGATCGGGAGTGTGGTCCTTTCGCACTTGCACAGCGATCACACCGGCGGGCTTGTTGACTTCCTGAAGGCCAACAACAAGGTGCGGGTGTTCGTGCCCGAAGCGTTTCCGGCCGAGTTCCGCGAAAAGGTCCGCGAGTCGGGCGCCGAGGTGGTCGAGACCGAGGGGCCGTGCAAGATTTGTGACGGGGCCTGGACCACCGGTGTCCTCAAGGAGCCCCTCGCCGAGCAAGGGTTGTGCCTGGAGACTCCGGAGGGCCCGGTCGTCGTCACCGGCTGCGCGCACCCGGGCATTGCCCGCATGGCCGAGGCGGCCCGCCGTCACGCCAAGAAGCCCGTTTTCGCGGTGCTCGGCGGGTTTCACATGTCGCGGGCACCGGACGACCAGATCGACGCGGCGATCCGCGGTCTTCAGGAAGGCGGCGTCCGGCGCGCGGGGCCGAGTCACTGCTCAGGCGACAAGACGCGCAAGGCGATGCAGGAGGCTTTTGGCGAGCGATACGTGCGGTCCGGGCTGGGGGCACGTCTGGTCTTCGGCGACGAAGAGAACGACGCGTCTCGATAGGTCGGGGTGCGCGGCCGTGGGGGCCGCGAGTCGTGTGCCACCGCTCGCGCGGAAGTAGTGTTCGGTGGGATGCGCAAACGCGATCGGCGCATGCACCGCTTCGGCGAAGCGCTGGCACACGGCAACGCGGTGAAGATTGCGATCGGCCATCTAGTCGACAAACTGCGAGAGCGTCTGGAGGACGTCGCCCTCGGCGTTGCGAAGGTTGACGACCAGGGGCATCCGGCCCGGTAGGCTGTGCGTGGCGCAGCCGAAGCACGGGTCGTACGCCCGGAAGGCCATCTCGACCTTGTTCAACAGGCCCTCGGAGACCTCGCCCTTGTGGATCAGCCCTTGGGCGGCCTTCTTGACCGACATGCAGATGGGGGCGTTGTTGTTCGTGGTGCCCACGATCAGGTTGACCTTGGTGACGATCCCGCGCTCGTCGGTCGAGTAGTGGTGGGTGAGTGTTCCCCGCGGTGCCTCGACGCATCCGACGCCTTCGGTCGGCGTCTGGGTGGGGAGCACGCGGTACTCGCGGCTGGTGATCTCCGGGTCGGTGGCCAGCTCGACCCAGCGCTCCGCGGCGTACAACAGCTCGATCAGCCGGGCCCAGTGGGTGGCCAGGGTGTGGTGGACCGGTTTGCCGCCCAGGGTCTCGTAGAACCGCTCGTACTCGGCCTGGGCCAGGGGAGTGGCCATGCCGTCGGCGGCGTTGAGGCGCGAGAGCGGGGTGCACTTGTAGACGCCGGAGTCCTTGCCGTCGACGAACCCCTTCCAGCCGACCTTCTTCAGGTAGGGGAACTTGAGGTACGACCAGGGCTCGACCCGCTCGGCCACGTAGTCGCGGTAGTCGACCGGGTCGTACTTGGCGTGCTCGGCGCCTTCGGGGTCGGTGACGCGGATCTTGCCGTCATAGAAGTTGACGTGGTTGTTCTCGTCGACCGTCCCCATGTTGTAGGTCTGGTGCGTGTAGACGCCGCCGGTGATCAGGCCCACGTAGTCGGTATTCCCCAGCACCAGGTCGTCGAACACCTGGAGGGAGAACTTGGCGAACTCGATCGCGTCGCGCCCGAGCTGCTCGATCTCGGCGCGCTGCTCCTCGTTGATTCCGCGGCTGACTCCGCCGGGCAGGCCCCAGTTGGGATGCACGGGCCGGCCGCCGATCATTTTGATCAGGTGGTGCCCGTCGCGGCGCATCTTGAGCACTCTGCCGGCGACGTCCATTCCGACCTTGGCGATCACGCCGAGGATGTTTCGCTCGGCGGCCGGCGCTTCGGGGCCGACGACGAAGTCGGGGCCGCCCAGGGCGTAGAAGTGGGTCGTATGGTCGGTGGCGTAGAAGATGCTGTAGAACAGCTCGCGGAGCTTCTTGGCCGCTCGCGGCGGGTCGACGTGGAAGACGTTGTCCAGGGCCTTGGTGGCCGCCATGTGATGGGCTTCCGGACAGACGCCGCAGATCCGGCTGGTGAGGTTGGGCATCTCCTCCACCGGGCGGCCCACGCAGAACCGCTCGAAGCCGCGAAGCTCGGGGATCTGAAGGTAGGCGCCGGCGACCTCCCCCTCGTCGTCGAGGAAGATGTCGATCTTGCCGTGCCCTTCCAGCCGGGTAATGGGATCGATGGAAACGCGCTTACTCATTCGTTGCTCCTACGTGCGATGCCTCGGTGTTGCTCGCCTCGCCACCGACCTTCCCGCGGGACGACGCGGCGGCGCTCGGACCGAACTTCGAGCGACGCAGCGTGCTGGCCGCCAGACTGAACCGATAGAAGCTGCCCACCGGGTCCGGAATCCCCTCGGCGATGATCCGCTCGATTTCGCCGGGATCGTCCGAGTCGATGACCGAAGCCAGGGCGGCCATCAACTGGGCCCCTTGGTCGTGGGCCCCTTGCGCCGGGCCGTGACAGCCGATGCAGGGCGAGTTGACCTGGGGGCAGAGGGCCCCGCAGCCGGCCCGCGTGGCGATGCCCGCGCAGACGATGCCCTGCTCCAGAAGGCACGTCTCTTCGTCGGGGATCACCTCCCAGGTCCGCTTAAAGCCGCGGATCTTCTTCTCGTTTCGCTTTCGCGAGCACTCGTCGCAGACCGTCGAATCGAGGCCGATCACCGAGCCCGGCTCCGGCAGCGTCCCCTGGACGATCGCCACGAGCGCTTCCCAGATGCGGTCGGCTTCGGGGGGGCAGCCGGGCAGGTAGTAGTCGACCGGGACGGTCTGGTCGAGGGTCTTTAGCGTGTCGTAAAAGACGGGCAGATGCAACGTGCCCTCGGGGACGTCCGTCTCGCGCTGGGGCCGGAGATCGTCGGGGTTCTCCGTCGACGAGGTCTCCCGATAGACGGTGTCGAACACTTCCTTCCGGCTGCTCAGGTTGGCCAGGCCGGGGATGCAGCCTTCATGGGCGCACGAGCCGAAGGCGACGAGCACCTTCGACTTCTTTCGTAGAAGCTGGGCCATGTACTCGTGTTCGCTGGTGCGGATGCCGCCGTTGAACAGGCAGACGTCGATGCTCCCGTCGGGCATCTTCTCCACGTGGTGGACCTTGCCGTCGGTGGCGCAGGGCCAGAAGACGACGTCGAAGGCCGCGGCCACGTCGAGGATCTTCTCGTGGATCCCCAGGACGGCGATTTCGCAGCCGCCGCACGAAGCGGCCCAGTAGAGCGCCAGCTTGCCCTTGGGCTTCGAAGCCTCCGGTTGGTCGGTCGTGGCCGGCTGGTTTTCGGTTGGGTTGTCCGTCATGCTACCACCTCCATCAGTTCCTCGCGTTCCTTGACGATGCTCTGGAGGGCGTCCTCGCGATCGACGTCTTCCTGCCAGTTTTGGCGCCAGTTGAGCGGGCCGACGCGGCGGACCTCGTCGACCATCTTGTCGACGGCTTCGGCCAGTTGCTGCCCTTCGGCGGCGGAGGCCCAGACCAGTCGGAGTCGCTCGTCTTCCAGGCCCATCTGGCGGAGCACGTGCTTGAGCATGATGAAGCGGCGCATCGTCTTGTAGTTTTGATTGATGTAGTGGCACTCGCCGGGATGACATCCGGCGATCATCACTCCGTCGGCTCCCTGCGAGAGGGCCTGGAGGACGAAGTTGGGATCGACGCGTCCGCTGCACATCACGCGGATGATGCGGACGTTCGAGGCGTACTTGATGCGTGCCGAGCCGGCCAGGTCGGCGGCCCGGTACGAGCACCAGTTGCAGAGGAACCCAACGATTTTGGGTTCGAAGGTGTCGTCACTCATGTCAGGATCCTTACGAAAGATGTAGGGCAGGCCGCCCGAAGGAAGGCCCACGCATCGGTTTTCGCCCTTCCCCGTGGGTCTCGCTCCGCTCGACCCACGCTAGGATTCCTACGGCTCCCTAAGCTACGGTTTCCGTGGGCGACTGGGTGCCGGCCGGGGCGCCGTCGTCGGACAAGGCGTCCCAAAGCGCGCCGGCGATCTCCGCGGAAATCTGGTCGAAGCTGAAATGGGCCCCGGCAATCGCGTTGGCCGGGCAGGCCGCCACGCACGTGCCGCACCCCTTGCACAATGCCGTGATCACCCGGCTGACCTGCTTCTGGTCATCGAACTCGATGGCATTGAACGGGCACAAGGCGTTGCAGATCCGGCAGCCCGAACAACGCTCCTCGTCCACCGAGGCCACGATCGGCTCGATCGTCACCATGCCCTTGGTGATCATGCCCTGGACCCGGGCGGCGGCCGCGGCCCCCTGGGCCACCGAAGCCGGGATATCCTTGGGCCCCTGGCAGACGCCGGCCACGAACACGCCGTCGGTCATCGTGGCCACCGGGTCCAGCTTGGGATGCCGCTCGGTGAACCAGCCCGACGCGCTGCACGAGATGCCGCACTTACGTCCCATCTCCTTGGCGTCGGCCTGCGGCTCCAGGGCCCCCATCAGGACGACCATGTCGACGGGGATGCGGCGCTGGCGCCCCAGGAGCGTGTCTTCCACCTGGACGATCAGCTTGCCGTGCTCGAAGGGCACGCGGCCGGCGTCGGTCACTTCGGCGACCTTGCCGCGGACGAAGTGCATCCCCTCGCCCAGCAGCCGTTGATAGAACTCCTCGTAGTCCTTCGACGGAGTCCGCATGTCGATGTAGCAGGAGTAGACGTCGGCGCTGGTCTTCTCCAAGACGAGGTGCCCGAACTTCAGCGCGGCCATGCAGCAGACGTTGGAGCAATACGGGTTGTGGTTGACGTCGCGGCTGCCGACGCAGTGGATGATGGCGATCGCTTCCGGCTCCGTCTTGCCGTCGCGCAAGACGATCTTGCCGCCGGTCGGGCCGGCCGCGTTGCACATCCGCTCGAACTCCATGGAGGTGAACACATTGGGGAGGCGGCCGTAGCCGTACTGGGAGATCTTGCGGCAATCGAACATCTTCCACCCGGTGGCCAGGATGATGTTGCCCACCTCCAGCTCGACGATCTCGTCTTCCTGGTCGTAGTCGATCGCGCCGGTGGGGCAAATCTTCTCGCATGCCCGGCACTTCCCCTTCTGAAACCAGATGCACGACTCGGTGTCGATCACGGGGTACCGGGGAACGGCCTGCGGGAACGGCGTGTAGATGGCCTTGCGATGTCCCAGCCCGACCTCGAATACGTCGTCGACCACCTTCTTCGGGCACTTCTCGCTACAGACGCCGCAGCCGGTGCAAAGCTCCTCGTTCAAGTAGCGGGCCTTCTTGCGGAGGCGGACCTTGAAGTTGCCCACCGAGCCGGTGACCTCCTCCAGTTCCGCGTAGGTGAACATGGTCACGTTCTCGTGCTGCCCCACTTCCGACATTTTCGGGGTGAGGATACAGGCGGAGCAGTCGAGCGTGGGGAAGGTTTTGTCGAACTGGGCCATGTGCCCGCCGATCGAGGGCTCGCGCTCGAGAAGGTAAACCGGATAGCCCGCGTCGGCCAGCTCGAGCGTGGCCTGCAAGCCGGCGATCCCCCCGCCGACGACCAGCGTGGCCGGGTTGACCTCGACCTCCATCGGCTTGAGCGGCTGTTGCAGCTTGACTCGCTCGGCCGCGGCGGCGACCTGCGCTTTGGCCCTTTCGGTCGCGGCGGCTTCGTCCTTGGCGACCCAGGAGACGTGCTCGCGGATGTTGGCCATGTGGAACAGATAGGGATTCAGCCCCGCGTCTTCGCAGGCGCGGCGGAAGGTCTTTTCGTGCAGGTGGGGGGAGCAGGCGGCGACGACGACTCGATTGAGCCCTTCGTTCTTGATGTCGTCCTGGATCATCTGCTGGCCGAGCGACGAGCACATGAACTTGTAGTCGCGCGAAACGGCCACGTCCCTGATGTTGGCGCCGGCCCACCGGGCGACCTCTTCCACGTCGACCATTCCGGCGATGTTGCTGCCACAGTGACAAACGTAAATGCCGACCTTTTCGGCCATGATGGTTCTCCGGTCGTTTCGGGGATACTGTTTGGATTCCTGGGGGCACGCGGCGGGGCTATGCCGTGCTCGTCGAGGCGGTCGACTCCAGCTTGGCCCGGATCACCGGCTCGGCCCCCACGATCTCCTTGCCGAACCCCAACTCCTTCGGCTCCAGCCCGAAGGCGATTCCCAGCATCTGGGTGAAAAACACAATGGGCATGTCGAATCGGGTGTGGAAGTGGCTGGCCACCTGGCGCTGGTAGGCGTCGAGGTTCAACTGGCACATGGGGCACATGCAGAGGATCATGTCGGCCCGGCGGTCGACGGCGCTATCCAACAGCCGGCGGATGAGCTCGAACGCCTGGGGCTCGCTGATCTGCGTCATGTGGCCGCCGCAGCAGTGGGTTTTGAGCGGATAGTCGACCACCTCGGCCCCCACCCAGGTGAACAGCTCGTCGAGCTTCACGGGGTGCTCGGTGTCGTCGAATCCGTCCAGGGGCCGCACGACCTGGCAACCGTAGTACGGGGCGACGCGCAAGCCGGTAAGCGGCCTCTTCACCTTCTCGCGGATGGCCGCTTCGCCGACGTCGGTGTAGATGACGTCCAACAGATGACGCACGTGGACCCGCCCGGCCTGATAGCTCAGCCCCCCGGCGGACAACGCCTCGCTGATCTTGGCGTTCATCCCGGCGTCTTCCGTCATCAGGTGATCGGTCTTCTTCAGATTCAAATAGCAGGCGGCACACGGGGCGACCAACTGATCGATCCCGGGGTCCACCAGGGCGAGATTTCGGGCGACCACGGAACAGGCGACCAGCTCATCCTGGGAGAAGAACTCGGTCGCGCCGCAGCAGTTCCAGTCGTCCAGCTCCGCCAGCCCGATTCCCAGCAGCTCGGCCACCTTCCGGACCGAGACGTCGTAGGCGGCGCTTGAGCATTCCAAAGAACATCCGGGAAAATATGCGTATTTCACGCCGTACCTCCTAACTCTCGGGCTTTCTTGATGATGGCGTGCAGTTGATCCAACTGGCGGATCTTGGCAGGCACCAGCGACATCCGTCCTCGGGTGAACATGGAAAGCCCCAACGGGCCCAACTTCAGCATGGCCATCGGCTTGTTGAACAGGTAGTATCGGCTGGCCAGCCCGAACTCGAAACTCCGACCGTACTTCTCCAACAGCCCGGTGAACGTCCTGGCCAGCGCCGGAGCGTCGGTCTTGGCGGTGAGCCCTTCCCGCAGCGACAGCCGCTTCAGCGCGTACATGATCTCGGTGATGGGGATGTTTTGCGGGCAGCGCGTCGTGCAGGCATAGCAGGATACGCAGCACCACATCGTGTTGGCAGAAAGGACCCGGTCCCGCTGACCCGCGGCGATGAGCCCGAACAACGTGCGGGGCGTGTACTCCATGTCGGGTCCGTTCGGGCAAGAGCCGCTACAGCTCCCGCACTGCATGCAGTGGACGATCCGCTCGGCGCCCGGTGCGTCGGCGACGACTTCGTCCAGGAACGTCAAGCTTCGTTCGTCGGTCGGCATAGTGATCATCGATGTGCTACTCCCTTTTTCCGTAGTCGGCGTGACGCGGTCCACGGAGGTGGTTTCGTCACGATTGTCTTTCACACGTCGCTCGCCCGCCCCGCAGTTCCGCCGTGCCACCTTGCCGCAAAAAGCGCACGAGCGCCGCAGGGGCAGGCAACCTGCCCCCGGCACTCTTCTGCTGCCGTCGGCCGCAAGACTACGCCAAGGTGGATAAGGCGCTAGTAGGACGCCATCTCCTGGGCAATGTGTTCCGCAAGCGCCGCGGCGGTTCGGTCATCCAGCCCTGCCAGTCCGCCCCCGACCGGATCGGGTTGGACTTCGAGGGTGGTTACCTTGCTGGCTTTCTCCCCGGCGACCGAGCCGAACTCGGCTTTCGTGTCTCGGACCAGGGCGCCGGGAAGCCGGCCCGTGTCCTTGGCCGTCAGGACCATCAGACGATCACAAGTGCCGGCCGCCTTGACGATGTCCGTCGGCGAGATCCTCGCTTCCCCGGGGGTTGTCACCACGGGAAACATCCACTCGGCCAGCTTCTGCCGGATCTGCCACCCGATGCCGTGATCCTTCTGGAGCACCCCGGGCTCGGCCACCAGACGCACCTTGGTCCGGTTGCGGTTGGTGATGCAGATGCCGGCGACCGAATCGGACGGGGCCGGGTGAATGGCCGGCTTGGGGGCGGTCGCCGCCTGACGCCGGAACGCCGCGTCGAGAATCTCCACGATCTCTGCGTCCGCAAACGGCTCGACCGCGTAGTAGAAGATCCTCTGTTCCCGATAGGCCGCCTCCTTCTGGGTGTCCGTCGAGGCAACTACCACGAGTTTCACCGACGGCGCCGCTTGGTTGACCCGACGCACGAGTTTCGGGCCCTCGTCGCCGAACGAAGCCGCGTCGAACACGAGCACGTCGTAATCGGGGGCCGCCACGGCCGCGGCCAACTCGTCCCCACTGCTCGCACGACGAACCTGGCACCCCAGCGACTCCAGTTGCTCGGCTTGCTCCCGGCCCCGCGCCTGGTCCGCGTTGGCCAGCACCACGCAGCGGGCCCTACAGGCTCTGATTTCCTCTTCCAGCCGCGTGGTGCAGATGCAGGCGATCCAACCTTTCCCACAAGGATCGTGCGCTAGCGCCGAAGGGTCCTCGACAAGGGCGTCGTTGATGGCGACCACCACGCCGGAAACCGGCGACGGCACCACCACCGGGGGCCTCCCTTCCACGTTCACGGCGGCCATCGGCAACCCCTGGTAGACCACTTCCCCGATGCGTGGAAGACGGACCGACTCGACGGCCGCCCCCTGCAATCGCGGCACCACGGCGCCGACGCATGCCGAACCGTCCTCCTCTCGCTGAAACCAGGCTTCGTCCAGGAAGAAAAACTCTTCGTCTCGCGCCGCCCGGGGCTCCTCGGATTCGGTCGCGGGCCGGTCTTGTCCGTTGGCGTCCCGACCGGCCAGCATTCGCTGGAGTGATTGGGTAATTTCCTCGGGGGTAAATGGCTTTGTGATGTAGTCCGAGGCGCCCAGACGCACTGCCGCGGCCGCGTTCGGCACGCTCGGATACCCCGTCATGATCAGCACGGGGATGTCCGGCTTTCGCTCCCGAAGCGCTTCGAGGAACTGGATCCCGTCCATCTCCGGCATCTTGATGTCGAGCAGAATGCCGGCGTATTCCCTTTCGGTGGCGCGATGGAGGCCTTCGCGCGCATCGGTGCTTTCCTCAACCTGGAATCCCTGGCGTGTGAAGATCCGCCGGCATGCCTGGCAGATGACCGCCTCGTCATCGACGACCAGTAGTCTTGGCTCGTTGGACATTGGTTTGTCTCCTTTGCCCGTTGGTTTTCGGCCGCTCGAAAGCGGCCCCCGCCAATCGTTACGTGAGCTTCCGCGTCAATCGGCGGACGAGGCGTTTGAGGCCGCCACACAGCGGCCGACCTCTTCGTCACCCACAAACCAGCGAACTCGGATGGTCGGAGTTGACTTGTCCGCTGATGTTGCCAGGATACCGGTGCCTAACGATGTCGCTTCATTGCAACATCTGTGCCAATCAAAGGGAGTCACCGACCGACGCGTGACCGCGCAACGGCAAACGCCTGCTGCAAGGCATTTCGTGGCAAGCCTTTATCGCCGTCGCGATCCGCCGCGGAATTGCTGCGACATGGAGCAAGCGACTCGAAAACAACGCCCCCGTTCTGTAGGAAGGCGACAGACGCCTCCGGCCGCGCGAAAGCAGACAAAAGGCCAAGAAACACCGCCATATCGGCCTGTTTTTAGGGCGTTCGCCGGAAGAGACTTGCCAAGAGACTTCCGTCTGGCCGGCTGATACATATGTATGGCGTGGCCATACATCTGAAGTGACGCGCTAGACAAGAAGGCAAGGACGATGAGAGACGAGCGGGTCCGACGCGAGCGGGTCCGACGCGAGGGGTGGCGGATGGACGGGCCGCCGGGCGGTTGGCTACCCGATGCAACCGTTCGACAAGACGGCCGTGGCAAGCCGCACGCAGCCGCGATCCCGCAGCGCACCCGGCACAGCGTTTCGCGTGTTACGCAACGGTATCCAGACGTTTGTCGCCGCGACGGCTCTTCGTCGCCGGGCTCGAGCGACCGGCGGATTGGGGGCTTTTTCGGAGAGACGGCCGCTAGTCCCCCTGCCCGTCGGGGCCGTCCGGCGGTCTCTGCTCAGCGGAAGGGAGCAGGATCGTGAACGTGGCCCCTTCGCCTTGCTGACTCTCTACCTGCAAGTCGCCGCCGTGCTGTCGGATAATCCCGTAGCTGACGCTGAGGCCGAGGCCGGTGCCTTTGCCGATGGGCTTCGTGCTGAAAAAGGGCTCGAAGATCTGTTCGAGATGGGCTCGCTTGATGCCGAAGCCGGTATCGGCCAGCTTCACCAGCACCATGCCATCCTGACTTCGCGTGCTGATGGTCAGCGTACCGCCGTCGGGCATGGCTTCACAAGCGTTCAGCGACAGGTTGAGCAGCACCTGCTGGAGCTGATTCATGTCGCCGTCCACCGGCGGCAAGTCCTCCTGGAAATCCTCGCGCACGGTAATCTGCTGGAACGCCTTCCGGTTCCCCAACAGCCGGAGGGTCTGGCGAATCACGTCGTTGATGTTCAGCGGCTGCTTGACGACCGGCCTTTCGCGGGCGAAATCCAAGAGGCCGCGAACGATCTCACTGACTCGCTTCGTCTCATGGATTATCAGGTCCAGGTCCTGCCTGTCCTGATCGTCGAGGTTGTCTTTCTCCCGGAGCAGGTGGGCGAAGGTCAGCACGCCGGTCAGCGGGTTGTTGATTTCGTGGGCGACTCCGGCGGCCAGCCGTCCGATCGAGGCCAGCTTCTCGCTGCGTCCGATCTGTTGCCGCGTGGCGATCTTGAGCTGCTCTTCCCGCTCGGCCACCGCGTCGGCCATCCTGTCGATCGCCTCGCACAACACGCCCATCTCCCCCGGCGGACGGGTTCCCACGCGCGCCGACAGATCGCCTTCGATGATCTTATGGGACATCCTGAGGATGCGGCCGATGGGTCGCAGCACCAGGTTGATCACGTAGAGCGAAAGCAGGACACTGACCAGCGTCGTTCCGAAAATCGTCGCCACGCGCACGCCGCCCAGCGTGACCAGCCGATGGATGAAAGGCGCCCGCAACAGGCCCACGTAGAGGATGCCGATAATCTGGCCGTCGGGGTTGCGGATCGGCTCGTAGGCCGTGATGTACCAGTCGTTGACCACGAACGCCGGCGCCGCCCAGACTTCGCCGCGATCCAGCACTTTCTCGGCGACTTCGGCGCTGACACGGGTGCCGACCGCGCGGGAGCCGTCGTCGTTTCGGACGTTCGTGGAGATGCGGAGATCGCTCTGAAAGATGGTGACGGTCCCAATCTCTCGGCCTTCGTAGGCTTCGCCGAAAAAGACCTCTTCCCGGATCGAGTCGACGATTTCGTATCGGCGGTTGAGCAAGTCGCCCGCGTACAGAAGCCCGAGTAGCGTTCCCTCGGAGTCCAGGATGGGGACGGCGGCCACCAAGACCATCCCGTCGGTTTGGACCTTGTCCGAGGTGGGCCGTGCATGCTCGGTGAGCTCGAGCTCGAAGAACGCCCTCTCGGCCAACTCGGGCGATTCCTTGGCCAGGCTCTGCGCGGAGACGATGATCGTGCCCGTCGCCAGGTTCCGCTCCTTGAGCACCCTGGCGACGATCGGATTCCCCGAGAGATCGTCCCCTCCGTCCTCGGGATTCTGCGCCCGGCAAATCACTCGACCTTCGCCGTCCAGCACCGAAAGGACGTCCATTCCCCCCGTGCGCCGCGCGGTTTGCAGAAGCGAGCCGAGCTTGTCGCGATCATGCTGTTTCAAGGCGGCTGCCAGGCCCTCGTCCAGAGAAACCGCCTCGAGGAAACGGCCAATCCCATGCGCGTAGTTGTCGTAGGCCGCCCGCGCCGAGTTCAGGTCCAAGCGGACTCGGTTCTGGACCTCCGTGAGCCATACGCGCCCCAAGTGGACCAGGGTAACCAGCGAGAGGACCGAGTTGGCCACGAGGATCACGACGATCAAGCCGACCGTCACTTTGAAGCGAATCGTCATGGTGATCTGCGCTTCCCGGCTCGTACCCGAGGCGGCCCCGCCGGTCGCCCGGCGACACGGCCACCCGCACGACACTCCCTCTCATTCTCGCACATAGCTCGTCCCGGAGAAAGGCAGGCGAGAGCTCGGGCGCAGCACGTATTCCGGGCGGGGACGTGACCTCGTTGAACCACCGCGAGAGCCGCGCAACCCCTCTGCTTGAACGACAGAGTTGGGCGGACGTCTGCCGGTTTGGCCGCGCCGGTCGCCTTAGGATCGCAGAAACAATACGTGGGGCACGATTCCATCGTGCCAGGCACGTTGGAAACGTGCCCCACGGCCATATCGCGACAGTTGTCTCTTGCGCGATCCTCAGCCGGCAATCCGCCTGGGCGAGTGTCTCGACTGCTCGGCGAAAACCCGCACGTTCTGGGGAGTCACGAAGACCTGGCTGCCGACCGTGATCCCTTGCGCGACGTAGCGCTCCTGGGAGACCTCTGCGAAGAGACGCTCGCCCGATTCGGCCTCCAGCTCCAACCGCACGTTCGGGCCCGCGGAATGGACGTGGGACACGGTCGCCTTGAAGCTCGAATGCCCGTTCTGTTCGGTATCCACCTTGAAATCGTGGGGTCGGACGAAGACCTTGACGGGCCGGGCGGTATGCGGCGCGAGCTCGGGCGAGTCCCAAGAGAGCGAGGCGAAGTGGACCTTGCCGTCTTCCACGCGACCATGGAAGAAGTTGACCTGGCCCAAAAAGTTCATCACGAACTCCGTGTCGGGCCGATGAAACACCGCGTCCGGCGTGCCGACCTGCTCGATCCGCCCCTGGCTCATCACCACCACGCGGTCGGCCAGCTCCAGCGCCTCGTCCTGGTCGTGGGTCACGAACACGCTGGTCACGTGGATCTCGTCGTGCAGCCGGCGGAGCCACCGGCGCAGCTCCTGGCGGACCTTGGCGTCCAGCGCCCCGAACGGCTCGTCCAGCAACAGCACCTTGGGCTCGATCGCCAGCGCCCGGGCCAACGCCACCCGCTGACGCTGACCGCCCGATAGCTGCCGCGGATACCGACCGGCGAGATCCTCCAACTGGATGAGTTGGAGAAGCTCGTCGACCTTCTGACGGATGGCGGCCCTCGACGGACGCAGCCTGCGCGGACGCACGCGGAGCCCAAAGGCGATGTTCTCCCGCACGGTCATGTGGCGAAACAGGGCGTAGTGCTGAAACACGAAGCCGACCCGGCGATCGCCCACGCGGCGCCGGGCGACGTCCTCGTCGTCGAACAACACCGACCCGCTCCCTTCGTCCGGCTGCTCCAGACCGGCGATGATGCGAAGCAGGGTGGTCTTTCCCGACCCCGAAGGGCCCAACAGCGCGACCAGCTCCCCGCCGCTCACCGACAGGCTGACGTCGTCCAGGGCGACGAACTTGCCGAACGTCTTGGTGATGTTCGAAACGCGAATACCCATCGTTACGACTCCCCGAATGAGCCTGCCTCGACCCGCGCCGCCTGTCGCGCACTCAACCACTCGAACACCGATTTGAGCACCAGCGTGACCAGGGCGACCATCGTCAGAAGCGAAGCGACGGCGAAAGCCGCCGCCGTGTTGTAATCGTTGTAGAGCACCTCGACGTGCAAGGGCACCGTGTTCGTCTGCCCGCGGATGTGCCCCGATACCACCGACACCGCGCCGAACTCCCCCATCGCCCGCGCGGTGCAAAGGATCACCCCGTAGAGCAACCCCCACTTGATGTTCGGAAGCGTCACCCGCCAGAACGTCTGCCATCCGCTCGCCCCCAGCACGCAGGCCGCCTCTTCCTCCTCGGTGCCCTGGGCCTGCATCAGCGGAATCAGCTCCCGCGCCACGAACGGGAACGTGACGAACATCGTGACCAGCACGATCCCCGGGACGGCGAAGATGATCGAGACGCCGTGCGCGTCGAGCCACGGGCCGAGCCAGCCGTGGCGACCGAACAGGAGCACGAAGGCCAGTCCGGAGATCACCGGCGAGACGGCGAAGGGGAGATCGATCAGCGTCACCAGCACGCTCGAGCCGACGAAGCGGAACTTGCCGATCGCCCAGGCCGCGGCCAGGCCGAACAGCGTGGTCATGGGCACCGCGATGGCTACCGCGAACAGGGTGAGGCGGATCGCGGAGAGCGAGTCCGGGTCGCCAAGCGAGGCCCAGTAGGCCGCCGCTCCCTTGGCGATCGCCTGGCCGAACACGGCCACCAGCGGCACCAGCAGGAACAACGCGAGAAACGCCATCGCCACGGTAATTAGCACCCATCGCAAAAGCGGCCCCTCCGAGGTCGCGCACGCCGCGCGCGCTCCGCAGCCGACCGATGTACGACGTTCAATCGCCCCAGCCATTGGGGACTCCTATTCAGCTATACCGCCGACTTCTCCATTGCAGCACGTTGATCGCGAACAAGAGCACGAACGACGCGACGAGCATCACCACGGCGATCGCCGTCGCCTCGGCGTAGTCGTACTGCTCGAGCTTGGTGACGATCATCAAGGGCGCGATCTCCGTCTTCATCGGCAGGTTGCCCGAGATAAACACCACCGAGCCGTATTCCCCCAGGGCACGCGCCAACGCCATCGCGAACCCGGTGACCAGGGCCGGGAAGATGCTCGGCAGGATCACCCGGCCGAACGTCTGCCATCGCGTGGCGCCCAGGCTGGCGGCGGCCTCCTCCAGCTCCGGCTCCAGGTCCTCCAACGCCGGTTGGAGCGTTCGCACGACGAACGGCAACCCAATGAAGGTCAGCGCCACCACCACGCCCAGCCGCGTGTACGCGACCTGCACCCCCGCCGGATCGAGCCACCGTCCGATCCAGCCGTTCTGGGCATAGATCGAGGTCAGGGCGATCCCCGAGACGGCCGTGGGCAGCGCGAAAGGCAAATCGACCATCGCGTCCACGATCTTCTTGCCCGGAAACGTGTAGCGCACCAGCACCCAAGCCACCACGAGACCGAACACCGCGTTGATCGAAGCCCCGGCCAGCGATGCCCCAAAGCTCAGCCGATACGACGCCATCACCCGGGGATCGACCACCGTCCGCACAAACTGATCCCACGGAATCGCGGCCGAGCGGAGCAGCAGGCAGGCCAGGGGAATCAGCACGAAAAGCCCCAGGTACGAGAGCGTGAAACCCATCGTCAGGCCGAACCCCGGGAGAACGCTCGGTTGTCTCAATTGGATTCTTGCGGCCATGGTCGGATGACGGAAGAAGATTACGGAATAAGAATATCTGGTCGCGTCCTGACGAGGTCTCCGCCCGCTCGGTTCCCACCACCTCACGGCTGGTAGATCTGGTCGAACACGCCGCCGTCGTCGAAATGGGCCTTCTGGGCCTTCTGCCAGCCGCCGAACACCTCGTCGACGGTGAATCGCTCCACGTCGGCAAACCGCTTCAGGTCCTCCTCCGCCCCGAACGACTCGAAAACCGGCCGGTAGTAGTGCTTGGCGGCCAACGCCTGTCCGACCGGCGAATAGAGGTACTCCAGGTACGCCTGGGCGACCTTTCGCGTGCCGTGCTTGTCGGCGACCTGGTCGACCAGCGTCACGGGCGGTTCGGCCAGGATGCTGATCGACGGGACCACGATCTCGAACTCGTCCGGCCCCAGCTCGTTGACCGCCAGGAAGGCCTCGTTCTCCCAGGCCAACAGCGCGTCGCCGATCCCCCGCTGCACAAAGGTCATCGTCGACCCCCGCGCGCCGGAGTCGAGCACCGGCACCCGGCGGAACAGCTCGGTGACGAACTGCTTGGCCCGCTGGTTGGCCTTGGCGACCTCGTCGGCATGCCCCGGATCGTCGAGCTTGGAGAAATCGCCCAGCTCCCGCTTCAAGACGAACCCCCACGCCGCCAGGTAGTTCCACCGGGCCCCGCCCGACGTCTTGGGGTTCGGCGTGATGATCTCAATCTCGCCCCGGATCAAGTCGTCCCAATCGTGAATCCCTTTGGGATTGCCTTTGCGGACCAGGAAGACGATCGTTGACGTGTAGGGCGCGCTGTGGTTGGGAAGACGCCGCTGCCAATCCTCGGGCAACAGGCCGGCCTTCCGGTGGATGGCGCCGATGTCGTAGGCCAGCGCCAGCGTGATCACGTCGGCCTCCAGCCCGTCGATTACCGACCGGGCCTGCTTGCCCGCGCCCCCGTGCGACATCCGCACGGTCACCGGCTGCCCGCAACGGTCCGCCCAGTATTCGGTGAACGCCCCGTTGTACTCCTTGTACAGCTCGCGGGTCGGATCGTAAGAGACATTGAGGATCTCCACGGGCCCCTGGGGCGCGGCGGCCGGCGCGGCGGCCGGGCCGGACCCGGCAGTCCGCCCAGGCTCGGGCGACGGGGTGCAGCCGCAGGTGACGAGCACTCCGCAGACAATCGCGAGGAAGAGAAAGCTTCGGCCTTTCGGTCCCATCCGGAATTCCTTTTGCTGAGATCGATCTCGACGACGCACGCGGTCTCCGTACCGGCGAGAGAGGTACCAGATAGGCAACTTCCATGCCAATGCTCTCCCAGGCCCTGCCTTCCCCATATCGCGGAGGTTTTGGGGGGGATGGGAGGAGAATTCCGGCGTCCTGGGCCCAGGAGCCGTGATATAAGACGGATAAGACTTGGGCATATCACGGCAAAACCGTGACATGTCACGGATGCTGGTCTGAGACCGTCACTCCGTGCGCGAGAGAAGCAAGTCGGCCGAAGCCGCCCGCGGGGCAGGCCCGCTAATGCGGTGGGGCCGGCTTGCGGAACCGGCCCTTGGCATCCTCGGCCGGATCGTGCTGCGGATTGGGCGCGGGCATCTGCGCGCCGACCTCGTCGCGCCACGCGTGCAGCATGCGGCGGAGCTGGTCCCGCTTCTCGGGCATCCGCTCGGCAAGATTTTTGCTCTCGCCAAGGTCGTCCCGGAGGTTGTACAGCTCGACGCGCATGTCCTCGTAGAACTCGATCAGCTTCCAGTCGCCGGCGCGCACGGCCCCATACGGCGTGGCCCCGAAGCTGTGATAGTGGGGGTAGTGCCAGTAGATGGCCGGCCGGGCGAGCTTTGCCTGGGGATCTTTCAGGAGCGGGACGAGGCTGAGGCCGTCGACCTTCGCGGTGTGCTCCGGATCGCCCTCCACGCCGGCAATCTCCAACAGCGTCGGATAGTAGTCGATGGTGATCACCGGCTCGTCCGACACGCTCCCCGGCCTGGTCACGCCGGGCCACTTGACGATCGTCGGCTCGCGTACCCCGCCCT
This sequence comes from Thermoguttaceae bacterium, assembly GCA_035528065.1. GTDB lineage: Bacteria > Planctomycetota > Planctomycetia > Pirellulales > Thermoguttaceae > DATKZH01. Next base: position 7,662 of record DATKZH010000045.1, on the reverse strand, counting down.
CGTACGTGGAGCCCTTGCCGTCGCGGAGCGGCTTGTTCTCGGTGGGGTCGCCGTCGCGGTCCAGCCCGCCGTTGTCGCCGGTGAACACGATCACGGTCCGCTCGGCGATCCCCAGCTCATCGAGCTTCGCCAGGATGCGGCCGACGCTGTCGTCGACGCTTTGGACCATCGCCGCGTAGGCCGGGTTGGTGTGCCGCATGCCCGGCTTGACCCGCGCGGCGTACTGCTCCACGTAATCCGCCCTTCCCTCGACGGGCGTGTGGACGTTGAAATAGGCGAAGTACAAGAAGAACGGCCGGTCGCGGTTCTGCTCGATGATCGCGAGTGCCTCGTCGGTGAGCCGATCGGTGAGATACTGTCCCGGCTCGGCGCCCTCGGCCACCCGGGCGTCGTACCCGCCCTTCTTGTAGGGGTAGAAGTACGTGCCCGGGTAGCACGTGCCGGCGACCTGCACGTCGAAGCCTTGCTTGATCGCGAAGTAGTCCTCGTCCTCGACGAACCGCTTCTCCGGGTCCCGCGGCGCCAGGTGCCACTTGCCCACCTGGGCGGTCGCGTAGCCGCCGGCCTTGAGGGCCTCGGCCAGCGTCACGTAGCGGTGCTCCAGCCGCATGGTCCAGTCGGGCAGCTTGAGCTTGGCGTGGGGGCGCGGATGGCCGGGGATGAAATCGGTCACGTGGAGCCGGGCCGGGTACATCCCGGTCATGGCGGCCGCCCGGGTCGGCGAGCAGACCGTGCACGCCGCGTAGCCGCTGGTGAATCGCATCCCGGCGGCGGCCAGCCGGTCGACGTGGGGCGTCCGGTACAGATCGCTGCCGCAATAGCCCAGGTCGGTCCAGCCGAGGTCGTCGACCAGGAGGAAGATCAAGTTCGGCTTGGCCGGCGGGGGATCGTCAGCCGCCGCGGCGCCGAACCCGCCGATGGAAGCGATCGCGAAAACGGAAGCACGCAGCACAATACGCGAAACGAGTTGGGGAGCATTCATGGCACGGGACCTATTCGGGCGCGTGAAAACGATTGGGTACGTCGAGCTCTCTACGGCGCGGGCCGGGAGCCGGTCGCCTGGTTGGCGACGACGCGGAGCCGGGCTCGATCGGTGACGCAGCGGCCCTTCTCGACGTCCTCCTCGGTGAACAAGGCGACCAGGATTTGCTTGGCCCCGGTGCGGGAGTAGTCGTAGACGAGGTAGATCGTGCCGTCGCGGGCCTGGACGCCGTCGGGGTAGGAAACGCCGGGTCGGGCGTCGATCATCAGCCCGCCGTGCCAGGAGCGGCCGTCGTCGTCCGAGAGATAGGCGGTCAGCCGCGAGCGATCGGTCCGCTGGTCGATCGGCCCGTGCTTGACCAACAGGAGCCTGCCGGACCGGAGCCGGCGGATGAAGAACCGGGCCGTGGCGTGGCCGATCTTCGAGGGGGCCACGTCGCTCCAGGTGCGGCCCGCGTCGGTCGAGACGCTCTCGCCGATGCCGTAGGCGGTGCGAACGAGCGTCCAGAGGCTCCCGTCGCCGCGCTCGACGATCATCGGCTCGTCGCAGTTGCGGTCTTCCTTCCGGGGGACGTTGGCCGCGCCCCGCTTGTGCCACGTGGTCCCCTTGTCGTCGGAGCAGACGACGCTCGCGCTTCCCTCCTGCCTCCACAAGGCCACGGGCAGGAGCCACTCGCCCGTCGAGAGGACGGTCGGCTTGCACATCATGATCCCCTCGCAGATGAGCCGGGGGGGCGACCAGGTGGGGGCCTCGTCGCCGGAGTTTTCGGTGACCATGGCCCAGAGGTACACGCCGCGATGCCGCTGGGCCCAGAAGAGCCAGAGGCGTCCGGTCGGGTCGTGCCACAGGCATGGGTCGAACGCCCTCGACGGACCGTCGCCGTCGGGGTCGATGACCATCGCCAGGTCGGACCAGGTGGCGCCGTCGTCGCCGCTGGTGGCGAGCATCACGTAGTTGTGGTGGTCCTCGGTCACCCCGCCGCCGTACCACGTGACCCAGAGTCGCCCGCCCGGCGCCCGCTCGATCCCGGGGATGCCCTGGAACATGCGGACTCCGTCGGCGTACTCCGGCCCGGGCTGGAGGATCACGGCGGGGGCTTGCTTCGAGCCGTCGTCGGGCGCGTCGGCCTCGGCGGCGGCGGGAAGCGCACTCATGAGAATCGCCAGAACGGCAATGGACTGTACGTGCTGTCTCTCGTTCATTCCTCATGTCCCTTTGGTAGAATCCTGAAGTCGTCAAACCAAAACTGCTGGCCGCGCTTGCCTTTTTCGGAGGTGTAGAAGCGGAACGTCTGCACCAGTTTCACGTCGGGAAAGACGTCGCGGATGTGCCGGGCGTCGAACTCGGCCTCGTGCCACTGGTCGTCGTCCACCAGTTCGAGGCACGCGAGGTCGCGCTCGCGGCCGCGCTCGCGAGCCGGGCTGCCGCCGACACACACCTCCCCGCGGCCGTCCCGGGTGCTTCGGAAGGCGTGGACCCACACGCCGACCGGCACGCCTTGGGGAATCCGGTAGGCGAATCGGACGATGGGGAACCGATCGACGTCCCACCACCGGGGACGCAGGTGGCACGACATCGTCGCCCCGTCCTTCTCGGCGAACACCCGCATCGAGTGCTTGCCGCTCGCGGCGGTGGAGTCGTCGAGCCGGGCGGTCGTGTTCCGCTGCCGGGAGAAGCTGAAGTAGTAGAACCACTGTTCGCGGTTCTCCGGCTCGAAGTCGATCGCGACGACCGGCTCGGTCGCGGTCTCCATCGTCTCGACGCGGAGCCCGGCCGGAATCGACGGCCCGGCGTACCACGGCTCGCCCTCGGCCCCGTGCTCGAATGCCCCGAGGTCGGGCGCGTCGCCGGCGTACGGCAGCGAGACGCCGTCGCCGGCCTCCCACGCAAGGTCGCGGTCCAGTGCAAGGACGCCCGCGTCGAGGTCGGCGCGGGTGACGATCGCCTGCTGCTTCTTGGGGCCGATAAACACCAGATCGCCCTGCTCGCCGGGGATGCCGAAGCCGTCGTAGAACGGCCGGGCGTCGTCGACGGCGATCTCGCGGCCCGAGCCGGATTGCCGTGCGACGGCCAGCGGCCCGGCGGCGTCGATGCCGGGGCTTTCGGCCCGAAGGCGGTAATCGTCCGACGGCGGCTCGACAAAGAGCGGGTCGGCGTCGAGGTTGCCGGCGAACTGGTCGGGCTTCTTCCGGTTTGCCTCGTCGGCGGTCATGGTCAGCCCGGGCCATTGCGAGGCGCCCGGGGACGCCGAATCGTAGCGCACGGTCTTATCGCCGGGCTTTGCGCCGAAGAGCAGGTTGTGTTTGAAGAGGTTGTCTTCGGCGATGTTCGCGTAGAGGAGCAGTGCCAGCCCGTCGCCGCCCGGGTCGTTGCCGCTGAAGACGTTGTTTTGGAAGAGGTTGCCCGTCACCATGTGCGGCTGGGGATTGGCGCCGAAGTCGACCATCTCGAAGCCGTACTCGTGATTGCGGTACCAGGTGTTGTGATAGAGGCGGGAGCCGGTCATCTTCCAGGGCTCGTCGGCCCCGTACTTGTAGGAGTTGATCACCAGCGGCCCGTAGTAGTTGCGGTAGATGACGTTGTGCCGGAAGATCGAGTCGATGACGAACAGCTTGGCGCGGCCGTCGGCCGAGCCGGAGCCCTCGAATCCGTTGGTGATCACGCATCGCTCCATGAGGAGCCGGGGGGTGGAGAAGCACTCGAAGTTGCGGCCCCATCGGCAATCGAAGATGCAGGAGCGGACGACGTTGTGCGGCGAGTCGTGCCACAGGCCGAAGGGGCGGTGGCCGGCCCGGCTGATGTGGATCCGCTCGAACACGTTGTGCCCGGAGCCGAAGTTGTTCCACATGTCGCCGCTGACGTGCCCGTACTCGCCCACGTTGAGGGAGCGCCAGCACCTCAGATCCTCGTATCGGTTGTAGTGGCAGTCGCGGCACTCGATCGGGCTGTAGACGCCGGTTGCGTTTTCCATGTGACAACGCCGGATCAGGCAGTGGCCGGCGGAATCGAGCTTCATCCACCCGCCGCGATGGGGCACGAGTCGCAGGCCGTCGATGACGACGTACTGGCGATCTCGCAGCCGGACGCAGGTCCGGGCGCCGTCGCTCGACGGGCCGCCCTTGATGACCGCGGCGCGGGACGACTCCCCCCGGTACGTGATCGGCGCATCCTCGCGTCCCGAGCGGGCCGGCTCGACGACTCCCTCGTACTCCCCGTTTGCAAGGACGGCCGTGTCGCCCGGCGCAAGCGCCGCGTTCGCCTTGGCAAGCGTCTGCCAGGGGCGCCCGCGCGTGCCCGGGGCGTCGTCACTTCCGTCGGGAGCCAGGTAGTACGTGGCGCCGGACGCCGCGGACGAGAGCAGCAAGACGGCCAGAACAGAAAGGCCAAGGAAACGCAAACACATAATCACCTCCCGGGCCTGCGTAAAGCCTATCCATGGACTCCGAGGCAGATACATCCCGCTCCCACCGCGCGCCATTGTCGTCGCTCGACGCCCACCGAGCAACCGGGCAGGGCACAGGAACGCTCGCGCCGCGCGCTGCCAAGGGCGGCTCTTCCACGCCTGGTCGGCCGACCCCGAGTTGACGAAACCCCGAATCTGGAAGCGATTCATGGGCGAGCCGCCCGGCTGTTGACCCAACGGTTGTCCCTCACGAGCCGACCGCTACAATCGTACCGACGGTCAATACGTATTACCCTGCCCGGAGCCTGCCGATGAAGTGGAGTCGCCCCGTTGTTGCCGTGACGCTTGGTTTGGTCGCCCTTCTTCACTCCTTACAAGCCGACGAGTGGCCCCAGTGGCGGGGTCCGAACCGCGACGGCGTCTGGGCCGAGACGGGGATCATCGACGAGTTCGATTCAGCGGACATCGAGCTGAAGTGGAGGGTCCCGATCTCCAGCGGCTACAGCGGCCCGACCGTCGCCGAGGGGCGGGTCTACGTCGCGGATCGCGTGGCCGAGCCCGACGAGATCGAGCGTGTCCACTGCTTCGACTGGCAGACCGGCCGGGCGATCTGGTCCCACGGCTACGGCTGCCGCTACGAGGACTTCAAGTATCACGCGGGGCCCCGCGCCTCGGTGCTGATCGACGACGGACGCGCGTACAGCCTGGGCGCGGCGGGGCACCTGTTCTGTTTCGACGCCGCGACCGGCAGCGTGCTTTGGAGCCGGGACCTGAAGGCCGAGTACAAGATCCGGATGCCCAATTGGGGCATTGCCGCCTCGCCGGTCGTCGAGGGCGACCTCATCATCGTGCAGATCGCCGGCGACGACAACGCCTGCCTGTGTGCCTTCGACAAGCAAAGCGGCGACGAGCGGTGGAAAGCGCTTCCCGACGACGCCTCCTACGCGGCGCCGATCGTCATCGATCAGGCACGCCAGCGCGTGCTCGTTTGCCAGACGGGGGACCGCATCGTGGGCCTCGATCCCGGCAGCGGCCGCCTGCACTGGGAATACCCGTTCCCCTGGAAGAACTGGCCGATCGGGATCGCCACGCCCGTCGCCCACGAGGGCCTGGTGTTGATCTCCGACGCCCACAAAGGCACGCTCCTGCTGCGCCCGTCGCAGGAAACGCTGACGGCGGAAAAGGTGTGGCACCGTGACCGGCGGGACTCGAAGGACGGCAAGGCCCTGCACTGCCTGATTTCGACCCCCTTCGTCGACGGCGGGCACGTCTACGGGGCGGACAGCCGGGGCATGCTGCGTTGCCTGAGCCTGGCCACGGGTGAGCAGGTCTGGGAGGACCGGACGGCCGTGCCGGAGAACTCCTTCGCCACCATCCACCTGATCCGCCACGGGGAACGGACCTGGATGTTCAACGAATGCGGCGAGCTGATCATCTCCCGGCTCGCGCCCGACGGATTCCACGAGATCAGCAGGGCGAAGCTCCTCGACCCGACCCGAGAGCAGTTGGCCCGGCGCGACGGCGTGACCTGGTCGCACCCGGCGTTCGCCTATCGCCACGTGTTCGCGCGCAACGACCGCGAGCTGGTGTGTGCCGACTTGTCGGCGAAGTGAGCGGGGGAGGTTCGCTGCGCCGGTCGCCCCTTTGCGCGCGGCCCTCACCGTCGCAGCCTGACGACGACCGACCGCGTGAAATCGGGGAGCGCCAGCCGGGGGCCGTCGAGCGCCAGCCGGCCGCGCTCGCCGGTCCAGGGGTCGTAGAAGGTGCAGGTGGCGCCGGCGAGCTGGTCGGGGGGGAGGTCGAGGTTCACCGTCGCGCCGCGGACCGGCTGGGGCGGGCGGCCTTCGGCCAGCTCCGTCTGCCACGTGTTTTCCTTGTCCCGGCACCAGGCGAGAAAGGTGGTTTTGCCTTTCAGGGCGAGGATGCGGAGGCGTGGGTGGTCGAGGACCACGGGCTGGAACTGCTCGGCGGGCGGGTCGATGCCGTCGATCGCCTCGGCGAACCGGGCGAAATGCCCCCACAGGTCGTTGCGGTCGACGTAGACCTCCCAGTGCCAAATCTGGCCCGGCCCGGCCGCGCCGGCGAAGAACGGGGCGAACAGCACGTCGTGCAGAAGCACGCCCGACGTGTCCTTCGCGTAGAGCTTGAACGGGCCCGTGTGGCTCGGCTCGACCGCCCCGCTCTCGGCCAGGAGCACGGGCTTCTGCACGCCGAACGCGAGAAGCTCGCCGACGGCATCGGCCGCCGCCAGGTCGACCGGGCCGTGGCACACCTCCAGCGACGCGCCCAGGTCGAGGTAGCGGTGCACCTGGAGGACGTCGTTCCCGGGAATCAGGCAGAGCCGGCGATAGCGATCGCGCTTGCTCGCGTGGTCGAAGCTGCCCAGGCTCTGCATGGCAAGGTTCTTGGGGAAGAGTCGGTGGAGCTCGGTGAGCATCTCGTTGGTCCAATCGGCCCAGTCGCCGCCCTGGATGCAGTCCATCTCGTTCCACAGCTCCCAGCCGAAGACGATCGGGTCGTCGCCGTAGCGCTTCTGAAACCAGGCCAGCTTGCGCTTGAACTGCGCCCGGCAGGCGGGGCTCTCGAAGAACTCGGCGGTCGATCGGGCCGGCCCGCCCTGGTCGACGTGGTGGATCGGCTTGCCGAAATGGACCTGGCGCCCTTCGCCCAGGTGGCGGAAGCTCTCCAGACAGAGCTTCAGCCGGATGCCGTGCCGCCGGGCGATCGCGAGCAGGTCGTCGATCCGCTTGGCCTTCTCTTCGTCGTACTCGCCGCTTCGGGCGTGCTCGACGTCGAAGTACGGGTGCCCGAGCCAGATCCGCACGAAGTCGCCGCCGTTGGCCGAGAGCTTCTCGAACCACGCCTCCATCCCTTCCATGCCCCGGTCCCCCGGCGGGGCGATCATGTTCAGCCCCACCGGCACGTAGGGCGTCCCGTCCGATAGCTCGAAGTAGCGCGAGTCGCGGGGGCTGACTCGGACGAAGAGGCTTGCCGTTTCGGCGGCGCTGGCGGGCGAAGCCGCGAGCGGGACGATGAGCAGAAGTGCGAATAGAAGCGGGCCATTCATCGTCGTCTCCTCCGGGGATGGGTCACTCCAGCACCACGCTCGCCACGGGATCGGGGCGAAGCACGAGCGTCGCACGGCCGTCTTGCTGCGTGGTTTCGAGCGGGGCATTGCCACCGACGAGCGACGCCCGCTGGATTCCTCCGAGCCGCTCGATCTCGAGCGACACGCTCGCCTCCGCCGCTTCGTAGTCCGGGCTGCCGGCCGCCCGGT
>DATKZH010000044.1:0-32051 GCA_035528065.1 Thermoguttaceae bacterium | reverse complement strand
CGCCACCTGGTTCAAAGGCTTCGACGGCATGGCGAAGATGTACGAAGTATCGACCTTCTACAACCGGGTCGACGACTTCGATCAGGTGATCGCATCAGCGGTCGGGAGCGACGACACGGCCAAGCTCTACGACTCGCCCGGCGCCGACGCCCTGGAGGCCTACGCCGACCGCGGCACCATGACGTACGCGGACGGCACGGTCGTCCAGGCCGAAAACTTCCGCTGGGTGCTCGGCTACGCCTCGGACGACGGCCAGGTCGACACGGCCCATTTCTACGACACCACGGCCGACCTGGGGGCCTCTTACGCAACCTGGTTCAAGGCCGATGACGGCATCGCCCGGCTCTACGCCGACCCGGTGTTTTACGTTCAGGCCCGAGATTTCGACGGCGTGAGCGCGACCGCCGTGGGCGACGACGACACGGCCAAGCTCTTCGACTCGGCCCTGGACGACGCCTACTGGTCCCGCCCGGACCACAGCCGGATGAACTACGCCGACGGAACGTTCGCCGAGGCGTTCGACTTCCGCTACATGTACGGCTATTCCCGAAACGGGTCGGACACGGCCACGCTCTACGACGAAACGGCCGGCGGCACGAGCTACGCGGCGCGGTTTGCGGGCTACGCTACCTGGGGCAAGATATATCATGGCGCGTTCTACAGCCGCACGGAGGGCTTTGCCGAGCTGCGTGCCGCGTTCACGGGCGGGGACGACCGCGTCTGGCTGCACGACGACCCCACGCGCGTGGACCACGTGGTCGTCCGCTTTCCCGGCGACGTAGACCACGCGGCGGCCAAGGCCAAGCTTTGGAACGACCGGAGGGTGATCTACATCGACGACTTCCACACGCTGACCGCCACCACCTCCGAGGAATTCGAGGACGACAAGGAGATTGATCCCGCGAACGTCGACGACGTCATCCTGGACGGGAACTGGGCCGACGCGCCGTGACTCGGATGCACGCTTCAGCGCCGTCGCCCCCCGCTACACTGGCTCTTCGCCGAAAGGGCGGTTGCGGACCTCGCATAGGGCACGCCTCATGAGCCCACGTGCCACTCCAACGGATGAGTGCTCCGCCGCTCTCGGCATGCACCCGTCAGAGGTGGCCAGAACGAACTGCGGGGTCGTCCGCCCGCGCGGCCAATCAGACGGATCATTTCTGGCGGCGCAGGCACCACGCCTGCCATGCATTTTGGCCGGGTAGCCGCAATCGGTCGTTTCCTGACCGTCACGGGTTTTGGGGGGCGAATGGTTCGAAAATTGGCGACTTGGCATATTTCGGGGTCCGACTTGCCTTGGCTCAGGGCTCTTCACGCAGCCGAAGGATACAAAGTCCAAGTACGAACCGCACAAACCAGGTAGGCGGGGTTGTTTGGCGAAGTATCTTTCTCGCGTTTCTCATCTAACTCGACCCCCCATCAGTGGCTCCCAAAATCCGTGGCGGTCAGGCAGATTCTGCGAATGCGGAAGAATCCCTCCAGACTCGCGCACCGGCCAGGAGGCTTCGCAGGCTGCGTGAGAGCCGCTGTTTCTGCGTTTGCGTCGCCCGACCTCTGGGCCGTGGCGTTTGTCGAGGATGCCGGTCAGCCGTGGCGATATTGGAATGAGGCAGCAGGGCTTCTACCTTTTGCGAGGGGGTCCTGCGCCCAATGAGGGGTATGAATGAGGATCACTCCGGCGGTGCGGCGTGGACACGCTTCTGCACCGTCTTTTCGACACAGAGCTTTGATGAGAAACGTATTATCAATAGGGACCCGCCTTGCCGGCCGAAGGTCCGGGCGTCGACCGACGGGCAACCGCCGCCCAAACGCGTGGCGTAGATTGCAGTAGGAAGATTTCAGGGGATAGACTAGAAGATTGGACCGCCATGGCCCCCGCGGCCGACGCGGGATGCTTGGCCTTTGGCGAGGGTGCGGCAGGTTGCGAGGCTCGAGGTGACCGTTTCTGAGGTTCCTACCGGCAAGACGCCGCCGGACCGTGGAGTTGGCAGGGTGAGCAAGGCGCTGCGCGTCGTCCAGGGAAAAGACCGCGGTCGGCAGTACGAGCTTGCCGACGGCGAGATCCTTGTCGGGCGCGACCAAAGCTGCCAGATCGTCATCGACGACGATTCGGTAAGCCGCCGACACACGCGACTCGTGCTCGAAAACGACACGTGCGTGGTCGAAGACCTCCAGAGTCGCAACGGGACCTACGTCAACGGCGAGAAGATCGACGGCCGAGTGACGCTCAAGAACCGCGACCGCGTCGAGATCGGGATCACGCTGTTCGAGTATCAATCGTCGACGGCCGCCAAGCACGAATCCTCGACCGTCCAATACGAAGCGGGCCCGAGCGCCAGTGTCCTCTGTAGCATGGACGTGCAGGGCAGCGAGGAGACGGCGGGGAAGGTCAATGCCGAGGGCAAGCTGAGGGCGATCCTCCAGATCACCAGGTCGCTTGGGAAGTCACTCAATCTGCGCTCCGTGCTGTCTCGGATGATGGACGGCCTGTTCGAGATCTTCCCTCAGGCCGATCGCGGGTTGGTGCTGTTGCGCGAGGGCAATCGCCTCGTTCCGGCGGCGGTCAAGGACCGGCGCGGCAAGAGGGAGCGTCTCGAGTACAGTAAGACGATTATCAGCAAGGCGGTCGTGGAGCGCAAGGCGATTCTCAGCCGGGACGTGGCCCACGACGAGGATATTCCCGCGGCGGCGAGCATCACGCAGTTGAACATCCGCTCCGTGATGTGCGTGCCCCTGTTGACTCAGGACAGGAAGGTCCTGGGTGTCATCCAGTTGGACATCCAGGACAAGACGCGGAAGTTCGACACCGACGACATGGAGATCCTCACCAGCGTGGCCAGCCAGGCGTCGGTCTCGGTGGAGCACGCGCAGCTTCACCGGGAGAAGATGAAGCACGCCCGGATCGAGCGAGAACTGGGCTTCGCGCGGGACGTGCAGCACAGCTTCCTGCCGCGCACCATGCCCGAGCTGCAAGGCTACAGCTTCTGGGCGTACTATCAGGCGGCCAGGCAAGTGGGGGGCGATTTCTACGACTTCCTCCGCCTGCCGAACGGGAACGAGGCGATCGTGCTGGGGGACGTGGCGGGCAAGGGCGTCCCTGCCGCGTTGATGATGGTGAAGGTCTCGGGCCTGTGCAAGCTGGCTCTGCTCAGCCACCCGGACAACGTCGGCGAGGCGATGAACGCGCTCAACCGAGACGTCTATGACGCCAGCTCGGACAAGGGGTTCGTGACGCTCGTGCTCTGCGTGATGGACCCTAGGACCCACGACGTCGAGGTCGCCATTGCCGGGCACATGCCGCCTTTGTTCCTCCGGGCGGACTCCACGATTGACGACGCGGTCGGCTACAGCGTTCGAGGGAGGCCGCTGGGAATCGAACGGGAGGCGGACTGCCGGACGGAGCACACGCAGCTTGCCCCGGGCGAGTCGGTGCTCCTGTTCAGCGACGGCATCAGCGAAGCGATGGGCTCGGCCGAAGATCCCTATTCCATCGAGCGGATCCGCGGGCAACTGCTCCGCACGCAAGGCAAAGAGCCCGCCGAGGCCGGGCAGGCCCTGTTGGACGACGTCCGCGAGCACGTCGCCGACGGCGAGCAGCGCGACGACGTCTCGCTCGTCATCTTCCAGCGCGACCCCACCTAGTGGTCTGTCAACCGCTGATCCGTGGGTGGCACGGGCATCTTGCCCGTGCTTTCGTGGACGCACTGGCGAGTCGCCAGTGACGCCCAACTCACGACGGAAGGATTGACAGACCACGAACGGAAACGTATGCGCGCCTCGCCCGCACGGTATAATCGACCACGGCGAGCGGGCAGCAAGTGCCCGTTTGGCTCGGCGTCCCCGTGGGAATGGTACGCAAGAGACGTCCCCAAGATGGAAGGTGCATGAAGATGTCCAGATCCCGTTCGATTGCGGCAGTTGCGGTGGTTGCGTTTCTCTCGTGTTGCATGGCCCGTCTGTCGCCGGCCGCTCGAGCGGGGCAGGCCGGCGACCGATCCGAAGGCCTCGTCGTTTACGTCGGAACCTACACCGGCGGAGACAGCCGCGGGATCTATCGGTGCCGCCTGGACCTCGGCACGGGGACGCTGCGATCCCTGGAGCTGGCCGCCGAGACGCTCAATCCTTCGTTCCTGGCCCTTCACCCAAGCGGCCGTTTCTTGTACGCCGTGGGCGAGATCGGCAACTTCGGGGGCGGGAAGACCGGGGCGGTCAGCGCGTTTCGGATCGAGCCGAAGTCGGGGAAGCTCACTCCGTTGAACCAACAGCCCTCCCGGGGTACCGGGCCCTGTCATCTGACCGTCGACCGCACGGGCCGGAACGTCCTGGTGGCCAACTATGGCAGCGGGAGCGTCGCCTGCCTGCCGATTGGGGACGACGGTCGGCTCGGCGACGCGACGTCTTTCGTGCAACACGAGGGGTCGAGCGTCAATCCCCAACGACAGCAGGGCCCGCACGCCCACGTCGTCGAGCTGGACGCCGCCAACCGATTCGCCTTCGTCGCGGATCTCGGCTTGGACAAGATCCTCATCTACCGCTTGAACGCAGATCGCGGACAACTGACGCCCAACGACCCGCCCTCTGCCGCCGTCGCCCCGGGCGCGGGGCCGCGCCATTTCGCGTTCCACCCGACCGGTCGCTTCGCCTACGTGATCAACGAGATCGACTCGACCGTGACCGCCTTCGGCTACGACGCCCAGCGCGGCGCTCTCGAGCCGCTCGAAACCGTCCCCACGCTGCCCGAAGGGTTCACGGGCAAGAGCACGACGGCCGAGATCGTGGTGCATCCCTCCGGCAGGTTCCTCTACGGCTCGAACCGCGGTCACGACAGCCTCGTGATCTTCGCCGTCGACGCCCGCACGGGAAAACTGCGGTACGTCGGCCATGAGCCGACCCAGGGCAAAGCGCCGCGCAACTTCGCCATCGACCCGAGCGGCGACTACCTGCTTGCCGCCAACCAGGGCACGGACAACGTCGTCGTCTTTCGGATCGACGCGAACACGGGGGAGCTGCGCCCCACGGGGCATTCCCTGGAAGTCCCGAAGCCGGTGTGCCTCGTGATGATGCGCCCCGGCGAGTAGCCCGGCTTGCTCACACGGTGCGCTCGTAGCACAGGCATCTTGCCTGTGTTCGCATTCTCACGGGCTGGAAGCCAGTGCTCCGGGCTAGCGGCGGAGGTGCTGCCGGAAAAGGCGGAGCCAGTTGCCGTGGAAGACGGCGTCGATCCGGGGATCGCCGTAGCCTCGGGCGGAGAGCAGGTCGGCCAGCTTCTGGAGATCGGCGATGGTGTCGAGCCCGACGGGCGTTTGCTCGGTGCCGTAGCCGCCGTCCAAGTCGCTTCCGATGCCCACGTGGTCGCAGTCGCCGGCGAGCTGGCAGACGTGGTCGACGTGATCCGCCACCGCGTCCAGGCCCACGACCTCGCGCGAGGTTTGCCCGATCCGCCAGCCGGGATGGAGCATCCAGGCGTCGAGGGCGACGCCGATCACCGCGTCGCGATCCACCAGCCGCCGGATCTGCTCGTCGGAGAACTGGCGGTCGCCCGGCACCAGGGCGCGGCAGTTGTTGTGGCTGGCCATGACCGGGCCGTCGAAGGAGTCCAAAGCCTGGGAGAAGCCCGGCTCGGCCAGGTGCGTCACGTCGAGAATCATCCCCAGCCGCTCAAACTCGCGGAGCAATCGCACCCCCTCGTCCGTCAGCGGCCCGGATTCGCCCGTGCCCACGGCATACCGGCTCTTGCCGTAGTGGGCCAGGCTGACGAAGCGGAGCCCGTCGCCGAACCATGCTTCGGCCTGGTCGGGCTCGACGATCGGGTCGGCCCCTTCCATGGCCAGGATGATGCCGACCGGCAGCTTCGCGTGCTCGCCCTGTTGCCACTCCTGCCAGTGTGCGTCCAGCTCGCCGGCCGTGCGGAGCAGCCGCACCTCGCCTTGCCCTTCCAAGAGCCGGTAGTACGCGAGCTGCCCCTGAGCCGCCGCGTAGGCGATCTGGTGGTTGGGATAGTCGATGCTCGTGCGCCCGGGCTCCTCGGGAAAGCACAACTCCGGCTTGACCCGGGCCACCACGGTCGCCAGGCAGACGGCCACGCCCGCCCGACGCATCTCCACGAGACTGGTCGTCGCCCGACGCCGGCCGGGGCGGGTCATGCCCGCCTCTTGGGCGTTGATCTCCGCCACGCTCTGCGTGAGGTCGCGCCCCCAGCCCAACGCGTTCATGGCTAGGTCCAAGTGACTGTCGATGATCAGCTTCGTCATGGCTTGATGGGGAAATGGTCGTTCTGGATTTTCCGCACCGCCCAGGCGTGGCGGAGGTACAGCTCTTCCCAGCGGTGCCCTTCTTCCTCACTATACTCGTAGAAGCCGCGCCCGTTGGTGATGCCCCGGGCGTCGCTTTTCACCAGCTCTTTCATCCGCGCGGTCAGCTCGGTGGCATTGCTCAGACTGGGGAGCACGCCTTCGATCGCCCGGGCGTAGAGGGCCGGGCCGCCGCTGATGTCGATCCAGCGGAACGGCCCGCAGAGGGTGGCCCAAAGCCCCAGGGCGTTGCGGCAGGAGCGGTCGATCGTCTCCGCGTCAGCCACGCCCTGCTCGACGAGGTGTAGCGCCTCGCGATAGAGCGCGTAGCCGAGCCGGTTGGCGATGAACGCCGGCACGTCCTTCTGCACCAGCGACGGCTCCTTGCCGATCCGTCTGGCCAGCCCGGCAACGGACTCGAACGCCGCATCCGAGGTTTTCTCGCCGCGGATGAGCTCCATGAACCGCGTGGCGTGGGCCGGCTCGGCCCAATGCATGCCCAGGAACCGCTCCGGATGCTTGCGCCCCTCCTGGAGCTTGGTCACCGGAAGGGCCGACGTGTTGCTGGCGATCGGCACGTCGGGTCGGACCACGGCCTCCAGCTCGTCGAAGACCTGCTGCTTGGCCGCCATGTCCTCCACGACGCTTTCGACGACGAAGTCGCACCGGCCAAACGCGTCGCAGGAATCGACCGGCGTGTATCGCTCGGGCCACTCGTCGACGAGCTTCGCCGGGAAATCGGCGTGCTCCACCAGGTCCTGCATCGCCTGGGCAATGTAGCGCCGGGCCTCTTCGTGCGTCGATTCCCGTCGCGTGAACCCGATGACCCGAAACCCGTGCCCCAAAAAGCACGCCGCGATCCCTCGGCCCAGAAGCCCCAGTCCGGCCACTCCGATCGTCTGGAAATCCATGCTCGGCTCCTCGTTGCCCGGTTTCGCTCTAACCGACCCAGATCGGGCTCGACCACGCCATCTGCCCGTTTTTCTGCGTCACGCGCACGTAGTACCAATCGGGCCCTTGCTCCGCCGGGCGGCGGTCGTGGAAGCGGACGTCGGCCGAGTACTCGCTCGGCCCGACCAGGCGGTGGATGATGTGGCTCTCGCTCGTGAACACGCCCGTGAACGTGACCACGTTCTCCTCGACCAGATCGGCCAGCCGTGCCCGGGCTACCTGCTCGGTCGGCGATCGAAGCTCGACCGACAGCTCGGCGTCGGGCCCGCCTTCCAACTCGAACACGAGCGACTTGGTCGGGTCCTCGGCAAAGCACTTCACCCGAGACGTGTACGACTGGAGATGGATCTCCTTGGGCGACACGACGCGGAGCTTGTCGCGAAGGTCCTCTTCCAACGGGGCCGACTGGAAGCAGGGGATCGCCCGAAGGAAGCGCCCCCCGTCGATCCGGATCGTCATGTCCCACACGCAGGTGTGCCCCAGGTCCAATGCCGCCCAGGGGCCCCAGCCGTATTGGATACGGCACTTGGCACGGCCCGGGAGGCTCAGCGGTCGATCGGCATGGTCGTCGGGGAAGTGGCGATCGATGACCCGGCCGTTGCGCACGAGCTCGACCAGGGAGATCGCGTCTTCGCCCCGCACGCGGACGTCGATCTCCCGGTCGCTGACGGCGGCCAGCTCGGCGCCCATGGGCCGGCCGTTGAGCGCAACGTCGAGCACGATCCGGTCGCCCGTGGCGGCGTAGGTGCGTCGCGCCCTCATCGCCTTGAACAGGGAGCCCGGCGACAGGTCGCCTGCCCACACGCCGACGATCCCCTCGCCGTAGGCCCCGGGGTAGCCGCGGTGGCTGTCGCTCGAGGCGACGAAGCCGAAGCGGAGCCCGCGGAGCAGTTGCCGCTCGATGGTGTTCGCCGTGGATCTGCCGCTCATGCTGTGCCGGATGTACGGATACGGGCCAACGTCGCTCTCGCTCAAGCCGTGCTCGGAGAAGATCTCCACGATCGGCGAAGCGGTTGGCCGGAAGTGGTCGAAGTTCGCGCCCCGCCAGCCCTGCTTGTAGGCCACGTGGTGCGGAATGGCCAGCGCCCCCCGGGCCTCGGCGAAGTCGAGCAGCTTGTCGACGTGATCCGGCAGGAACAGCTCCGGCTGGTCCTCGGGAAAGAGCATGCAGTAGTCGCCGAACCGGCTGGAATGCCATTCGTAGCCCAACAGCGCCGTGAACCGGTCGGTGTTGGCCTCGCGGATGAGCTGCCGGGTCTTGGGCCAGTGATCGCGATGGACCTCGAAGCCGCAGACCCACTTCATGTGCCGATCGCCGGGCATCTTGGGCATGTCGTGCCAGGAGGCGTGTCCGGTGAAGGCGAAGAAGTCGAGGTGCCCCCGGGCGTTCTCGATCGACCGCTCCAGCGACCCCAGGGCGTAACCGACTTCGTTGTGATTGTGCAGATCGCCCCAGAAGAGCCGGTACTTGGCGCCGTCCGCGTCGCCTTCGGCTCGCGACTCGACCTGCATCCCGGCCAAGAGCGACGCCGCCAGCGATCCGCCCACGAACTGCCGCCGCGTCAGTGCGTTCTCGGTCATAGCTGAAGCCTCGAATCTCGTGCCAATCTCTCGGTCCGCCGGGCCCACGCCCGTCGAGACCGAATAGCCCAACCCGCCGTCAAACGCTACCCCCAAATCCTGCCCCTGCCCCATGAACACTCAACCCTCAACCATAAACCCTCAACCCTCTTTCACCCTTTCTCCGGCCCCGAGCTGCCCCAAAGCTGCGACGGGCGGTCGACGACCGGCTCGCCGCGTCGCATGCGCGTGAAGTATCGCTGCACGGCCAGACCCCTGGACTCGGCCCAGCGCACGGCCGCGACGTTGTCCGTGGGGATATCGACGAAGACCCGCGCGCCCGCGCAGTGTTCGAGCGCCACGTCCCCCAGTGCCCGGCCTGCCTCGTCGGTGAGGGCCACGCCCGGCCCGATCTGCGCGGCGTTCGTGCCGTCTCGCACCGTCAGGTATCCGGCGAGCTGGTCCCCGGCGTAGAAGCCCCACGTCGCCTCGGGCCGCTCCTGATACAGCCGTTCGATCAGGCGTCGGCGGTCGGTGCCCGTCACCTCGCGATCGAGCGCGACGACCGCGTCGAGCTGCTCGCGGGCAAGGGCAACCACGGCGTCGTGCGACCTGCCGCCCGATGCCGTGCCCTCCCGCCGGGCCAGCTCGTATTCGGCCACAAAGCCGAGCTTCTCGTAGATGGGCCGGCCGCGAGGCGTGGCGTCGAGCCGAGCCGTTCGCACCCCGCGGCCGTCCAGATACCCCAGGGCGTGCTCCGTGAGCCGCGTGCCGATGCCCCGCCCGCGGAATCGCTCGTCGACCAGCAGCATCGCAATCCACCCGACGGGGCCGAACACGCAGTTGGTCACCGTGCCCACCGGCTCGCCGTCGAGCTCGGCCACGAAGCAGCCGTCGGACTGTAGGTCGAGGAAGCGGCGCCAATCGGCCTCCGTCTGGTTGAATCCGGCCTGGCTCCGGAGCCGCATCCCCAGCGGCAGGTCGTCGTCGGTCATCGTCCGAATATGAATCATGGGCACCGCAGTTTCAGGGGTTATCGCACCGGAATCCGCGAGGTTTCGCCGCCCCGCGCAGCCGAAAGCCCAACTCACCGGCGTTGCAGGGGCAGGTCGAAATAGAAAACGCGTTTCTGGTCGGCATCACTCTCCGCCTGCTCTTTGGGGATGAGGAGACGATCGCCCAGGATCGTGCGATCGACGATCGAGCCGTCGGGCCCGGTCACCAGGAACTCCGCCGGATGGACGAAGATGATATAAATCCCGTTCTCCCGGGAGCGTGACTGCACGATCGGGTCGTTCGTCTTCGGGCCGAACATTCCGCCCGACGGGCAGATGAGGAACTGCGCCCCGTTGTCGCAGAAGCGGCGGACGATCTCCTCCTCCGTGCGGTCGGCGCAGATCATCAGTCCGACGCGACCGTGCGGGAAGTCGAACACCAGCGACGCCTCCCCGGGCGTGTTGCGCACGCTCTCGTGGCCCAGCTTCTGCTTGCGGTACTTGCCGATCAGGCGGCCGTCGGGCCCGACGAGCACGGCCGTGTTGAAGCGGGCATCGCCGTCGGCCTCCATCATGCCCGCCACGAGGTGAATGTCCAGCTCGTCGGCCAGGGCGGCCAGCTTCTGGAAGTGCCGCCCGTCGGGAATCGGCTCGCCCAGGGCCCGGTACGTTTCCAGGGGGATCGATTTGTCGGCGATGGCGTAGCCGTCGAGGAAGCATTCCGTGGTGACGACGACCTGCGCCCCGCCGGCCGCCGCTTCGCGGATCATCGGCTCGACGCGCCGGAGGTTGGCCTCCTTGTCGGCCCGGATCCACTTGAGCACGATCCCGGCGACGCGAACCGTCGAGGGCTTCGGGCCGGCAGCTTCGGACGCAAGGGCCGCTCGATCGGCAGGAACCGCCGGCCTCGCGCGGTCCGGGCCGGCGAAGCCGATGACGAGAATCGCCAACGTGGATATGGTTGCGGAGCGCATCGGTCTGACTCCGATTCTGGCTGCTTGTGGTTCTTGTTGGGAAGTCGTTGGGCCGGATCGGCGAAGCCGCAAGCGGCTGCGCGGGGAACGCGACCAAGATGATCCCACATTGCGACGACCCGCGTCAAGGGTCGGCCCGGCATTGGGACCCGGGCCTGCTTGTTCCCGGCGAGCGCCGTTGCTATGCTCTTCAGCAGTAGTCTCGATCCGCTGGCGGCTGAGCCGGAGAACTCGCGATGAAAACGACAATCACGCTTTGCCTGACGTGTTGTCTTGCGGCGCCGGCACTCGGCGCGGTGGTGGGCGAGTCCAAGAAGCCGTACGAGGACCTGCCCGACGACAGGCCGTGCCAGCACGTTCAGTCCATTGGCCGGAGCCCCTTGACCTACGAGATTCCGTTCCGCGGGACGGTGGACGGCGCGATGACCCGGATGCCCATCGGCTACGCGGCGTTCGTGCAGGGCTGGCAGCCGAACCGGTCCGTGCTCATCGAGAACGTCGGCGAGACGGACGTCCACAATCCGTGGATCGTCGCGGACGGCAAACGCAACTGGCGGACACTCCAGGACGTGGTCGCCGAGGCAACGCAGGGATACACCTCCCCCGCCGACCGGGCCAGGGCGATCTGGGAGTATCAGCGGCGCCAGCGGTTCCACGCCTGCACCTGGGACGCCGAGTGCAACGACGTGCTCAAGGTGCTCAACGTCTACGGCTACACGCTCTGCGGCAACGAGGCCGTCGTGATCAACGACCTGTGGAAGGCCGCCGGGCTGGTGACCCGCCGGGGACGCCCCATCGGCCACGTCGTGTGCGAAGTCCTCTGCGGCGGCGACTATCACCTGCTCGATAGCGACGAGCACGTGATCTGCCTGGAGCGGGACAACCAGACGATTGCCTCCTGCACCGAGGTGGTGCGCGATCACGACCTCGTGAAGCGAACCCATACGTACGGAATCGGCCATGGCGAGGACCGAAAAACCGACGAGTTCTCGGCGTCGCTGTACGTCTACGAAGGCGAGCGATCGGGCGACTTCGGCACCAACACCAAACACTCGATGGACCTCACGCTGCGGCCCGGCGAGTCGATCGAGCTCCGATGGGACCACCTGGGCAAGGAGTATTCGGCGGGCGCGGTCCGCGGGGAAGGCCAGAGCCGCCGCGACGGGCTGGGAAGCCTATCCGAGTGGGGACCGACCGCGCAGGACAACCTGCGAAACGGCAAGCTCCGCTACCGGCCGGACCTCGCGAGCCGGTTGGCCGAGCGGGGAACGGCGCAAGCTGAGAACGCGGAGTTCGACCTGGACGCCGGCGCGATCAAGCCCGTCGACTCCGAGAAGCCGGCGACCGTGACGTGGCGGTTTGCCGGCCCCTACGTGTTCGTGGGCGGGAAGGCGAGTGCCACGGTGCGGCTCGCAGGCGGCGCGTCGGCCGAGTGGCGCTACAGCACGGACGGGGAAGCGTGGCAGTCGGTCGGGTCGGTCGACGCGTCGGGCAAGCCCTCGCTCGTGGCGTCGCTCGACGAGATCATTTCCCCGCGGCGAAAGCCCACGTATCAGTTCTGGATGCAACTCGTGCTACGGGGTGACGCCGTGGCGAGCGACATTGGGTTCGACAACGACGTCCAAACGTCGCTCTTAAGCTTGCCCGAGCTTGAAGTCGGCACGAATCGGATCGCGTATACCGATTCCAACGACGACGGCCGGCAGGTGCGGATCACGCATCGTTGGCTCGAACGCACCACCTGGCACGCGCCCGCGGCGCCGTCGGGCGCCGTTGCCCCGAAAGACGGCGAGACGGTGGCCGGCTCGCTGGTCACGTTTCAATGGACGCCCGCGACCGACCCGGACGGCGATCGCGTGGTCGACTATCACTTCGAGCTCTCCGAGCACGCCGACGTGCGATGGCCCGTGTCGCCCAACTTCGAGAAGCTCACCTCGCTCACGCCCTCCCGCGGAAAGCCGCAGTGGACCGTGCCCTACGCCGGCCTCCTGAACCCCGACACGACCTACTACTGGCGGGTTCGCGCCGCGGACGCAACCGGCGTGTGGGGACCGTGGAGCCGGACGTTCCCGTTTCGGCTGAAGGCCCCGGGCGTGCCGCTCGACCTGAAGCTTGCGCCGGACGCTTCCGGCGGCTTCGTCCTCACGTGGCAGCCCAATCCGCAAGGCGAGCCGCCGGTGGCCTACAAGGTCTACGGGAGCGACGAAAAGGGATTCACCGCGAGCGACGTCGAATACCTCGTCAACCGGGGCAAAGGGTTCGTGCGGACGATGGAGGAATACGAGGGCAAACCGTCCAACGCACCCGACGCCGGGATGGTCAAGACGCCGGCCAACCTGATCGCCCGGGTCACGGAGACCTCGCTGCGGGTGGTGGGACCGAACTTCGAGCTGCCCAACACGAACAAGGCCTACTATCGGGTAGCAGCCGTCGATGCGGCGGGCCACGAGAGCGGACCGTCGGACTACGTCGAGGTGCCGCGGCCGCTGGTCGTCACGGAGCCGGAGCGAACGGCGAAGGTGGGCCAAGCTTACCGTCACCAGCTCCGTGTGATCCGCTCCCTCGGCGATTTGCGGTGCCGACGGAGTGACAAATCGTCGTACAACGCCGCCTTCTGGGATCGCGAGGAGCACACGTTTGCGCCGGTCAGCTTGCCCGAGGGACTTACGCTGGACGCGACGAGCGGCGTGATCGCCGGGACGCCCAAGAAACCGGGAACGTTCGACGTGGTGGTCGAGGTTTCGGACCAGCTAGGCAAGAGCGGGCGGGCCTCGTACCGGCTGATCGTCGGAGAGTGACCCGCGCTGGACCGCGGGGCTGCCCGCCGTTGCGATACGTGCGGTCGGGTTGGCGGCTCGGGCGCGCCGGTGTGGCTCGTTAGGAAGCAGGTCGCGACCTTACCCCGCCGACGTCGTCGAGGCGGGAGACGTGGACCACCTGATGTCATTTCAGTGCCAACCAAGGCCGCACTCACCATCGGAAATGCTGATCTAGAACAACCGGTATTGGTTTGGACGCGTCAACAAGAAGTGTGGTCGCTTCATGGCGCACTCCGTCGGCGGTCGTCGCGGACACGAGAACTCGAGTGCTTGCTCATGACGCGCCCCCTCGTCGAAGAGATTGACGATGCGGCCGACGGAGGCTCGTGGGATCTCAGTTCGAAGATCCCACTCGCCCGTCGACGCCGGTGACTTGATCCACGTCACCATAACCCGGGCTAGCGCCGAATGCACTACTCAGAACCGTCGGGTTGGATTCATACCTCCAACTTGGCCCCCCGCTCCTCGACGATCCCGCGGACCTCGGCCGGATCGAGCTCGCGAGGGTCGCAGCCCCTGCTCGCACCCAGCGCCGCGGCGATGCCCGACGCCTGGCCCATCATCGAGCAGGAGGTGGTCACCCGGGCGGAGGAGAGGGCCAGTTGATCGGCCGAGAAGCAGCGGCCCGCGGCCAACAGGTTCACGCCGTCGCGGACGATCAGGCTGCGGAGCGGAATCTGATACGGCGGCACGGGCCGCTCGCTCTCCTCGAGGATATAGGTTCGCTTCTCGTCGTCGGGCTTGTGGCCGTCGAGGTAGAAGACACCCCGGGCCACGGCGTCGTCAAACTCACGCCCGGCCCGCAGATCATCCAACCGGAGCACGTAGTCGCCCACCACCCGCTGCCCCTCGCGAATCCCGATCTGCGGCGAGCAGTGGTCCAACAGCCACGGTTTCCTCTCCACGCGCTGATAGTAATCGAGCACCTCCATCATTCGCCGCCGGGCGCGGATCTCCGCGGCGGTCAGGCTCTCCGTGTCCGACGAATCGAACATCGGGATCTTGACCTTCAGGGCGTTCGCCCGCGGACCGTTCGGCCAGATGCTCGTCATCGGGAGGTCTTCGCGGCGGCCGACCGGCTCGAGCCATCCCTCGGGCAGTTGCGGCCGGGCGTCCTTCTCGGCCACGTGGCGGACGAAGAACATCAGCGACATGGGCAACTGAAGCCCGTCCTCGGGGCGGCCCTTCATCGTCTCGAATCCCGCGGCCCGGGCGACGTCGGCCTCGCCGGTCGCGTCGATGAACTGCCTGGCCCGCAGCGCCTCGGGCCCGGAATGCCCGCAGACGATGCACTCCGTGATCCGCCCGCCCGAGACGGCCACGTCGACGAACCGCGTGTGCAACAGGAGCTTGACCTTGCGCTCCAGCAGCAGCTCCTGGAGCACGATGGCCAGGACTTCGTGATCGAAGACGCGGGCCGACTGTTTGGGATAGGGGTTATACGGCACGATCGCCCCCCACTCGTCCAGGCCGGCGATGATGGCGTCGAAGACTTCACCCTGCCCGGCCGTCTCGCCGCAGAAGGCCGCCACGCCGCCGGTGGTCGAGTTGCCGCCGGTCACGGCGAACCGCTCGACCAGCACGACCTTCGCCCCGGACCGCGCCGCCGCACACGCCGCCGACACGCCCGCGATGCCGCCGCCGATCACGGCCACGTCGGCCTCATAGCGGACGGGCACCGTGCGGCGGTAGGTGATCTGAGGCAGGCCCTCGGCCGGCGGCTTCGCGTCGTCCTGTGGACTTCCGTTTGCCGCTTCCGCAGCCATCTGTGCGACGACCTGCGGCTTGGAAGCCTGCCCTGCGACACACGCCGCCGTACCCGCCGCGGCAACCTGGAAGAACTGTCGACGCTTCACGATCGAGCTCCCATTTTCGTTTCCGCATTGCCATCCGGCGGCGGCACCCACCGTTGGTCGGGTTGAGTTCCCATCGAACGGGGCTATTCTACCGGAAGGCTCGCCGACCACAACCGCCAAGGCGATAGGAGCAGCATCCATGAGCAGACTGTCCCGGCGCGAGATGTTGAGACGGACCGTGCGAGGCGCGACCGGCATGGGGCTTGCCGGGGTGCTGGCGGCATCCTCCGGCGGATCGGAGAAGGGACCCGGCGCGGACCCGGCGCCGGCCGGCTTCTTCACCGTCGGCCAGCGCAACGGGCACTGGTGGTTCGTTGCGCCCGAAGGAGATCCGTTCTTCTCCATCGGGATGAATCACGTCGATCCGGCGACGTTGCGATATCCGGACAACGTCCACGTCTGGCGGGAGGTCTACGGCGGGAGCATGGAGCGGTGGCTCAAGGAGGCCGTGCGTAGGGATCTGCTCTCGTGGGGGTTCAACACGCTCGGCTGGGCCCAGGAGGTCGTCACGCGCACGCCGACCAACCACCGGCACTCCCGCAATTTCACCTACGACGAATACCAGTGGCTGGAGATGCCGTACTGCCACATGCTCCCGTTTGCCGATTTCCATCAGTGGGAGGCGGAGACGCGGCACCCCGATTTCTTCAGCGACGGATTCGAGCAATGGTGCGATTACGTCGCCCGGGCGGAGTGTGCACAGTTTGCCGACGACCCCAAGCTGATCGGCTACTTCTACATCGACTGTCCGACCTGGGTGCACACGCGTCCCGAGAACGAGTGGAAAGGCCCCTTGTTCGACCCCGAGCTATTGAAAACGGAGTCGGGCCGGCGGAGACTGCTCGAGCTCGCCGGCCGCTACTACCAGGTCACCCACGACGCGATCCGCCGCTACGACCCGCACCACTTGATCCTCGGGGATCGCTACGAGGCGAAGCAGCCGGTTCCGGAAGAAGTCCTCCGAGCCGCCCAGCCGAACATCGACGTGCTGAGCTTCCAGTACTTCGCCACGCCGGACCGTATCTGCCCCGACTTCGAACGTTGGCACGAGCTGACCGGGCTGCCGATCCTTCTGGCCGACGCCAGCGTGCCCGGGGCCAGGCCGGGCGTTCCCTCCTCGAAGTACGCCCCCAACTACGAGCGGATGATTCGCGCCCTCCGCGAGACCCCGTGCTGCGTGGGCTGGCACCTTTGCGGCGCGTACCTGGAAAACACCGCGCGCCGCCGCGGCTTGCGGAACCGGCAGAACGAAATCGATTTGACGCTGGTCGAGGCGGTCCGCAAGGCGAACGAAGAAACCACGCGCTGGGTGAACCAGTCGACGGGACGCTAGCGCAAGAAGGATAACACCGAACCGAGGAGAAATGCCGTGATCCGAGCCGTATTCGCCGCCATCGGCCTGACCTCCGCTTTGCTCGCCCCGATCGCCCCCTCGCAAGCAAGCGAGAGGGCCCCTCGCCCCAACATCATCTTCATCATGGCCGACGACCTCGGTTACGGCCATCTGGGCTGCTACGGGCAGACGAAGATCCGCACGCCGCACCTCGATCGCATGGCCGCCGAGGGGACGCGGTTCACGCAGTGCTACGCGGGCCACTGCGTGTGCGCCCCGTCGCGGAGCGTGCTGATGACCGGCCGTCACAGCGGCCATACGTCCGTCCGCGTCAACGGCGGGGGCGCGCCCCTCCTGCCCGAAGACGTGACGGTCGCCGAGGTCCTCCAAGAGGCGGGCTACGCCACCGGCATCTTCGGCAAATGGGGACTGGGCGATCACGACACGACCGGCGTTCCCTATAAGCAGGGGTTCGACGAGTTCTACGGGTATCTCCACCAGGTCCACGCCCACTTCTACTACCCCTGGTTCCTCTGGCGCAACGACCGGCGGCACGTGCTCTCGGAGAACGTGGGCCAGCGGCAAGGGCAGTACACGCACGATTTGATTGCCGAGGAAGCGCTGGGCTTCCTCCGCCGCCACAAGCAGGGGCCGTTCTTTCTTTACGTCCCGTTCACCATCCCGCACTTCGAGCTGCTGGTGCCGGAGGATTCGCTCGCCGAGTACCAGGGCAAGTTCCCCGAGCCGGTGCCTTTCGTCGACCGGCGACGGCACAACGCCGACCAGCCGCAGCCCCGGGCCGCGCTGGCGGCGATGATCACCCGCATGGACCGCGACGTCGGCCGCCTCCTCGCCCTGGTCGCGGAATTGGGGCTCGACCGGGACACGATCGTCTTCTTCACCAGCGACAACGGCGGCTACCGGCTGGGGCCGCCCGACGAGCCGGACTTCTTCGGCGCGAACGGCCCGCTCCGCGGCGGCAAGGGCGAGTTTTACGAGGGGGGCATCCGCGTGCCGATGATCGTCCGCTGGCCCGGAAAGGTTCGCGCGGGCGCGGTCGACGACTTCGTCTGGGCCTTCTGGGACGTGATGCCCACGCTGGCCGAGCTGGCCGGCGCCAAAGCCCCCTCGGGCATCGACGGCATCTCGCTCGCGCGGCGACTCCTGGGCCAAGAGCAGCCCGAGCCAGACCGGTTCCTCTATTGGGAGACGATCCCGCAGCGCGGCGATGCGGGCGCCCCGGCCTGGTCGCAAGCCGTGCGCATGGGCCGATGGAAGGCCGTTCGCCCCAAGCCCAAGCTCCCCCTGGAGCTCTACGATCTGGAAAAGGACGTCTCCGAAGAGCACAACGTCGCCGACGAGCAACCGGAGATCGTTCAGAAGATCGAAGACTACCTGAAGACCGCGCGCACGCCGCCCCGGGCGTACCCGCCGCAGGAGCCGAGCTGGGGCTACGACCGGGTAGAGACGGGGTACGTCAAGTGACGGCGGTCACTCCAGCCCGAAGTGCTTGACCAGGAACGGCTCGACGCGCTGGATGGTGATCTTCCAGTCGGGGTCGTTGTTGAACCAGGCGTGGGACTTGCCCGGGTAGATCTCCGCTTCGGCCGGCACGCCCAGCTCCTTCATTCGTCGCACCATGGCCAGGGCCTGCTCGTGGGAGACGCAGCGGTCCTCGTCGCCGTGCAGGAAGAGCATCGGTGGGGTGTCCTTGGTCAGCCGCTTGATCGGCGAGTTCTCGTCGTAGCGCTCGGGCACCTCCTCGTGCGTGCCGCCGAAGAAGACCTTCATCGCGTCGATGAGGCTCTTCTTTTCGACCAGGTCCCACATGTCGAACTCGCCGTTGTAGAGGATCGCCAGACGAACGTCGCTCGGGAAGTCGCCATGGCCGCCGTTGCCCTCGTATTTCTCGATCCCGCTGGTGACGGCCATCATCGCCGAGAGGTGCCCGCCGGCCGAGCCGCCGCAGACGCCGATCCGTTTCGGATCGATGCGATACTTTTCGGCCACCGACCGCACCCAGCGGACCGCGCACTTGGCGTCCTCCAACGCCGCCGGGAACTGGGCCTCCCCGCTGAGCCGGTACTCGATGCACGCCCCGAAGACGTCCAGCCGGTCGGCCAGCCATGCGGCCTGGCGCCGGAACTGCGTCTTGTTGCCGCTCTTCCACGAGCCGCCGTGGATGAAGACGATCGCCGGGCGCGGCCCCTTCGGCAGCTCTTTGCGCAGGTACACGTCCAGGTGCAGATCGCGCCCGCCCGGCGAGCCGTACACCACGTTGGGGAGCACGGTGACCGCGGACGAGATGGCGGGGTCGATGGTCGCGGATCGTGGGCTGCCTTGTTGTGCAAGGCTGGCGGAAGCGAAAAGGCCTGTCCACACCACGATCGGGACTGCCAACGTACACTTCGCGATTCTCATCAACTTGTCTCCTGGAGGGATGGATCGAACGTTACTCCTCAAACCACCAAGCGCCGACAGGCCGTGTACGCAAGACCCCGGCAAGTGAAGCATCTCGGCGCTGAGAAGTCAGCGGTCAGCGCTCGGCAGCGGGTGCCCTGCTTTGCGGAAAACGGGCACTGTTCCGCGGAGAAACGCCTTTTGCGCGGAAAACCGGTTGACGCCGATAGTCTGCCTGCTGCCGAGCCGCGCTGCAAAGGCGCTCGCTACCTGCCGGCCGGTCGACGGTACTTGGGGCCGCCGACGGGCCCAGGACACGTCTCGGCGTGGCGGCGACGCGTCCGTGCAACCATCGTCATCGGCCGTCTTTGACCTTTCACCGTTCAGCGGTGATCCTAACCGAATCGATGGTGGCATGCAAGAACACGAGGCCCTGGGGATCCCGTCCCATCTCGATCGGCTCGGGGGTATCACGGATGGCAAATCCCCGGACCTGGGAGGGCATTTCGAACCCCTCATATTTGGTCCACGCCCCCTCGTCGACGCGGGTCCAGATTGTGTTGCGAAGTCTGTCATAGGTGGCAATGATTTCCACCCATTGATCCAGTGGGAGAGGCTTCGTACGTGCACTCCACCAGCCCAAGTCTTCTCCGTTCTGCGTCTGCAAGAGCAGGATCCCGGAAGGTTCAATCCCCAGGATGAAAGAATCATCCTGAGGGCCGGCGGCGTTGTACATCGGCCCCCATTTCCTCACCATCGCCGTCAAGGACTTGGGGTATGAGTGCAACTGGAATCGCGCGCGGATGGTCAGTTGCTTCATCCCTGCTTGGGAGGGATGGTCCGATACGCTGGCGAAGGCATCGCGACCGTTCAGGACAGCGGCCTTTCCGGAGTAACCCTCACCCCAGCGTGTATCGCCCTCCAGCGTGGCGTGATTCTCGTTTCCGGAGGAGTCGTTCACGCGCGTACCGTGACCTTCGTCGAACTCCCAGGCAGCTACGAGTTCCGTTGCTTCGGATGGTTCGGGTTCTGAGCCGAGTTGCGGCGTGGCCAATTCTTGCACGCGCAGGTTGCGGAAGAACGCGATGCCGGGCTTGAAAGAGGCGTCGGTGGCGATGAATCCCACGGAGCCGCTGGTGAGCACGTCGGCCTCGTCTTCCGCGCCGAGGGCCAGCTCCCCATCGATATAGGCCCGCATCTTGCCCGAGGCGACCTCCACGCGGATCTGCCGATACTCGCGTCGGGGGAAGTCGTGCTCTTGTTGAGCCAGTGCCGGACCTTTGTACACTCCGGTGCGAGCGATCCGCTTGTCGTCGACCGGGGCGTATTTCGCGAATCGCATCATGGGAAAACTGCGATACCCCGCTCCGGATTCCTCGTGCTGGATGAGGAAGGCATAGAACCGGTCCTGCTCGTCGTGCCGGAAGACCAAACCTCCCCCTGCTTGATCGACGCGCATTTCGACTTCGACCGCATAATCGCGCCACGCTGCCGGAGGGGCAAAGGCGAAGCCTGGACTGTAGGGCTCCCCCATCGTGACGTCCAACGCGTCGTCCCGGACGGTCCATCGACCGCGGGCGATTCGCCATCCGTCGGGAAGCGAGCGGCTCGCGCCTCGGAAAGCCTCCTCGTACAGGAGTCGGGAAACCGGATGAGGCGGCTCGGGGACAGTCGCATCGACCGTATGATCGGCCTCGCTACGGCTGGGCTTCTGATCCGCAGGCTCCCTTGGCTGCGCGACGGATTCTAAGCGATTTGGCACGGACGGCGCGCGGTCGGGAGGCTCCAATTCGACGACCGTTTCGGTTTTGGCCGGAGGGGGAGTCGGCCGGCGCACGTCGCCGGGCTCACGGCGTCCGGACGGGACGGGTCGGGGCAGTCTCTTCACCTCCACGATCACTCGACCGCCG
Organism: Thermoguttaceae bacterium; assembly: GCA_035528065.1. Taxonomy (GTDB): domain Bacteria; phylum Planctomycetota; class Planctomycetia; order Pirellulales; family Thermoguttaceae; genus DATKZH01. Next base: position 10,963 of record DATKZH010000044.1, on the reverse strand, counting down.
CGCTTGAGCACGAAACTGTCGGCGGACAGACGCAAATCACCGGGGCCTCCATCGATGTCGGCCTCGTACTGACCTGAGCGAAGACTGACCTCTTTGTTCAGCTTGCCGTCGAGTATCGTGATTTCCCGCCCGCCCTGTGAGATCGATACGTTGACGTCCTCGACGAGCGTCCGAATCTGGACGGTGCCACGGTCGGTGACTATGGATACGACAACGCTCAACAGGACGGCTGCAACCGCGCAACCAGTCAGAACGTACGTGAGTGGGGGTACCCGGCGAAGACGACCCCCCACGCGCGTCGCGCGCTTGGACCGTTGGGGACGCAGCGGCGGGTGCGTCGCTATCTGACTGAACCACGGCACAAGCGGGCTCTCGTCGTCAGGGGAAGCGAACTGGCGTTCCACCAATTGCGAGACCGGCGCCGTACCCGAAGGCATGCTCATCCCGGCCGCGTGCTTGGCGGATTTGAGGTAGCTCGCCAAGGCCGCGGCCAGTTCCTTCATGCTGGTATATCGGTGCTCCGGTTGTTTCGCCATGGCCTTCAGGCAGATCGTTTCCAGGGCGGGGTCCAGGTCGGGCCGCAACTGCGAAGGACGCGGCGGCTCGCGATACAGGATCTGGCCCAACACCGCAGCCAGGGGACCGGCAAACGGAGGGCTTCCGGTCAGCAGCTCGTACAGAATTACGCCCAGGCTATAGATATCGCACGCGGGGCCCATTGATTCCACTTCGCCGCGTGCCTGTTCGGGCGACATGTATGCCGGCGTGCCGAGGAACGCTCCGGTTTGGGTCAGGCGCGTATCCTGCTTCACGGTCCGCCGTGCCAGGCCGAAGTCCAAGATGACCGGCTCGCGCCGCTCGTTGATCATGATGTTCGACGGCTTGAGGTCGCGATGGATCACGCCCTTGCGATGGGCTTCCTCCAGCGCCAAAGCCAGCTTGCGAACCACGGCGGCTACCTTGCGCTGGTCCGCCGGCCTGCCGCTGCTGACGTACTCCGAAAGCGGCTTGCCCTCCACGTACGCCATCGCCAGGTAATGGATGCCGTCGATTTCGCCCACGTCGTAGACCGGGCAGAGGTTGGGGTGTTCCAGGGTCGCAGCGGCACGGGCCTCGCGATGAAACCGCTCCAGGACTTCCGGGCCGTCTCGGGGCTGAAACTGCGGAACCTTCAACGCCACCCGCCGCTCGAGCTGCGTGTCGTGCGCCAGATAGACCGAACCCATCCCGCCTTCGCCCAGTTTCCTCAGCACTCGGTACCGCCCGAAGCGCTCGGGCAACCGTGCCGCCCGTGTGGTGGGTTCAGCCAGGGACGGAGTCGAGGCGACAGGCGGATCATTCTGCGTCTCCGCGTCCTTGCCATGGAGCGCTGAGCTGCTGACGATCCCGCGGCCCTCTTCGATCAGCCGTCGAACCTCTTCAGGCGGCAAAGAGAACCGTTGGGCAAACTGGGCGATGTCGGTGGAAGCCCCGCACTGCTGTCGGACCTCGTACTCCGCCTGGATCAAATCGCGGGGCACCGTCTCCGCGGTGCCCAGCTCGGGATAGGTCTCCAAGTACGTCTCGACGGTCACCCGACGCCCACGGACCCACTGCCGCTCCATGTCGATCTTGACCATCTCGAGGAGGGTTGGTGCTCGAAGCGGGCGCCCCGGCGGGGGGAGCTGGCGCACCCAGAGCGCAAGCCGGTCGTCGGTCCACGAGCGATCGAACTCGAGCAACCAGGACTCCAACTCGTCCCGCTGCTGGTCAGAAAGCGTTAAGAGGTTCGCCTGGCGACCAGCCATCACCGCTCCTCCCGACATGCCGCCCCCAAAAACGCGGCTCCCGTATCCTTAAGTGCGCTGCCAGGCCGATTTGTCACACCGCTACGTGGGTTTTCGTCAACCGCTCGGCGCGGCCGCCTCCTTCTGGAGCCGTTGCCGCAGCAAGTCCATCACCCGGTAAACCGTCTGACGGGAGACTTTCAGGGTGTTCGCGATCTCAGCCACCGAATGCCCTGTCAGCCGCATATCGAGGATTTGGCCGTACGGTTCGGGTAACCCGCGGAGCAGAGCGGCGACCTGGTCAACGAACGCAGCCGCGTCATCCGGGCCGGGCCCCCGTGCCAGGGCCTCCGCGACGAGGGCCTCACCCGCCGGTGCTTCGGCGGCCACGTCGCGTCCCCTCGTGGTGTGATGGCGTGCCTTGGCTCGGGTCTTGTTGACCGTGATCTTGACCAACAGACGCCACAGCTCCAGAGAACTGCCGACTTCGAAATCCCCCCGAGCATCACGCCTGAAGAAGGATCGGAACGCCGACTGGACCACGTCCTCGGCATCGAAGCGTGCGGCCAGCCTGCCGCCTAGCTGTCGCTCGGCCAGTCGCACCAGTTGGCGCACGTACCGGGCATAAAGCTCTTCGGCCGCCCGGGAATCGCCCTCCCGCAGCCGACGCACCAGATCGACCCCGGACGTGCTCTCTTCAGCGGACATGGAAAAGCACCCCAAGGCGGAACGATACACGCCAGGGTCGCCGTGCCCATAGTGCCGGGACCCCATGGCTGTGAACAAGACCCGCTGTTTCCAGGTTAGCGGCGGAATCCCGCCACTTCAAGAGACGGGAGGAGGTTTTCCGGAGACTTAACGAACGGCAGGGGACTGCGGCCTGCGACGGTCGGCGTAACTGGTGCTCTTGATCACAAGATGCATCCCTGGAGGGCTGTTTCGCGGGCACTCATCGGCTATACTCAGAGCCGGAAACGGGGCCGGGACCTGGGTTCCGCGCCGGACTTTCCCGCCAACTCGACGCCGCGGTCGGTGGTTGTGGACCCGCCTGGGTCCCGCGCGGTGTCCGGAACCGCTGGTCCAAGCATCGTGGAGGCCAAATATGATTCGTCGACTCGCACTGATTGGACTGATGGTTGCGCTGGCGCTGGGCCTGCCTCTGTCGGGCGGTGCCGCCGAGCGCCTGCCCAACTTCGTGATCGTCTTTATCGACGACATGGGCTACGCCGACATCGGCCCGTTCGGGGCCAAGGGCTACGAGACGCCCAATCTCGATCGGATGGCCCAGGAGGGACGGGTGTTCACCGACTTCTACGTCACCCAGGCGGTCTGCTCGGCCTCGCGGGCAGGGATGATGACCGGCTGCTACAACGTCCGCGTGGGCATCCTCGGGGCGTTGACCCACCGGACCAACCACGGGATCGGCGCGGGCGAGATGACGCTGGCCGAGGTGGTCAAGCAGAAGGGATACGCCGCCGCCTGCTACGGCAAGTGGCACCTGGGCCATCATCCCAAGTTCCTCCCCACCAACAACGGGTTCGACGACTACCTGGGCCTGCCCTACTCGAACGACATGTGGCCGTTTCACCCCACGGCCGGCGACCGCTTTCCCGACCTGCCGCTGATCGAAGGCACCCGGGTGATCGACGCGCAGATGACCGGTGAAGACCAGAACCAGCTCACGACGATGTACACGGAGCGGGCGGTCGGGTTCATCGAGAAGAACAAGGACCGGCCGTTTCTGGTCTACCTGCCCCACTCGATGGTGCACGTGCCGCTCTACGTGTCGGACAAGTTCCGCGGCAAGACCGAGCGGGGGCTGTTCGGCGACGTGGTCGCGGAGATCGACTGGTCGGTGGGCCAGATCCTCGACACCCTCCGCAAACACAAGCTCGACAAGAACACGATGGTGATCTTCACCGCCGACAACGGCCCCTGGCTCAGCTACGGCGACCACGCCGGCTCCGCCTCGCCCCTGCGCGAGGGCAAGGGCACGATGTTCGACGGCGGCTGCCGCGAACCGACCGTGATGTGGTGGCCGGGCACGATCCCCGCCGGCACCGTCTGCCACGAGCCGGCCATGACCATCGACGTCCTCCCCACCATCGCCCACCTGGTCGGGGCGAAGCTGCCCGACCACACGATCGACGGCAAGAACATCTGGCCGCTCGTTTCCGGCGAGCCCGGGGCCAAAAGCCCCCAGGAGGCGTACTTCTTCTACTACGCCACGCAGCTTCAGGCGGTGCGGATGGGCAAGTGGAAGCTGCACTTCCCGCACAAGTATCGCACCCTGGCCGGCCGGCCCGGCGGCACCGGCGGCACGCCCGTCCCCTACGAGCAGGCCGAGATCGGCCTGGCCCTGTTCGACCTGGAAAACGACGTCGCCGAGACGACCGACGTCGCCGGCGAGCACCCCGACGTGGTAGCCAAGATCCAAAAGCTCGCCGACCGAATGCGTGACGAGCTGGGCGACTCGTCGACCAAGCAGAAGGGCTCCGGCGTGCGCGAGCCCGGCCGGCTCGAAGAAGGCGACCTCCGCTTCGACTGGCAGCCGGGCCGGCCGCTCGACGTCGAGCCGAAGTAGACGGCGCGGGGCGAGACCGGGCCTCGCCGCCCGCGTAAGCGTCCGGCCTGTCCATGGGGTCTTGCCCGAGCGGAGGAGGCGTCGGCCTGGGGGCGTGGCGTTATTTTTGGTTCATCCGAGATTGGCGTACCTGAAAACCAGATCGCACAAGTACCGGTGCCTCTTCTCTATTGCGGGGTGGCCGTAACCCCAAGTGCAGTCTGGACTTCGGCAAATCAGTGAACAGGGAAGAGGCACCGGTACTCCCGCAGAAAAGGACCGAAGTACGCTTTAGTCGGATGAACCGGAAAGAACTACGCCAACCACCGGGCCACGTCCTTGGCCCAGTAGGTGAGGATGATGCCGGCCCCGGCGCGACGGATGGCGGTGAGACACTCCAGGGCGACGGACCGTTCGTCGATCCAGCCTTGCGCGGCGGCGGCCTTGACCATGCTGAACTCGCCGGAGACGTTGTAGGCGGCAAGCGGCACGCCGGGGAACCGGTCGTGGACCTGGCGGATGACGTCGAGGTACGCCAGCGCGGGCTTGACCATCACGACGTCGGCCCCTTCGGCCAGGTCGAGCTCTACTTCGCGAATCGCTTGGCCGGCTGCCGCGGCGGGGTCCATCTGGTAGCTGCGGCGGTCGCCGAACTGGGGCGCGCTCTCGGCCGCCTCGCGGAACGGGCCGTAGAAGGCGCTGGCGTACTTGGCCGCGTAGCTCATGATCGGCACGTGGGTCAGCCCGGCCGCGTCGAGCCGTCCGCGGATCGCGCCGACCATGCCGTCGATCATTCCGCTGGGGGCGACCACGTCGGCACCGGCCCGGGCGTGCGCCACGGCCTGGTGGCCCAGCATGGTGAGCGTGGCGTCGTTGTCCACGTCGACGCGGCCCGTGGCGTCGGTGATCGGGCCGCAGTGCCCGTGGTCGGTATATTCGCAGAAGCAGACGTCGGTCACCACGAGCAGTTCCGGCGCCGCCTCTTTGGCGATGCGGACTGCCTGGGGGATGATCCCGGAACGGCTCATCGAGTCGCTTCCCACGGCGTCCTTCTCGGCCGGAATGCCGAACAGGATGACGCCGCCCAGCCCCAGCTCGGCCGCTTGGTGGACCTCTTCGGCCAGCAGGTCGAGCGACAGTTGGCAGTGACCCGGCATCGCGGAGATCTCCTGCCGGGTGTTTTTGCCCGGGCGGACGAACAGCGGCAGGATCAGGTTGGCCGGCGAGATACGCGTCTCGCGGACCAGGCTCCGCACCGCGGGATGGTAGCGGAGCCGCCTGAGTCGGGTGGTGGGAAAACCGGGGCAGAGGTCAGGGCGCTGGTCACACATCTTGGCGTTGTCTCCGTTCGGTAAGGGATCCTTGTTCTGCTCGGGGACAAAGGGAACGATTCTGGCGCGGACGGTGAGAGGGGACCTGGCAACGCCCAGGGGAGCGACGGGTCATGGATCACGAGGAATCGCCCTCCGCGGCCAGTGCCTTTCGGGCCTGCCGGACCGCCTCTTGGGCCCAGAGCTTGTCGCCGCACAACGCAATCACGCCGCGGCGTATCCTGTTGGCTTTTTGCCTCTCCGCCGCCGATTCGCTTCGGCCCAGGTCATCGGCCGTTTTGAGCCGCGCCATCAGCCATCTCAGGTCCTCTTCGCGCCACGTTTCGAGTTGCTTTTGGAGCTTCCCTACCCGGTGCTCGACCATTTCCAGGCGCATCCCGATGGGTGGCGATTGGGCCTTGTCTCGGTAGAGATCCAGGATGGCCTCGAGTATCTCGATCGCTCGCTCCGGATCGTCGCGGCTGAGCCGGGTTGCCTCGACGAAGGCCCGGTCGATCAGACGCACGCCTTCCCGAGCCGCGTCCTCCCCGTCGTTATCGCCGAGGAGCCCTTTGAAGATCGGTTGGATGTCGCGCTCCAGTCGGTAGAGATCGATTCTCCTCTGATACTCCCGCAACGCCTCGGATTGGGGGTGATGGGGGAACCGTCCCAGGAATTCCTGAATGTCGGGCTCGGCCTCCACCAGGGAGGAGATCTTCTGGTCGGCAGTGAGGCGGTCGATCCGCTCGTAGAGCTTCTTTTCGGAGAGGGGGCGGAGCAAATACCACGCCGTCAGGCCGAGCACGATCAGGGCAGCCGCCAACACCCAGGTCTGCAGGGAGATGAGCGGCCTCGGGAGTTGGTCTTCCGCCTCCGTCTGGTCGAGCTCCTCCTCGGCGATCGGGGTGAAGTGGTCGGCGGGCTTCTGCTCTTCCACCACCTCCGTCGGTTCCCTGGCAACCGGGATCGCGGACACGTCGCCGCGGGGAGCGCCAGCCGCCACATAGGCTTCAAAGGCCGAGGTCGCCCTGGTCTCGGCCATTTCATCCGCGTCGACGGGCGGGCCGTCGGAGGTGGGGGGCAAGGCCGGGATCTCGTCCGAGGTCTTCGGCTGATCCCGACACTCCGGCGCCCGGGCCGCGGAAGCTCCCGACCCGCTCCCCAGATCGAGACTGTCGACCACGGTTCGACTCAGATCGCGCTCCCTCTCGTCGGGCACGTGAGCCAGCGCGTGGAGCATCGCCTTCAGGCATCGCAAGAGCAACGAGGCGTTGGCGATCCGGTCCTGCGGGTCTTTCTCGAGCAGCTCGTCGATGATGCTCTCCAACTCGGACGGCACGGCCGGCGCGTACCGGCGGACCAGCTCCGGCCTGGCAGAACGCTGCTTCTCGAGCACCTTCAGAGGCGTCGAACCTCGAAACGGGGGGGCTCCGGTTAGCAGGGTGAAGAACACGGCCCCCAGGCTGTACAAGTCGGTTCGGGGACCGACGGGCCGGCCGTCGGCCTGCTCCGGGGCCATGAACTCCACGGTGCCCAGCACGTTGCCTGCGGCGGTCAGCCCCGGGGTGCCGAAAAGCCGGGCAATCCCGAAGTCCGAAAGCTTGACGTGCCCGTCGCCGGTCATCAGCAAGTTGGCCGGCTTGATGTCGCGGTGAATCACGCCCCGGTCATGGGCGTGCCGCAGCGCCCGGCACGTTTCTACCCCGATCTGGGCCGCTTCCCGCCAGGTGAACAGCCGCCCGCGCTGCAACTCCTGCTCCAGACTGCTGCCGTCAACCAGTTCCATGGCGTAGAACAACAGCCCGTCTTGTTCGCCAAACCCGAACAGGCGGACGATGTTCGGGTGGCGGAGCTTCTTGAGGGTCTCGATCTCGGCCTCGAAGCGGTGCCGAAAGTCGACGTGCTTGGACATCGAGGCGGAGAGGATCTTGACGGCCGCGGGCTCGTCGGTCTCCTCATCGACGGCCCGATACACGGCTCCCATGCCCCCATGGCCGAGCATGCCCATGATCCGATAGGGTCCGAGAGTTGTCAGGTCCACCTCATCCTCCTCGCGCTCCAGGCATCTTCCCTATCCTAACCTTCCCGCGCCTGGGCCACCAATAACCCGAAAGGGTGATGGGTCGTTCGCCGCGGACCAGGTATTCTGGTCGGGGGCCACGACGCTCCGCGTCCTGACGCCGCCCGCGGGCGCTCTGCGGCCTCAGGGGCGCAGAACCTGTTGCACCGTAACGGCTTCGGGTACACGGACGCGAAGCGTCCGGCCGGCTCGTTCCCACGCGGGAGCGCGAAAACGGGGCGTCGTGGACGGGTCGGACGAATGCTTGCGGCGGATCTTTGCCTCCGACCGCATTGCCCTCCCGGCGCGTATTCGTGCCTCACTACCGTCTCCCTGTTGACTTGGATTCCCTCTGCCCGGTAAGAGTTCCTGGATGAGGACCCTCCACGGAGTGCTGAATCTCAACAAGCCGGCCGGGATCACGTCGCGCCGCGTGGTCGATCTCGTCCAGCGACTAGCCCGGGGGGCCAAGTGCGGACATGCGGGCACGCTCGATCCGCTGGCGTCCGGCGTCCTGGTCGTGTGCGTGGGGCCGGCCACTCGACTGATCGAATATGTCCAAAGGATGCCCAAGTCGTATCTGGGCACCTTTCTGCTGGGCCGGCAAAGCCCCACGGAGGACGTCCAGGGCGACGTAACGGAGCTGGAAGACCCGCCGGTGCCGTCGGCGGATCAGATCGCTGCCCAAGCCGAGGCGTTGACGGGCCGAATCCAGCAGCGTCCGCCCGCCTATTCCGCACTCAAGGTGGAAGGAAAGCGGGCGTACGCGTTGGCACGGGAAGGCCGGCAGGTGGAGCTGAAGCCCCGCTCTGTGGTGGTGTATCGGCTCGAGGTGGTCGCGTACGACTATCCGGAGCTGCAGTTGCGAATTGAGTGCGGCTCGGGGACTTACGTCCGCTCGCTGGGACGTGATCTGGCCGAATCGCTCTCGACGGGCGCGGTGATGTCGGGGCTCGTGCGGACCGCGATCGGTTCGTTTGGGATCGACGACGCCGTCGATCCGCGGCAGTTGACCCGCGAGGGCTGGACCGAGCATCTCTTGCCCCCGTCGCGGGCAGTCGATCTCTTGCCCCGGATTGCGTTGACCGCCGAAGAGATCGACCGAGTCCGGGTCGGCCAAGCGATCCCCAGGCAAGCCCCCGCGACCGAGTCCCCAGAGATCGCCGCTGTGGACTCCGCGGGCCGCCTGGTGGCCATTCTCGTGCCGCGCGGCCCCGGCCTGCTCGGACCGGCTCGAAACCTCCCGTTGGAGGACTGATCGCCCGAGATGGCTGGCCCGGATTGTTCATCGGGGTTGGCGTTATCCGGGCTTGGGGGCTTGTTGTTTCGAGAGAGAAGCGGCTGGAGGGCAGGACGTTGTGAGGAGGCTGTGAATAGGCAACGAGTCATGGTCCGCTTGTTGCCATTCGGCGGTAGCTACGGCACCTCCCGGCCCTGCATGCCGGGCCCGGCATCGCGTTGGGCGACGCCGGCGGGACCGGGGGACCGAATCACCCGGGCGAGCGCGCGACACGTTGCCGGCGCCGGCGCGCGGGCTAGCTCGGGGATGTTGTACGTCTTGATGAACCGGTCGTAAAATGAGGGGTCCTTCTGCGGGAGGAGCACCGGCTTGTGGGCGCGGCCCGCTTCGTCGACGTAGCTGAAGTAGATCCGGGCAAACACCCCGTCACGCCGCTTGCTGGTGAACGCGATCCAGCGACTATTGCTGGACCAGCAATGCCAGGACTCGCTGCGTGGGCTGTTGGCGGCCAGCCGGTGGTACTCCCGGGTCTCCAAATCGAGGAGGTACAAGTCACTTGAGGCCTGGAAGGCTGGGAAGCTGCTGTAGGGCGACATGCAGCACAACAGCCAGCGCCCGTCAGGCGAGATCCTCGGCTGCGTGATGCTCAGCCCCGTATCCTTGGCCAAGAGCACGGGCTCCACCTCGCCCCAGCGCCCGGAGTCCGCCTCGTATCGGATCCGCATCAGGTCACAGCGGATATGCGTGTAATACTGCAACGGCAACCGGTCGCGACTACTGAAATACAGATATCGGCCGTCCGGCGACCACGTGGGAGACGTTTCGAGGCGGTCCGGGTTGGAGATGCTCGGCGTCGTGGTCACGGTGTTCGAATCGGCATCGTAGAGGGCCAGGTCCGACTCGCCGTCATAAGCGTCGCGAGTATGGCCGACCGCGTGGAAGAACTGCTCGACCCTCATTGCCGCGAACGCAGCCACGCGCCCGTTGGGATGCCAGCTCGTCTGCCCGGCCAGCAATTCCTTGATAGGCTCGCGGTCGGAGCCGGCAGCGCGGGCGAGCGCTCGGGTGTCGACTTTGCTGACCTTGCCGTGCCGGACCACGACCATCCCGCTCCAGTAGGACGTGTCCCCGGAGCCGCGGGAGTGCAGGATCATTTGGTCGGGATGGTTGGGTGCGAAGGTGTGGCAGTTGGCACAGCCGCCCTGGAACGACCGGTTGTTCACGACGACCGATTCCTCAAAGGTCCGCAGTTCCCGCTGACAGGTGGCCATATTCATGTAGATGGTGTAAAGCGGTTTGATGAGCCGATAGAACAGGTAGCCGTCGATGTCCGCGTCGGCAATCGTGTTCCGGATCGGTTCAAACCGCGTCCACTGCCCGTCCGCGCGGTGGACGTAGACGTCGAAATACAGCTTGCCACCCCGATTGGCACTGAGCAACTGATGCCATCGCGACAGGGGGATCACGATCTTCGGGGTCCGGCTCACGACGTCGATCGCCTCGCCCTGCGCCGAGCGGACTCGCACCGCGTAGTCCGTCCCCGGCTCCTCCACGAGGAAATTGAGCGGCGCGATGTTTGGCGGGATGACCGCGTCCGTGTAGTCGGGCCGTATGTGCGGGGGCCGATTCACGGCAACGGCTGCCGCGAAGTCAACGCCGGCGCCCCGCCGCATCACGGACACGCGGAACCCCAGGACCGCCAATACGATCACCAGCACGATCGCCGGCAGGATCCAGTAGATGGCGCGTCTTTCAGTCTTCACGGTCCCGATTGCTCCATCGGCGGGCTGTTCTGGCCGAACACGTAATAGAAGAAGTAGCTATCGCCGAAATCAGGGTAAAGCGCAGCGAAAGCCGCGGAAACGTCTTCCCGAAACCGCCGCTCGGTGCGCACGAATTCGTCGAAGCGCCGCCAGGTCTCCGGACTGATCCTGCGTCCCCCAAGATCAGGACCCTGCGATCGGGTGGTCGCCAGATAGATCACCAACGCTTCCTCGCAATGCCGCGGTAAGCGCGCAACGTCGA
>DATKZH010000043.1:0-20830 GCA_035528065.1 Thermoguttaceae bacterium | reverse complement strand
AACACAGCCCAGGGTTGCGAAGCTACCCTGGGTTGGCGGGCACCGAGTCCCCCCCCAACCCCAACGGGGTTGCACCCCGCGCAACCCTCGAGCGGGCGCTGTGCAACCCCTTCGGGGTTGATGGGCGACGTCGGAACCGGGGACCCAGGGTAGCTGCGCAACCCTGGGCTGTGTTGTTGAACGCCTTCGGCGTACGGGGATGGAACACAAACGGGACACAATGTGGCGAGTGATTGACGGCCGTTTTGAGCAGCCCACACGCCGTGTGCCGTCCGCCGGTTACGGCACACGGCGTGTGCCTACTACTCCGCGGATGCGGAGGTTATTCTTCGGCCGATCCCAAGCGGGAGCTCTCGCACAGGGAGAGGAGGCAGCCACCCTCGTGTGTGCGATGGGTGAGGTTCACCTTCGGAACGGGAGGAGCGCGTGATGGAACCGTCTTTCACAGCCTTGCGCGGAATAGCTCTCCTGCCGGTGATCGCCGGCTTGATGCTGACGGCAACGTCGGCCACGGAGCCGGACCGGCCCCGGACGGCCGGCGAGATGGTCGAAGTAGCCCTACGCCTGGGGATCGAAGGCGACCACGCCGATCGCCGCGAGCTGCTCGAGTCGGCCTTGAAGCAAATGCCCGACTACGGCCCGGCGCGGTGGCACAGCGGGTACGTGCAGTACGGCGACGCCTGGTTGAAGTTCGACGAGCTGCCCGATCTCATGGCGGGCGATCAGCGATTGTCCGACTACCGGCGCCTTCGCGCAGATACCCGCGAGACCGCGGCGGGGCACCTCGCGCTTGCCCAATGGTGCTTGGAGCACGAGCTTCTCGCCCGGTCGCGGGGCCACCTGGGGCGAGCCCTGGACCTGGATCCCGAGAACCGGGAGGCCCGCCGCCTGGTCCGGGACGAGTTCCCCGACGATGTCCTGGCGCCGCGGCAGGAGCCCGGCGCCCGCCAAGCGGCCCTGCGCAAGTGGGAGCCGAGAATCGAGAGCATCCTCCGCGGGCTCAGCCACGCGAGCAAGCGGCAGCGACAAACCGCCCGGGAGCGCTTGCTGGCGATCGACGACCCCGAGGCCATCCCGGCCCTGGAGGCCGTCTTTGCGTCCCACGGCGGCTTCGTCGCATCCCTCACCCTGGACGTGCTGGCCGGCATGCCTACGCCGGAGGTTTCGCTGGCGCTGGCCCGGCAGGCCGTCTTCTCTGGCTCGAAAGAGACCCGCAAGGCCGCCGCCGGGAGGCTCGACTCTCGCGACCTTTTCAGCTACATCCCCGCGCTGTTGGAGGCGCTGAGAACGCCCATCGAGTCGCCCATCGAGCTGGCCTGGGGGCCCGACCACGAGGAGGACTTCCCACGCCTGACCGCGCGGGCTCCGGTCTCCGAGGCGACCGTCGCCGAGCACAACGCACGGATCGAGGATCGCAACGGGCGTATCTGCCGGGTCCTCTCCCTGGTCACCGGCCGGGAGCTGGGAACCTCGCCGGAGGCCTGGTGGAAATGGTGGGACGAGTACAACGAGGTTTTCGTGCCCGACGACCGCCCGTTTTCCGGCGGGACGCTCAAGTTCTCCCGCGCCGACGGGTACCAGCTCTGGAATCACCAGGGCGTCCCGTACGCCCGACGCCCCGGCGGCACCTGGTATCGGCACGAGGAAGGGCGCACCTGGGTCATGCCCCCCGGCGAAAGCTGGTCGGAGTGGAAGCCTCGGGCCTCCTGCCTCGTGGCGGGCACGCTCGTCTGGAGCGACGCGGGCCCGCGCCCGATCGAGCAGATTCAGGTGGGAGACCTCGTCCTCTCGCAGAGCCCCGAGACGGGTGAGCTGGCCTACAAGCCGGTGGTGAACACCACGGTCCGCCCGCCCGTGCGCATGGTCAAGATCGTCTTCGGCGGCCGGTCCCTCCAGTCGAGCGGCGGGCACCCGTTCTGGGTCACCGGCAAAGGGTGGGTCTTCGCCCGAGACCTGGAAGAGGGCGTGCCGCTCCACACGGTCGACGGCACGGCGCCCGTCCGCTCGGTCCATCCCACGGGCACCGAGGAGCTGCACAACCTCGTGGTCGCCGACTTTCACACCTACTTCGTCACCGAGGCCAAAATCCTCACGCATGACAACACCATGCGCGAGCCGACCACCGCGCTGGTGCCGGGGTTGGCGAGTCGTTGAGTGCGGTGTTGCCGGTAGTTCCATCGTTCCCACGCTTCGCGTGGGAACGTACGGATGGACGCTTCGCGTCCCCGTCTCCCGACGGCCGACGCATATCTGATTCCGGTCTGCCGCTGGCGGGGTCGTCGCGCTCCCCACGAACCATGCCGGTCCGTCATTTTCGATCCACCTCCGCCAAAGGCAGGGCCGTCGCGCCCGACCGCCACCCACCGCGTGCGCCCGAATCGGCTCCCGTGGCGCGAGAAACTGGAAGCACCCGGGGGTGCCCAAAAATCGCCTTGCGGCTCGGCGCTAACATGGTAAGCTCGACCGTGTTAGGCCCACAACCGAGTGCCCGAAAGCCCCCGAAATAGCCCGTCCAAGTGTCCAACAAAGCCGACCATGACACGCCCTAAGTCCCTGTCTCACAACACGTTGCGTCGAAACCATTTGTTGGACGGTTTTTCTTGGTTCGGCCGAAACCTCCAAGTGCTTTCGTACCGGGGGTTTGCGCGAGTGACCTCGTCCAAGAAGGGCGTTTTCCTCAGTACCTACCGTGCGCGCAGGTGGCCTGTGACCCTGTAGCACCTCCCCTGGAACCTCAGCGCATTCACCATGGAACCCCAGCGCACTCCCCCTCGGGCCCCAGCGCAAGTGCGCTCACGGTATCTGAAGGGGGTAGCACCCCTCATAAGTGGCGAAGTCGAGGCCGCGGCGGAAGTGACCGTGTCCAAGAAAGCCCCCGCCCGAGACCGCCGGCGAAACATCGGGGCGGACGCCTTTCAGCCCTGTCGGCCAGCCCAACGCAACGCACGGTGCGCCGCGGCTTTGTACCGGTAAGGACGCTCCAGGGGCTTCTCAAATGTCGGCCCCGCTGCTAGACTGACCGATACGCTCGACCGCGACTCAGCACTGGCGAGACGCCAGTGCCGCGGGCCGTTACGTGTGTCCTCCTTGCCCTGGTCCCGTGAGAAGCGAGGTCGCAAATGGCACATCTTCGGATTTATCTACCACTTCCGCGTCTCCACGTGTACGAGACGTTGCAGCTGCCTCAGCTCACACTCACGCCACCGCAGTACGACGTTGAGCGGCCTAAAACACCTCTTGCGAAGGAACAGAAGCAACTGCGCGCTGCGGTTAGTTCCGCGTCCGACATAGCCTGCATTTGCTTCCCAGAGGAAACCCTTGTATTGCGCGACGGCGCAGAGGAGAACAATCTTGCGCAAGCACCTGTGGGCCCGTCCGGTGTTGCAGAAAACGATTTTCTTCAACACACGGTACTGGAAATGCCATTTGAGTCCGCGTCGCTGCAGTTGCGGCGTCCAACCCGAAAAAGCGATCAGAAAGCGATTGTAGAGGCATTGGAACATGCCGACGCGGCGCTTGATGGGATTCGATTCGACTATTGTCGTCTAGATGTTCCGCGCATGTCTCTGGGGCCACCAGGCTATCTTCCGGACAAAAGCATGTTTGCGGTTTACTTTCACGACACTGAACTCAATCAGGGACGAATGATTAGATATGAACCAGCCAACCCCCTCTCGATGCCCGGATGCGGCCTCGACCTTGAGGGGCCAATCCAACCATCCCCAGTCGATGCGCTGATCTGCAATACTCACCGACCGGCGACATTGGGCGTGCGTCTGCGGCGCATGCTCCGTATGTTCTGTCAGTCCTTCGTGGCACCGTCTGATGAATCCAAGATCCTGACCAATCTCTTCGCGATGGACGGCTGCTTGACACCCGAAACGTCCACTTCCGGTGATTTCAAGAAGTTTGTCGCGATTTCGGCTGCCGGAGGTCCATCCGGGTACGAGGCCGAATACGCGACATTCCGGCAGTTCTATCAAGAGGTTCGTAATCCCTTGGTACATCACGGTAAGACGTACGGACAACTGGGTCGCAACCGCAGAGATGACTTATTCTATCTACAGGGGTTGATTTTCCGAGTACTGGAGAACCTGACGAAATCAGCTACCGAGGACTTCAAGACATACTGGCAGAACGCTATTACGATGGCAAATCAGCACGCGTGAAGAAGTGCGATTTCCCATCGTTCCCGCGCTTCGCGTGCCCGTCTGACGAAGAGCCCCTTGGAGCGGTGCTTGGCCGCGGTGGCTCACTGGCCGGCTTGGTTGGGTTTTGTGGCGCGTTGCATGCGTGCGGTCAGAATTGCCGATACGCGTCAGATCGCATATACTAGTTGAGCGCTCAGTTTTCCAAATTCGCGGGAAGGATCAATCATGGCCATCACGGTCGAAGCCATCTATGAAAACGGCGTCCTGAAGCCCAGCCGGCCGTTGACACTTGCTGAGGGGGCTGAAGTTCGTCTGACCATCAGCCCGCTTGATGAAGACTACGACCCTCTGGATGCGGTCATCGGCATCTGCAAGGAAGGCCCGGACATCAGCTTGGCCGAGCGGCATGACGAAATTCCCTACGACTCGATAGAAGGAAGTAGAAGGAAGTAGGGTGCGTGAAACGCACCATATTCTGGTCGGGCGAGACGCACGTACGTGAGCGCGTCGGCCACCAGTTCCTGGCGTAGAGGAAATGGTGCGTTTCACGCACCCTACTCGCTCCAGGGGACTGAGGTTGATTAGCGTGGAATGCCCAGCGCCTCGGCCAGCTTCTTGCGATAGTCGGCCGTGTCGACCGCCTGCCATTCCATGAGGCGGGTGAGGTCGCAGGACTCGAGCGTTTTGGTGAACGGCTCGAACCGCCGGGCGGCAAGGGGTCCGAGCGGCGGCTTGTCGCGCTCGCCCTTCGAGGCCTGGGCCCGGGCGCGCTCGAGAATCGCGTAGTCGACGCTCATCCGGGAGAGCTGCACCCGGCGGAGCACTTCGGGCTCGCCCGCCACGGCGTCTTCGGCCTGTTGCCAGAGCTTGTCGGCCTCGACGAGCAGCTCGTCGGTCAGGTGCGGGTGGCTGGGCGGGACCCAGATGTTCACGTGAATGTTCTCCCGCTCGGCCCGGTCGTGGAGCGCGTCGATGTACCGGCGGATCGGCGGGGCCGCCTTGCCGTAGTAGCCTGCGAGGAACTCGCTGATCGCCGTCTCCTCGTCGTAGTCGGGGTTCCAGAGGAACTTCGCGGTGAGGTACCCGCCGAGCGCGGCCAGATCGCTGTGGGGCGTGTTGTAGGTGTCCTGCTCAAAGATGCCGCGGACATTGTTGGCCACGAAGAACCGGATGTTGTCGTTGCGGACCCGCTGGTTGGGGAAGGGCAGGAGGTAGTGCCGGAAGTCGGTCACGTAGTCCCAGACCCAGAGCCGGTTGGAGACCTTGGCCCAACGCCGGACGTCGTCGCGGAACTTCTGGTTGGCGTCGCCGTCGCACGTGGCCAACGGGTGCGAGAAGCAGCACTCGATCGAGCAGAGCCGGACGATCACGTTATCGCGCGGCCGCATCGTGTTCGGCGGCCGGCGCGTCCACTGGTAGGCCAACGTCTCGATCGCCCTGTCGGGGAACTCCTTCTCCACCGCTTCGGCCACCCGGTTGACCATCGCGAGCACCGGGGCGATCTGCGAGTCCTCCCGCTTGGCCAACGCCTGGCACTGGTCGCACTCGCAGTAGTTGTGCCAGTCGTTCTGCGAGACGGAGAAGACGAACGCGTCGGGCTGGGCACGCATCGCCTTGAGGATTTCTTCGGTCGAGATGCGGATCACGTCCTCGTTGGTGCAGCAAAGCTGGCTCCGCTCCTTGAGCCGCTTGCCTTTGACCAGCGAGAAGTACTCCGGGTGCTCGTCAAAGTACTTGTCCGGGGGGACGAGCCGTTCGAACGTGTGGACGAAGAACCCGCTGCCGAAGCGGACTTTGCCGCCGTGCTTCGCCTCCAACCGCCCGCTGGAGGAGTTGACGCGGTTTCGGGCGCACCAGTCGCCGTCGAAGCAGTCGAAGGTGAACGGCTCGCGATACTCGAGCACCGGGATCTGCTTGTCGTCGATGGGGCCGATGGCCAGGCGGTCGTGCTTGGGAATCCGGCTCACGCCCGGGGCAAACCAGCGGCAGCCCAGGTGATCCTCCAACAGGCCGTAGACGCCGTACATGTTCCCCCGCAGCGCTCCGCCGGCGATCACCAGGCGGTTGCCCACGGTGCGGATCACGTAGCCCTCGTTTCCCAGCTCGTTGAAGTCGATGGTCGCCCCCAGGCTTTGCAGGTGCTTGTTGTCGCCGAGGATGATCTCCCGCTCGCCGACAGGCTCGGTATCCGCGAGGATGGTCAGCTCGGCGCCGGTCATCTCGCGGAGGAACGTTTGCAGCTCTTCCGCCCCGTGTCGCGTCGAGGGCGAGGCGTCCGGCGCGACGACGATCGCGCAGGCCGACTTCCCGTTTTCGGCCAGCACGAGCTCTTCGGCCGCGGCCGGTCGCGTCGCCGCAACGAGCAAGGCCAGCCCCGTCACCAGTATCCACGTCCACTTGGTCATCGTCTCAGTCCTCCACGTCTGGCATGGGATCGGCTGGTCGTAATCCGGTTAAGGATCGGCGGGAGAAATGACTTCCGCACACCAGCATGTCGTCGGGATCGTCCGGATGCAAGTCGGCTCGCCGGGAATCGGGGTCGCTTGTATCGGCCCGGGGCGTCGGGTAGGCTGATTCCTGACGAACCGCGTTGCCCCACGGGAGCCGCTTGCGGCTTCGCCCGGCCAAATCCACAACTCCCATGAGCGACCGACTCCCGTAAGAAAACGTGAGAGAAGGAGTCTTGCCATGACGCGATACGGCTTGCTCGCCCTGGTGATCCTCGCCGTGCCGACCGTGCTTTCGCCGGCCCGGGCCCTCGAGTTCCCCGGCCCCGCGCCGGGCGAGGCGAAGGCACGGCTCGAAGCGGGCCGTCTGGTGCTCGAGAACGACGTCCTCTCGGCGACGTGGACCTTCGGCCCCGGCGGGTTTCGGTTGGCGGAAGTGGTCGATCGGACGTCCGAAGATGCGGGGCGTGCCGGGCCCGGCGAGGCGTTCGTGATTACACTTGGCGACGGACGCTCGCTCAGTGCCTCGCAGTTGCGTCCGGCCGGAAAGGTGACTCTCAAGCGGCTAAAGCGGGCGCCCGATTCCCCGGGACCCTCAAGCGGAGTTGCCGGCTGGCAGGCGATGGTGCCGCTCGACGAGCACCCCGAAGGCCGTTTCGGCGTCGATTGGCAGGCCACGATTCGCGACGGGGAGAACTACATCCAGCAGAAGTTGGTGCTGCGGTCCCAGACGGACCGGGTTGCCGTCAAGGAGGTGGCCCTGATGAGCCTGGAAGCACCCGGCGCCAAGGTGTTGGGCGTCGTGGAAGGCTCGCCGGTCGTGGCCGGCACCCTGTTCTTCGCCTGCGAGCACCCGATGGCCGACAATCGGGTCGCGGACGGCCGCGTCGTCTGCTCTTCCCGGTGCTATCGGCCGCTCAGCCCGGAACACGCGTGGACGAGAACCGCGGTGATGGGCGTCGTGCCAAAAGGCCAGTTGCGGCGCGGATACCTGTACTACGTCGAGCGCGAGCGGGCCCGGCCGTACGGGCTGTTCCTCCACTACAACTCCTGGTGGGACATCGCCTGGGCCGACCGGCTGATGGACGAGAAGCAGTGCCTGGACGTGATCGAGACGTTCGGCCGGGAGCTGATCGAGAAGCGGGGCGTGAAGATGGACAGCTTCGTCTTCGACGACGGCTGGGACGACCCCAGGACGCTCTGGGGCTTCCACTCCGGGTTTCCCCGGGGCTTCACGCCGCTGGGGGAAGCGGCGGCCAGGTACGACTCGGCCGTGGGCACGTGGTTCTCGCCGTGGGGCGGCTACGGCGAGCGCAAGGCCCAGCGCATGGAGTACGGCAAGACGCAGGGGTTCGAGACCAACGCCCGCGGCCTCTCGCTCGCCGGGCCGAAATACTACGCCAGGTACCGTCAGATCTGCGCCGAGATGATCGAGAAGTATGGGGCCAACTACTTCAAGTTCGACGGGATCGCCCGGGGCATCGACTCCCCCGGCGCCGGCGAGGAGTTCGCCCCCGACATCGAAGCCCTGCTGCGGCTCTGCGGGGATCTGCGCGAGCTGCGGCCCGACGTCTACCTGAGCATCACCACCGGCACGTGGCCCTCGCCGTATTGGCTCTGGTACGGCGACTCGGTGTGGCGGAACGGCCACGACTGGAACGTGCACGGCGCGGGCACGGCCCGGCAGCAGTGGATCACGTACCGCGACATGATCACCTACCGGATGATCGTCCAACGGGCGCCGCTCTACCCGATCAACTCGCTGATGACCGTGAGCGTCTGCTACGGCCAGCTCGGCACGGCCACGCGGATGACCGACGACGTGGACGACCTGGTGGACGAGATCCGCATGGCGTTCGGCTCGGGCACGCAATTGCTGGAGCTCTACCTGACGCCGCAGATGATGAAGCCGCAAGGCTGGGACGCGCTGGCCGAGTGTGCCAAGTGGTCGCGCGAGAACGCCGACGTGCTGGTCGACGTCCACTGGGTCGGCGGCGATCCGGGCGAGGGCGAGCCGTACGGGTATGCGTCGTGGTCGCCGCGCAAGGGGATCCTGGTGCTGCGGAACCCGAGCGAGACGGCGGCCCAGATGAAGCTCGATCTGGCCACGGCGCTCGAGCTGCCGGCGAAAGCGCCGTCGACCTACTGCGTGACAAGCCGCTGGCCGACGGCCGAGCGCGTGCCGCAGCGCACGCTCGCGGCGAGCGAACCGCTCACGGTAGAGCTGGCACCGTTTGAGCTCGTGGTGTTGGAGGCGGTCCCGGCCAAGTGACGGGCGAAGCCGCACGCGGCTTCAGCAATCTCGTCAAGTATCGTTGCGACGCTTCTGCGTCGTAACGCACACCGGACCATCGTTACGACGCTTCTGCGTCGTAACGCACGGCCGCGACGCTTTGCGTCGCCGGTCCTACGGCTTGGCCTCCTCCTCCATCTTCAGCTCCTCGCCGCCCTTGGCCACGTTCTCGGCCGTGAATACACGGGAGCCGAGCGTAATCTTCTTGGGGACCTTCTCGCCGCCGAAGATCTTCAAGGCGACGTCGATCGCCTCGGCGCCGCCGGTGGGATACTGGAACGTGGCGTCGAGGATACCCTTCTGGACGTAGGCGACGCCTTCGTGGGGCAAGGCGTCGATGCCGACGAAGAGCATGTCCTTCTCTCGTCCGGCCGCCTTGGCGGCCAGATACGCCCCGTGGGCCGCCGGGTCGTTGTGACCGTAGACGGCATCAATCTCGGGAAAGCGGTCCAGGGCCGATTCCATTTCCTGCCGGGCCCTGTCCTCGAGCCATTCCATGTCGGCCTCGAAGATCACTTCGACGTCGGTGCCGGCGATGGCCTCGCGGAAGCCCTTGTGGCGGTCCTTGCCCGGCTCGGTGGTCATCAGGCCCTTCAGCTCCACGACCTTCCCTTTCCCGCCGAGCTTCTCGACGATCCACTCGCCGGCTGCTCGGCCGATGGCCACGTTGTCGGCCCCGATGAAGCAGGTGAACTTATCGCCCCCGACGGCCCGGTCGAGCACGATGACCGGAATCCCCGCGTCGTACGCTTCCGCCACGGGCTTGGTGAGCGGATCGGTCTCTTTGGGGCTGATAATCAACAGGTCGACGCCGGCACTGACGAAGTCCTCCACGTGCGAACGCTGCATGAGCGTGTCGTTCTGGGCGTCGTTGAAGACGACCTTCAGGTTCGCGTGTTGTTCGGCGGCTGCTTTGACGTCCGCGTCCATCTGCACCCGCCAGGGCTCGTTGCGGTTGCACTGGCTCATGCCGATCGTGTACACGTCGCCCGCGCCGCCTGCGCCGCCGGCATCCGGAGCGCCGGCCGGGCGGCATCCGGCAACTAGAACCATCGCAACGATCGACAGACAACCCCGGAGAATCGAGAGGCTGGATCTCATCTTGAAGCTCCCATTTGGCTTGACGGCGTTCATGACCGCCTGCGCGTTTGGATGAGGACGGCGGCGATGATGATTACGCCCGTGAGCATCAGCCGCCCGTAGAGATCGATGCCGTTGATGCTGAGGATTTTGTCCAAGTAGGTGAACGTGAGTGTTCCGATCAAGGTCAGGCCGATCCCGCCCCGGCCCCCCATCAGATTCGTGCCACCGATCACCACGATGGCGATCGCGCGGAGCTCGTACGCCACGCCGGCATCGGGATCGCCGTGGGTCTCCTGCGCCGCCTGGCATATCCCGGCCACCGCACCGAGGACGCCCGAGGCGACGTAGGCCATCGTCTTCGCCCAGGCGACGGGCACGCCCGACAGCCGCGCCGCCTCTTCGTTCCCTCCGATGGCAAACAGCTCTCGCCCCCAGCGGTGCCTGGTGAGCAGAATCCACGAGAGGACCACGCAGACGAGGAAGATGATCGTCACTACGGGCAAGAAGTTATTGAAGATCTTCGAGTCGATCAGTTCATAGATTCGGGGCAACTCGTACGTGATCGTCTCGCCGTCCGGGAGGGTTTTCGCGGTGGCCACCTTCTGCTGGCCGCTGACCATCTTGGCCAGTCCCCGGGCGAAAACCATCATCGCCAACGTGGCGATGAACGGCTGGATCTTGAACCTGGCGGCGAGCGCGCCGGAAACGCCCCCGCACGCCGCGCCCACGCCGAGACACACCGGGATCGCCGCCAGCGGCGACCAACCCCAGTGGATGCTCATCAGGGAAAACGTAACGGCGCCCAGGGCCAATACACTCCCGACCGCAAGATCGATGCCGCCGGTGATGATCACCAGCGTCATGCCGCAGGCGAGAATGCCGTAGACCGATGCCTGGCGAAGCGCCGTGCTGTGCGTGCTGAATCGGAAGAACGTGCCGTCGGCATGGAAGAGGATTCCCAGCACCAGCACCAGGAAGAGCGCAATCAAGGCTCGTCCGGCGGGGCTGTTGACGGCCCGGATCAGCTTGCTCGCGAGCGTGTCTCCGGCCGTGCTCATCCGCCAGGCATCTCCATGCGTTTGCCCATCGCCGCTTCCAGCACCCGATCCGCGGTGGCTTCGTCCCGCGAGCACTCCGCCGTCACCCGCCCCCGGTGCATCACGAGAATCCGGTCGCTCATCGCCAACAGCTCCGGCATTTCGGAAGTAATCAAGATAATCGCGATCCCCCGGGAAGTCCACTCGTTCATCAACTGGTAGATTTCCTGCTTGGCGCCGACGTCGACGCCCCGGGTGGGCTCGTCGAGGAGCAGCAGTTGCGGGTCGGTCTGGAGCCACTTGGCCAGGGCCACCTTCTGCTGGTTGCCGCCGGAGAGCTCGCCCACCTCCATCTCCAGCGACGCGGCGCGGAGCTTGAGCGACTCGCAAAGCGCGGCGGTCGCCTCCCGCTCGCGGCCCGGGCTGCGCCATCCGCGGGGGGCCAGGCGGCGCAAGTCGGCGAGCGTGGCGTTGGCCACCACCGACATCGACGGCACCAGGCCCGTGGCCTTGCGGTCGTTGGTGAGCATGGCCACGCCGCGGTCGATCGCGTGCCGGGGTCGCGTGATGCGGACCGGCTTGCCGTCGAGCCACACGCGGCCTCGCGCCCGGGTGCCCAGCGCGCCAAACAGGCCCAGCAGGAGCTGGCTTGCGCCGGAGCCCTGGAGTCCGCCGATCCCCAGGATCTCGCCGGCGCGGACGGAGAAGCCGACGCCGTCGACCAGGCGCCTCGCCCCGCGCCCGTCGCCTTCGACCACGAAGTCCTCGACCCGGAGCCGCTCGGCGCCGACGTGCGGCACGTGCCGCGGGAAATGCCGGTCGACTTCCCGGCCCACCATCCAGTGAACGAGCTTGGCCGGCGGCAGCTCGGCAGCCGGGGCCGTGCCCACGAGCCGGCCGTCGCGCAGCACGGTGATCCGGTCGGCGATCCGCTCGATCTCCTCCATCTTGTGCGTGATGTAGACGATCCCGCAGCCCCGGGCCTTGAGCCGCTCGATCAGGTCGAACAGGCGCTCCACCTCGGGGGCGCTTAAGGCGCTGGTCGGCTCGTCCATCACGATCACCTTGGCGTCGTACGAAAGGGCCTTGGCGATCTCGATGAGCTGCTGCGTGCCGATGGGGAAGTCTTCGACGTTCCGCTCGACGTCGACGTCCATGCCGAGCCGGGCCAGGAGCTTTCGCGCTTCGGACGCCTGGGACCGGTCGTCGACCAGCCCGGCTCGCCCGGTGCGGGGTCGGCCCAGGAAGATGTTGTCGGCCACGCTCATCGAGGGCACGAGCGAAAGCTCCTGGTAGATCACGGCCACGCCGAGAGCGTTGGCGGCGAGTGGTGTCTCGGGGCGGACGGGCTTTCCGTCGATCTCGATCGTGCCCTGGTAGTCGGGGTAGACGCCGGCCAGGATCTTGATGAGCGTGCTCTTGCCGGCCCCGTTCTCGCCGGCCAGGACGTGCACTTCGCCGGCGAAGATCTCCAGGGCGACGTCGTAGAGCACCTGCACCGCGCCAAACCGTTTGTTGACGCCGGACATCCGAACCAACGGTTGCCTGTCTTCCGCTTCGGACACGGGAAGTATCCTCGCCTGCCGGGCCGGTGCTTTCCCAGGCAGGGCCTGGGAACGAGGGCGAACCTTGCCATCATAACCCGCCGCAGCGCTTCGGGGAACCCTGCCGGGCACTTGACAACCGGTGCGGCGACGGGCGAAGATCACCCTCGTTCCCAGGCTCTGCCTGGGAACGCACTAACGCGAGGCTCCGCCTCGCCTTTGGCGGAGCACGCGACGCAAGCCCTGCCAGACCACGCGTACGGCAGGCAGAGCCTGCCGGGCCAGTGCGTTCCCAGGCGGAGCCTGGGAACGAGAGGACGGGCGGAGCCTGGGAACGAGAGAAGTATCCTCGCCTGCTCGTCCCTGCTCTTGTGCCATCATAACCCGCCGCGGCGCTTCGGGGAACCCTGCCGGGCACTTGACAACCGGTGCGGCGACGGGCGAAGATTGTCTTCGAAATCCGGCGATTCCGTCGACGCCTGCCTTGAAAGGACGCCTTCCATGAGAACGCTCGCTGCCATCGCCGTCCTGACGTCCGGCTTCCTCGTTGCTCCGTGTCAAGGGGAGGATTGGAAACCGGCCGACGGCCCGCTCATGACCCGCTGGGCCAAGGAGGTCTCCCCGGAAAACGTCCACCCGGAGTATCCCCGCCCGCAGATGGTCCGCGACGCGTGGACCAGTCTCAATGGTCTGTGGGATTACGCGATCGTACCCAAGGACCGCGAGAAGCCCGAGGGCTTTGGCGGCCGGATCCTCGTGCCGTTTGCGGCCGAGTCGGCCCTGTCGGGCGTGATGAAGCCGGTGGGGCCGGAGAGCCGGCTCTGGTACCGCCGCACGTTCCAGGTGCCGGCCGAGTGGTCGGGCAAGCGAATCCTGCTGCACTTCGAGGGCGTCGACTGGGAGACCACCGTGTGCGTCAACGGCCAAGAGGTGGGAACACACCGAGGTGGCTACGACCCGTTCACGTTCGACGTCACCAAGGCCCTGAAAGGCTCCGGCGACCAGGAGCTGGTCGCGTCCGTCTGGGACCCGGTGGATAAGGGGACGCAGCCCCGCGGCAAGCAGGTGCTGGAGCCGCGCGGGATTTGGTACACGTCGGTCACGGGCATCTGGCGCACGGTGTGGCTGGAGGCGGTCCCCAACGCGTCGATTGCGGCGCTGGAGATGGTCCCCGACGTCGATGCCGGCGTGTTGCGGCTGACCGTCGAGACCAGCGGTGCGAAGGAAGGCGACGTCCTCCTGGCGCAAGCGAGCGGCGGGGACGCCGTCGTCTCGGCCGACGGCGCGGCCGGCCGGCCGCTCGAGCTGAAGATCCCCGAGCCCAAGCTTTGGTCGCCGGACTGCCCGTTCCTCTACGACCTGGAGGTCCGCCTGATTCGCGACGGCGGCGTGATCGACCGGGTGGAAAGCTACTTCGGCATGCGGAAGATCGGCCTGGGGAAGGACGCCAACGGCATCCTCCGCATCATGCTCAACGGCGAGTTCGTCTTCCAGTACGGCCCGTTGGATCAGGGCTGGTGGCCGGACGGCCTCTACACGGCCCCCACCGACGAAGCCCTCCGCTACGATATCGAGGTGCTCAAACAGCTCGGCTGCAACATGCTGCGCAAGCACGTCAAGGTCGAGCCGCGGCGCCTCTACTACTGGTGCGACAAGCTGGGGCTGTTGGTGTGGCAGGACATGCCCAACGGCGATCGGCACATTCGCGGCAAAGATCCCGACCTGGAGCGAACGCCCGAGTCGGCCGAGCAGTTCGAGCTGGAACTCCGCCGCGTGATCGACACGCTTCGCAACCACCCCTCGATCATCATGTGGGTCCCGTTCAACGAGGGCTGGGGGCAGTACGACACGCCGCGGATCTGCGAGCTGGTCAAGAAGCACGACCCCACCCGGCTGGTCAACCAGGCCAGCGGCTGGACCGACCGCGGCGTGGGCGACGTGATGGACGTCCACCGCTACCCCGGCCCGGCCATGCCCGAGCCCGAGCCAAACCGGGCGATCGTGCTGGGCGAGTTTGGCGGGCTCGGCCTGCCGCTTGAAGGCCACCTCTGGAAGCAGGAAGGGGCCTGGGGCTATCGCGGCTACAAGACCCGGGAAGAGCTGAACCAGGCGTACCTCGCGCTCTTGGCGGCCCTTCGCCCGATGGTCGCGGGGGGGCTCTCGGCGGCCGTCTACACCCAGACGAGCGACTGCGAGATCGAGGTGAACGGCATGATGGCCTACGACCGGGCGGTGGTGAAGCTGGACGCCGACCGTGCCGCCGAGGCGGTCCGACGCCTGATGCTCCCGCCCCCAGCGGTGAAGACGTTGGTGCCCACCTCCCGCGAGCAGGCGCAAACGTGGCGATTCACGACCACAGCGCCGGACGAGGGCTGGGAGAAGCCCGATTTCGACGACTCCGCCTGGCAGCAGGGCCAAGGGGGCTTCGGCAAGGAGGACACGCCCGGCGCGGTGGTCCGCACCGAGTGGAACACGCCCGACGTTTGGATCCGCCGCACCTTCGAGCTGGGCGACGGGCCGTTCGTCCAGCCGCAACTGGAGATCCACCATGACGAGGACGCGGCCGTCTATCTCAACGGCCGGCTGGTGGCCGAGCCCCCCGGCTACACCAGCGACTACGTGATGATCCCGCTCAGTGCCGAGGCCCGGGCCGCGCTGAAGGCCGGGCGGAACGTGCTCGCCGTCCACTGCCGCCAGACCCGCGGCGGGCAGTACATCGACGCGGGCCTGGTCGACGTCCAGGAGCCGCCGATCCCGTAGGCAACACCTAATGTGAACATACCATACACCCTCGTTCCCGGGCTCTGCCTGGGAACGCCCTAACGCGAGGCTCCGCCTCGCCGACCCGCCAGAGAGGCGACGCCTCGCGGCACGCTATGCAGGCAGAGCCTGCCGTATTGCGTTCCCAGGCGGAGCCTGGGAACGAGGGAAACGCAAATGATCACCCAGCGCGAAGTCGTCCGGCTCGTCCTCGAAGGGAAGCGGCCCCCGTACGTCCCCTGGTCGATGGGGTTCACCCTGGAGGCCAAGGCGAAGCTCCAGGCGCATTATGGAACCGACGACGTCGAACGGCCGCTGGAAAACCACTTCGTCAAGCTGGGGAGCGACATCGGGTTTTTTGAGGACCTGGGCGGCGACCGCGTGCGGGACGTGTTCGGCGTCGTCTGGGACCGGAGCATCGACAAGGACATCGGCAACGTCGAAGGCTGCGTGCTGCCCGAGCCGACGCTCGCCGGCTACCGGTTCCCCGACCCGCTCGATCCCCGCTTCTTCGAGGCGGTCGAGCCGCGGATCGAGCGGTTCGGCGACCGGTTCCGCGTGTACCAGATCGGGTTTTCGCTCTACGAGCGGGCGTGGACGCTGCGGGGGATGGAGAACCTGCTCGTCGATTTTCTCCAGCGTCCCGGCTTCGTCCACGAGCTTCTGGCGGCGATCGCCGATTACAACGTCGCGCAGGTCCGGGAAGCCCTGAAGTACGAGATCGACGCGGTCTACTTCGGCGACGACTGGGGCCAGCAGCGGGGCCTCCAGATGGGGCCGCGGACCTGGCGAGCGTTCATCCTGCCCGAGCTCGAGCGGATGTACGGCGAGGTGCGCCGGGCGGGCAAGTTCGTGATGATCCACTCCTGCGGCGACGTGGACGAGGTGTTCGACGACCTCGTGGCGGCCGGCCTCCACTGCTTCAACCCCTTCCAGCCGGAGGTGATGGACGTCGAAGGGCTGTTACCCAAGTACCGCGGGCGCCTGGCGTTTCACGGCGGGATGTCGACCCAGCGGACGCTTCCCTTCGGCACGGTCGACGAGGTGCGTGCCCGGACCCGCCGCCTGTTGGATCTCGGCGCCCCGGGCGGCTATATCTTCGCCCCCGCCCACGACGTGGAAGGCGACGTGCCGCTGGCAAACATGCTGGCGATGATCGAGACGGTGCAGGGTCAATCGGGCTATGAGCGTTCCCGCTGAGGGGGCCGTCTCGGCTTGCCAAGCTCCGGCACGCGCTTTCTGAGAGGTCAATGGCCCGACGGCCTCCCTCTTCGCGCCCGGCGGACCGCCCGGTCGGCCTCACGAGGATGGACTCCCTGGCCGGCGGCGGTATACTGTCTATCGAGCGAGCGCGGGGGCGTCCCGCCGTTCAGGGATCGGGCGAAGAGCGAGAAAGTAGTAGGCACACGCCGTGTGCCGTAACCGGCGGACGGCACACGCCGTGTGCCGTAACCGGCGGACGGCACACGGCGTGTGCCTGCTACGGAAGGGCGAAGAGACGATGGCCACGGTATCCATCCCGCTCCTATTGGCCGAAGTGACCGGCGGCGCGCGTCGGGCGGAAGTGGAGGGCTCGACGCTGGCGGAAATCATCAGGGCCCTGGATGAGATTCACCCGGGCATCGAAGCGCGAATCCGCGACGGCGACAAGCTCCGCCCCACGCTCGCCTTCACCGTCGACGGGAAGATCGCCGCGGCGGGACTGGCCACGCCGGTCGGGCCGGACAGCGAAGTGTGCATGCTCCCGTCGTTCGGCGGCGGGTGACAAGGTGACAAGGTGACAGGGTGACAGGGTGACAAGGTGACAGGGTGAGGGGATGACAGGGTGAGGGGATGACAGGGTGACATGATGACATGGAACGTCACCCCGTCACCCCGTCACCTCAGCTCCCGCTCGATGAATTCCCCAAGCGACCGCCACTGCGGATTGGCCGGCTCGAGCCCGAGCAGCTTGTCGGCACACTGCCGGGCTCGACTCCACTGCTGCTGTTGGGCGTAGAGGATCGTCAGGGCGTGGAGGAACTCGGTGGCCCCGGGCGAGAGCTTGTGGGCGGTGGCCAGTTGCTTCTCCGCCTCGTCGGCGCGGCCCAGCTTCTGCAGGGCCAGCCCGTAGTTGTAGTGGATGCGGGGATTCTCCGGAGCAAGCTTGGCGGCGGTGGCCAGCAGTACGCTCGCCTCGTCGAGCCGCGCTTCGTTTTCGGCCAAGAGCAGCCCGAGCGAGTAGTGGGCCTCGGCCAGCTCGGGCTCGAGCTCGATCACCCGACGAAACTGCTTCTCGGCCTCGTCTTTCTGGCCGAGCTGGTCGCAGAGCATGGCCAGGTTGATTCGGGCGGGGACGAAGTCGGCGTCGAGCCGGATCGCGGTTTGATAGGCTTGTTCCGCCTTGCCGGCGTCTCCGAGGTTGGCGTAGACGACGGCCATGTTCAGGTGGGCGGCCGGCTGGTCGGCGAGGTCTTCCTGGGCCTCCATGTACTCGGCCAGCGCGGCGTCGAAGGCCCGGGCGTCTTCTTTGGAGAACGCACGGCGAGGCACGGCGCTGAGCAGCCGGGCGGCTTCGGTGCGCACGGCCCGCACCGGATCATGGAGCATGGGAGCGAGCCTTTGGTGCGTATCGGCCGGCGGGAAGTTCTGGAGGCTTCGGACGGAGACGGCGCGGACGAGCTCGTCGGGGTCGTTGAGCCCTTCGGACGCCCGAAACTGGGCCTCGCCGCTGGCGTAGCGCGACAAGAGCGAGATCGCGCTTGCCCGGACGATCGCCCGATGGTCCTTACGCCGGACCACCTCGGCCAGGGCCCTCTCGCCTTCCGGCCTTCCTGCCCGACCGGCGGCGATGGCATGGGCGAAGTGCGGCGGGCCCTTGGGTTTGCCGTACCACGTTTCGCACTGCTCGGTCGCCCACTCGGCCGTCTCGCCCTGGGCCGGGTCGTGGCAGCCGTTCACGTTGCACGCGTTGGGGATGTTGAGGGAGACAGTCAGGTCGGGGCGCGGCACGCGGAGGCTGTGGTCGCGGCGCGGGTCGACGACCATGTACTTGGTCTCGGGCATGTGGCACTCGACGCACCGCGTGCCCGGCTTCGTGGCGTCCGGGTGGTGGTGATGGGTGACCGCGTCGTACTTGGCCGGCAGATGGCACCCGCTCTGGCCGCAGAGCCGGTTGTTGGGCACCTGGTCCCAGGGGCCGTCCGGGTCCAGCGACTTCACGCGCATCGTGTGCGGATCGTGGCAATTGGTGCACCGGATCCCCTTCGAGTACATCAGGCTCTGGATGAACGAGCTGTAGACGTAGTCCTCTTCGAGGACTTGGCCGTCGGCGTAGTAGAGGTTGTTGTCGAGGACCTCGGGGAGGTAGTGGTCGAGGAACTTGCCGCCGGGGCACATGCCGGGATAGACGATCCGCCGGCGCGAGTGGCACGGAGCACACGTCTCGATCTCCACCCGAGAGTCCGGGTCCTTCAGGTTCGGCAGCCCGAACCGGTAGCGGCGGTCCCAAAACAGGCCCCCGCCGTCGGCCAGCTCGCAGTGGAGGCTTCCCGGGCCGTGGCACGTCTCGCAGCTCACGTCGATCTCGGAGAAGGTGGTGTGATAGGTGTTGTCGGCCAGGCGGTAGTTCTTCCGGAGGTTCGTCGAGTGGCACTCGGCGCACATGTAGTTCCAGTTTTGCAGCGGGCCGGTCCAGTGCAGGGGGTCGTCGTGCGGGATTGGCTCCTTGGGATACAGGTGGTACCAGGCTCGGGTCTCCGTGTCCCAAGCGATGGGCAGACACTGGACGCGGCCGTCGGGGAACTCGACCAGGTACTGCTGGAGCGGCCGATAGCCGAAGACGTACTTGACGGGGAAGGTCTCCAGCTCGCCTTCGGGGTTGTCGGTCGTGACGAAGAACTCGTCGCCGCGGCGGGACGTCTTCGAGGTGAGGGCGAAATCGACGGTGATCTTGCCCTCCCGCTTCAGGCGGCGCATCGCGTCGCCGATCTCGCGGTGGGCGTCGGTCACGTCGCAGGGGCGAACGGCCTGCAAGGCGTTGGTCGCTTCCAGAAGCCGGCCCCGGTCGGACTCGGGGAAGTTGCGGAGGATGGTCCGCCGGGCCTCGTCGGCGACGTCGTGCAAGGCCAGCGCCCACTGGCGCAGGTCCACCTGCCCGATCACGGTTTGCAGGTCGGCGTCGGTGAGCTTGGCGACGTCGTCGATGGCGATGTGGGCGAACTCGCAGTCGTCGAAGTCGCCCAACACGGTCTCCGGAGTGGCGTAGTCTATCGCCAGATCGTGGTCCGAGCCGGTCCACAGCTTGACCTCTTCCTCATGACACCGCGCGCACTCCCCGCGGCCCACGTAGCCGGCCGACTCCATCGCGCCCTCCGGCAGACAGATCCACCAGTCGGCCGCCACCCACAGCGCGCCAACCGCCAGGAGCACGAGCAGCACGAGCCCCGCGCGAATCAGGATACGCGTCGGGCGTCGCTCGTTGGGCGGGCGTTCGCGCTTGCCGGGTGGGGAGGGACGGTTGTCGGGTCGGGATTGAGGTTGAGGGCCGGACATGGGGATCGTGAGCAGGTGGCAAGGGCTGGCGGCAGGTGGTGGGGTCGATGAGGACGGTCCGCGTCACTTCCCGTTCAGCTTGATCGCGAAGGTACAGCAGGGGTCTCCGTCGTGTCGGCAAGTGGTTCGGCGAACGGACGCACGGACGATCAGTCGCAACATGTCGTGATCCACGCAGCAGACCGACCGGGTGTCTTCGAACATGCTGAAGAAGGGGCAACTCCGCTTCCGCATCACCACTTGCCCGGCGCCGTCCTCCTCGATCTCCACCAGATTCCCTTCCCCGCGGAGCAGCTCGGCCATCTGGACGAGCCGCTGCCGGGGCGTCTTGCCGGTGATCCGCGGCCTGTAGTGATTGGCCATCTCCCGGCTTACCCGCTTGAGCACCTTCCGTTTGATCTCTTCCCCGCCGATATCGCCGATCGCGGCCCAGATGGCCGGCACGAGCAGGCGCTGGTTGCTGGCGAACAATAGCAGCAAGGCATTGTTCGTCGCGGAATAGAGGTGCCGGGGTCGCCCCCGGCCGACCGGCGGTTCCGTGGTCCGATCCACGAATCCGGCGGCGTGCAATTCGTTGAGCTGTTCGGTCACGGCCGTTCGCGTGACCCCGGTGGCCTCGATCAAGTCGGCGACGCTTCTCGGACGATTGCCGACGAGCAACCTCACGATTCGCATCCCCGCTTCGGTGACCGCGGTTTCCGAGGTTCTCTCAGCCTCATGATCCAGGACTGGCATGGCACCCGAAGCCTCAGGATCCCTGCAGCATAAGCAGAGCTTCTGTCCACGATAATGTGAGATTTTACCCAGTATTTACTGATAATATCCGCTTTCTCCGATCGCCGCAAACCCAACGCCCCGAATCTTGAGCCGGCCCCATCGGTCCGCCCGGTTTCCGATGAGCATTCCCCAAACGGGTTGCGCTGGGTGCTTCTCTGCGGCGGGCATGGCGCACGGACTGCCACCGGCCGGCTCCATCCGACCT
>DATKZH010000042.1:0-3763 GCA_035528065.1 Thermoguttaceae bacterium | reverse complement strand
CCCTCAAGAAGTTCAGGATCGCCCGCAAGATGTCCATTCCATGCCTCCGTCCTTGGTCGCAAGCCCGGAATCCTACGACCGAACCTCGGCCAAGGCAAGAACCGTAAGTCCTGTGGGATCAAGGAGGAAGGAATTGTCGGGAGGGACAGCGTTCGTCGAGGTCAATTGTGCAACCATCCGCGGCGATGCGGCGATGTCGGTCCTGTTCGGACACATCAAGGGCGCCTTCACCGGCGCGGTTCGCGACCGCCCGGGGCTGCTCAAGGCAGCGGATGGCGGCATGCTCTTCCTGGACGAAGTGGGCGAGCTCGGACCAGATGAGCAAGCTATGCTGCTGCGAGCCCTGGAAGAGAAGCTCTTTCTTCCCGTCGGGGCCGACAAGGAAACAGGAAGCTCCTTTCAGCTCATCTGCGGCTCCAACCGGGACCTGAAGGCGGCCGTCGCCCGAGGCGAGTTCCGCGAGGATCTTCTGGCACGAATCAACCTGTGGACGTTCAATCTGCCGGGCCTGCGCGAGCGGACAGAGGACATCGAACCCAACCTGGACTTCGAACTGGACCAGGTCGCCGGAGCAACCGGTTTGCGAGTGACATTCAACAAGGAGGCCCGCCGGCGGTTCCTGGACTTCGCGGTCGGCCCGCAGGCGAGCTGGACGGGCAACTTCCGCGATCTCAACGGCGCGGTCGTTCGCATGGCGACAATGGCCACCGGCGGCCGAATCACCGTGGAAGTGGTCGAGCAGGAGTTGGCCCGCCTGGGGGCGGCCTGGCAATCTTCCACGGCCGAAGGCGACGGTCCCGACGACCTCCTGGCCCGACTGCTGGGCGCAGACCGCCTGGCGGAACTCGACCGCTTCGACCGTGTGCAGCTGGCCGACGTGGTGGTGGTGTGCGGTCAGTGCCGCACGCTCTCGGAGGCCGGGCGAAACCTCTTCGCCGCCAGCCGCCGGAAGAAACGAACCCCCAACGACGCCGACCGGGTCCGCAAGCACTTGCTTCGTTTTGGTCTGTCCTGGCAGGAGATTCAGGAACTCGTCCGAGGGTCTTGAGCCCGGACAGCCAGTTGACCGTTGTGAACGCTGCCTCAAGATCAGGATAGGTATCGACGTCGAAGCATTCGGAATTCGGAGGTCCGCCTTCCGCCACATTAGCCCTCGGTGGACGCCTGTCCGGCTACGGGGCCGTGGTCGGCGTGCGATCCAGGTATTCCCGCCCTATCCGGGCGAGAGCCGCACCCATAATCGCACCCACGAATGTGACCGAAAGGTAGCTGACAATGATGAACGTCTTCGCCGCCTCGGGATGATTCGTGCTGATAAGAGCCGTCAGAACGGGAAACAGGGCGGAACCGATCCCAATCGCCGCCCCAACCAGCATGCCGTCGACTGTTGTTGCCGGGCCGCTCTGGCTTCGGTGCTTGCACAACCAAGCGTTGACGCCATAGCGGTTCAAGTAAGCCGCTATCGGGCAACCGACTACAAGGCACAAGCCCAACCGCACCAGGTACACCTCCCGGAACGGGATCCACAACAGCATCGCACCAAACCACGCGAGAGTTGGCACCGCGCAGAAGATCGCGCCGATCCATCCCGCGTGTCGGATATAGAACTCGCACAGCCGCTTCATGCCAGCGCCTCCCGCATTGCAGGTTGAACCCAGCCGCTTCGGCCACGAAAGAGGAGGTACATCGCCCGCTCATCGTAACGTCGCGGGCAACCAAGTCAATGCCATGAACGTCGCGAGAACCGAAGCAAGTCGCGCTCCCCGACACGGCTGGCAGATGCACGCGGTTCACCGCGGCTTACTCGCGGCGGCTTCTGAGTCGATCCAGCAGCTCTGGATACAGGGCCTTCCATGCCTCGTAACCGCCGTAGACGACTCGTACCTTCGGGTGCCCGGCCATGGCCAGTCGATAGCCCGCCTCGAACGAGAAGATCCCGGTGCTGCACATGAGGATGACCTCCTTGTCTCGGGGGATCTCCTTGAAGTGCTTTTCGAAGCCGATGTTGGACCAGCGCTTTGCGGTCGGGATGCTGGGCGAGATCATCCGCTCGTATTTCATCCTGAGGTCGATCACGAAGTTGGAGGAGATTCGCTCCTCCGTAAGGTGCTCCGGCGGCAGCCAGACCAAGCCTTCGGGATCGCCTCTCAGGACCCGCTTGAGCGCCCACAGGAAATACTTCACGTCGGCTGCCACGGTGGTTGTGCCCATGCTGACCCGGATGGTGGACAGCGCATCCTCAACTGAAAGCCCCATGCCCAACAGCACATGCGATGGTTCGATCCGGTCCGCTGTGCAGGCCGAACCGATGGATATGCCGATCTCATGGCAGTCCAGCCCGGCCAGGATGCTCAGTCCACTCTTGCCGGCGAAGGTGGCGTTGATCGACCCTGGCATCTGACAGCTGCCGGGCGCTTCGTTGATACGGACGTCGGGGGCGAGGCTGCGCATCCCATCGATCATCAACTTCCGCAGCTCCAGCAGTCGCTGCCATTCCTTGCCCATGCGTCGCCCAGCTAACTCTGCAGCCGCACCCAGACCAACGATCTGATGGACGCCCTCCGTCCCGGTTCGCATCCTACGTTCCTGGTCGCCGCCAGCGATCAACGCTGTCCACTGGGCGCTGCCTCTCCAGTACAAGGCGCCGGCCCCTTTGGGGCCGTTGATCTTGTGGGCCGAGAGGGTCAGAAACTCGCAACCGAGTTCGTCCACCTTCGTGGGCAGTTTGCCGAACGTCTGCACGGCGTCTGTGTGCAGCGGCACCCCGGCCTTGCGCGCGATTTCGGAGACCTCCTTTACGGGCTGAATAGCGCCGGTTTCGTTGTTGGCGTGCATGACGGAAACCAGCACCGTGTCGGGCCGGATGGCGGCCGCAATGTCCTCGGGCTTCACGCGCCCGTCGGCGCCTGCGGCCACGTAGGTCACCTGCCCGCCTTGTCTCTCGACCTGCGCGCAGGCGCCCAGGACGGAGTCATGCTCGATCCTGGTGGTGACGACGTGCCCGCCGCCCGCCGCTGCCAGCACGCCCTTGACGACCGCGTTGTTGGCCTCCGTCCCGCCGGAGGTGAAGTAGACGTCCTCGCTCTCGCAGCCCAGCAGGGCCGCCACGGACCTCCGGGCCTGCTCGACGGCGCCACGGGCCGTCCGGCCCGCGATGTGCAGGGATGATGGGTTTCCGTGAACCTTCTTCAGGCACGTGGCCATGGCCCGGCGGACCTCCGCCGCCACCGGCGTCGTCGCGTTGTGGTCCAGGTATGTCCGACGTGGCCAGATAGGCATGTGCGGCTCCTTTTCAGAAGACTCCGGATATGAAGCGATATCGCACTTTCTGCATATACTGGCGATACTCCGGGAACTGGCAGAGAAACCGCTCCTCAATGATGGCCCGCCAGATGTAGCATCCCACCGCGCCAGCCATGACCACGGCGTTGAACCCGTACGGCAGAAACAGCAGCATCCCGATCTTCCAGACGATATCCGTCAGATACATCGGATGTCGCACCACGGAATAGAGCCAGTCGGTCTTGATCTTCCGAATGGCGACAAGAATGCCAAAGCTCCTTCCAAGGTTCAGCAGCGCGAGCGTGCCAAGGACAACTGCCACGCCGGTGACAATCTGCGCGGCAAGCAGCAACGTGGGGTTCCTTGTGGGCTCGCCGTGGAAGGCCAGACCCGAGTAGAACGCCACCAGCGCGATCCCCTGGTGCAGCAAGTTGGTGTCGACGGCAACGTGCGGCCGCCGGATCAGGAAGATCACCAGCCA
>DATKZH010000041.1:0-3608 GCA_035528065.1 Thermoguttaceae bacterium | reverse complement strand
GATAGCGACGAGAACCTGGTTGAACTCGTCCGTGCGGGTTTCGCCCTGGTGCTCGATGGTGACGGCGAACCCGGAGGACGTCTGCTCCACGCCCACGACCTTGGATTCGACCAGGATGGACTCGAACTTCTTCTCGCAGTTCTTGACGACCACGTTGACCAGGTCCGGATCCGCCCCGGTCAGCAGCCGCGGGAAGAACTCGACCAGGGTTACCTTGGAGCCCAGGCCGGCGTAGACCAGCCCCATCTCCAGTCCGATGTACCCACCGCCGACCACCAGCAGCCGCTGCGGGACCTCGGGGATCTGCAGCGCCTCGGCCGACGACCAGACCGGCAGGTTGTAGGCCGGCGGCAACTCGTTGATCCGCGAGCCGGTGGCGATGACACACTCGCGGAAGTCGATCCCGGCAATCTCGGAGTTCTCCAGCATCAGCGAGCGTGGACTGTCGAACCGAGCCCGCCCGCGGATGACCTCAACGCCCCGCCGTTTGAGCAGACCGCCGATGCCTTGCGTCAGCCCGCTGATGACGGACTCGGTCCACTGACGCAGAGCCCGCGGGTCGATCGTCAGATTGTCGAAGGTCAGACCGGCCTTGGCCGCTTCGCGGGCGGCAGCCGCCAGCTCGACGATCGTAATTAGCGCCTTGGACGGTATGCATCCCTCGATCAGGCAAACCCCGCCGAGACGCTCACGCTCTTCGATCAGCGTGACCTCCTTACCGAGGTCGGCCGCACGCAGGGCCGCCACATATCCCCCGGGACCAGATCCGATTACGGCCAGCTCGGCTTCCTGACGCAAGCTTCCCACCACCATGGCGACGTCTCCCGATATGCTTTGGGGCTCGTGTCGAAGACAACCCCTTACGCTTCAAGCAGCAACAGATTCGGATCGGATAGCTGTCGCACCATCTCGCTGACGAACCGTGCGGCGTCCGCCCCGTCGGCAATGCGGTGATCGAAGGCCAGCGTGAGCGGCAGAATTTTGCGAATCACGATCTGGCCGTCGATCACGACCGGCTTCTCTTGTACCCGCCCCATCCCCAGGATGGCCACCTCCGGGTAGTTGATCGCCGGGATCAGGGCGGTGCCGCCGAGTGGACCCACGTTCGTGATCGTAAACGTGCCCCCGCGCAGCTCCTCTACCGAAAGCGTTCCCTCGCGAGCCTTCGCTGACAGCTCCTCGATTTCGGTCGAGATCCGGAGAATACTCTTGCGGTCGGCCTCCCGAATGACCGGCACAACCAGACCGCGGCCCGTGTCAACTGCGACCCCGATATTGTAGTATTTCTTGTAGATGATCTGTTCCTGGAACGGATCAAGACTGGCGTTGAACGCCGGCGTGGCCTCCAGCCCCGCCGTCACTGCCTTGATGACGAACGATAACAGCGTCAGGTGCCCCCCCGGCTTCCCGCTGCGGCGCTCCTTCTCCCGCCGACGAAACTCCTCGAGCAGCGTCACGTCCGCGTCGTCCATGTGGGCCACGTGCGGAACCAGGATCATGGAGGTGACCATCTTGCGCGCCACCTTGCGCCGGATCGAGCGCAGCGGCTCTATCTCCACCGGACCCCACTGAGCAAAGTCCGGCAACGGCTCGATGTCGAGGAACGGAATCGCGTCGGCGGCCGTGGCCGCGATCTTTGCCGTGGCACGCCGTTCGTGCTCTTCAAGAGTCTCCGGCTCGGCGGCCGGCGCGGGCACGCCCGGCTTCGCCGCAAAACGCGTCACGTCGTCGTGCGTAACACGCCCACCCGGTCCCGTGGGCGGAACCTGCCGAATGTCGATCTTCAGCTCGCGCGCCAGCCGACGGGTGGCCGGCGCGGCAACCACCCGACCCCACAGCGCCGCCGGAGCTGCGGGTACCTCGGCGGGCCGGGCGGCCGGCGGTGGCGCCGCCGCTGCCGCCGGCGCCGGCTTGCCGGCCGGCGCTTCGACCGCGGCGGTCGGCGGTGCCACGGCGACCCCGGTGCCGTCGTCGATTACGGCGAGGACATCGCCCACCAGCACCGTGTCTCCCACCTTTCCTGCCACCGAGACGATCTTGCCGCCGCGCGGCGACGGGATTGTCAGGGCCGCCTTGTCCGTCTCCACGTCAACCAGCGGCTCGTCCTCTTGAATCGTGCCGCCGGGCGCGACGTACCATTTGAGGATCTCACCTTCATGAATACCTTCGCCGAGGTCGGGCAGCTTGAACTCGTACACGGCAGCCTCCTAGAAGTCGATGGTCTCCTCGATCGCCCGGCGGATGCGCCCCGCAGTCGGGATGAACGCCAATTCCCGGCCGAAGTAGGGCGTGACAACGTCGTAGCCGGTTACCCGTCGCACGGGGGCTTCCAGGTACATCAGGGCTTTGTCGTTGATCGTCGCGATGATCTCCGAGGCCGGGCTGAACGACTGCGGGGCCTCCTGCACCACCACGCAGCGCCCCGTCTTCTCCACCGAGCCGGCAATGGTATCACCGTCCAGCGGCGAGATCGTGAGCAGGTCGATCAGCTCGATGCTGGTTCCACGCTGCTTGTGCACCTCCTCGACCGCCTGAAGTGTCGGCCGCATCATCGCGCCCCAAGAGACGACGGTCAGGTCCGTTCCCTCCTGAACGATCTGCGCCTTTCCAATCTCCATGGTCTGCTCTTCCTCACTGACCTCCTCGCGGAACGCCCGGTAGGAGCGTTTCGGCTCCATGAAGACCACCGGGTCGGGGTCGCGGATGGCCGAGACCAGCAGGGCGCGTGCGTTGCTCGGCGACGAGGGGATGACCACCTTCACGCCGGGCACGTGTGCGTACGTCGCCTCGTGACTCTCCGAGTGATGCTCCAGGGCGCGCACTCCGCCGCCGTAGGGCATGCGCACCACGAGGGGCGCGCTGAACTTGCCGTGGGTGCGCCCACGCAGCCGGGCCGCATGGCCCTCGAGTTGCCCGAGCATCAGATACGAGAACCCGGAGAACTGCATTTCCGCGACCGGGCGCAGACCCGCGACGGCCATGCCGATCGAGGTGCCCAGAATACCCGACTCGGCCAACGGCGTGTCGATGACCCGGGCCTCGCCGTACTTCTCAAATAGGCCATCGGTGACCCGGAACACCCCGCCGTTGACGCCAATGTCCTGCCCGAGCAGGACTACCCGCTCGTCTTTGCTCATCTCCTGGTCGAGACCCAGGTTGATCGCTTGGACCATGTTCATCTTAGCCATCAGTAGCCTCCCTCTCCAGCTCGTCGAGGAACGCCGCGCGCTGTTGCTCGATCCTGGGGTGCGGGGTTCCGAACACATGATCGAACGGGGCGTCGGGCTTGAAGTCCTTCCTGGCCTCGAATGCCTTGACCGCGTCGTCGATTTGCTGTTTGAGCTGCGCCTCCAGTTCCGCTTGCCGCTCGTCGTTCCATATCCCCTTCGTTTCCAGGTACTTCCTGAAACGCGGCAGGGGATCACGCTCTTCCCAGGCGCGCACCTGCTCCTCGGGCCGGTACTTGCTCGGGTCGTCGGCGGTGGTGTGCATCCGCAGACGATAGGTCACGGCCTCGATGAACGTTGGGCCTTCCCCGGCACGGGCGCGGTCGAGGGCTTCCTTGGTTGCCTGATACATGGCCAGCGCGTCGTTGCCGTCGACTTGAA
>DATKZH010000040.1:0-9817 GCA_035528065.1 Thermoguttaceae bacterium | reverse complement strand
AAGACGGCCGACGAAGACGACAGCAAGCGCCGGGCTTTGATCCAAGGCATGCTCGACGGCAATCCGCCGTACAACCAGAAGGATCTCGACGACGCCGGGCTGGGCACGATCACGAACGTCAATTTCATGGCGCTGGCGTCGAATCTCAACGCCCGGGTATCGGCGTCGCACGAGCTCTTCGCTGAGGTCCCGACACTCGTCGAGGTCAACCCCGCGGTTCCCGACCCCGACGACACCGAGGCCCAGCAACGCTGTGGCGTGATCCAGGAAGAGTTCTCGACGATGCTCGAGCTCTGGCCCGGATTGCTGCCGATGGTCGATCTCGTGGTTCGCGAGACCGACGCCTACGGCGTTGGCCCCGTGCTGTTCCGAGACGAGTGGGACTGGCGGCCGACTGCCATCAAAAGGGGCAAGCTCCTGGTAGAGCCTCGGGCGAAAGTCGTGGTCGACGACAACGACTTGCTGATGATCAGGGACGAGATGACCGCCGGCGAACTCCTGCAGCAGATCGACGACGTCGAGGCGGCGCGCCTCGCGGGCTGGAAGGTCTCGGCGGTGCGCGACGTCTTGGTGGAGTTCTTCTACAAGGGCCAGGACGGCGGCGACAAGGACGACAAGTTCCAGCGCTCGACGTGGGAGTCCCTGCAGCAGGCCCTGAGGAACAACGATCCCGACGTCCAGGCCCGGGAGTTCGAGACCCTGAAGGTCGTGCACGCCCTGACAAAAGAAGTCAGCGGCAAGCGAGGCGTCACGCACGTCATCCAGACCGAGCGCGACACCGATCCCGTGTTCCTCTTTGAGAAACCCGAGCGTTTCGAGACCATGAGTCAAGCCGTGTGGTGGATGCCGTCAAACTACGGCGACGGCTACCTGAAATCGATTCGCGGCATCGCGTCTCTGATGGTCAAAGCCGACGACTTGTCGAACCGCTACTTGGGCCGCATCTTCGACACCGGGTGGCTGTCCAGCGGCATGGTGCTGCAGCCCAAGTCTCAGCTTGATCTCTCGCGCCTGCAGTTCGTGCAGCACGGGCCGTGGACCATTCTGCCGCCGGAGCTCACCGCGATTCAGACCTCGTTCGCGCCGCAGATCGAGCAGCTTGTGAGGCTTCGAGAGCTCAGCGAAGCCGTGATGAAGTCCAACACCGGCACCTACCGGCAGTACAACGAGGGTGTGGACCGCACGGACGCCAGTCGCAAGACAGCGCGCCAAGTCATTGAAGAGACGTCGAAGGAAGCCCGATTTGAGAAAGCCGCGGTCGCGTTTCGCTACAACCAGTACGACCAGCTGTATCGCGAGATCTGGAGGCGGGCCTTGCAGTCCGACTACGTCGACGGCGAGGTCAAGTACCCCGGCAAGGACATGGTCTTGGAGTTCCTGAAGCGATGCGAAGCCCGCGGCGTGAAGCGCAAGTACATCGTCGGCAAGGCCAAGGATTACTTGATCACAGCCACCAGAGCCGTGGGTCTGGGCTCCTTGGGTATGAAGTACGACCTCACAAATCAGGTCTTGGGCACGCGGGGCATGCTCGACGCCGTGGGCCAAGCCAACGCGTTGCGCGACTGGCTGGGTGCCCGCGTGGGATACCGCAACGTCGGCAGGTACGCGAAGCCCGTGAGCCGCGACATGGCGCCAACCAACGAGTTGAGCCACGCCGTCTTGGAGAACAACGACCTGACGCAGGGCCAAGGCGTGCAGGTCGGAACCGACCAGTTGCAGAAGGTGCATATCGGCGCCCACTTGCAGGGCGTGTTGGTGCCTTTGATTCAGGGCGAAATGCGTCAGCAGGTCGTTGATCCCCAGAAGGCCATGGCGGCCCTGCAGGTCGCGATTCCGCACGTCCAGCAGCACGTCGAGATCTTGGCCCAAGACACGGAGCACAAGGCCTTCGTGGATCAAGTCATGGAGATCTTGGCGCAGGCTGAAGCCGCGTTGGCGAGACTTCAGCGCCAAGTCCAGAAGATGCAGCAGCAGGCCCAGCAACAGCAGGCCCAGCAGGCCCAGCAGGTCGAACAGGCCCAGCAGGTCCTGAAGGACCGCGAGCTCGAGGCCAAGATTCACGAGATCAACACCAAGGCTCAGATCGAGGCCATGAAGCAGCAAAGCCTCAATGACATGCGCAGGCAGAAGACCGGCGAGCAGATGCAGATCGCCAGAACCAAGGCAGCGGCTGACATCGAGCGCCAGGACGAGGCCGTGGCGGCCGAGATCAGGCGTAGCGACGCCGCGGCGGCAGCGGAGCGCCAGCGTAGCCAAGCGCCGGCGGCCCAGGTGCCCCAGAGGTAGAACCCCCAGAGAAGGAGAACGAGGTATGCAGGCTCAGCAGGAACTCAAGGACATGTTGATGACATCGGAGGGGCAGGCCGTGTTTATGGCGTGGCTCGGTTCCCCGATGACGCAGTTGCAGATCCGCGCGGCTCGCGAACGTGCGGCGCCGTTTGGTCTGCAGTCCGGAGAGGACGCGGTGATGGCTGCGTATCGCCTGGGCGTGAGTGTCGGCGGCAATCAGCAGATCGACGCCATGACGATGCCCGTGAGCGCGAAGTCGCGCTTGGGAACAGAGGTCCCGCCGTTGGTGCCGACGTACGGCGCCGAGGCGATTCTAAAGGAAGGGGAGTGAAGAGATGCCAGCACCGGATAGAATGCAAGGCGTAGGGGGTCCCGCGGCAGCAGGACCCGGTTCGACGAAACTCACGGGTCTCTTGGACGGCATGGCGGCGGGGCAGCAGATCCCGCACCGGCAGACCTTGGCACCGCAGCCCGCGGCCCCGGCGGCGGCCCCGGCGGCGGCCCCGGCCCCGGCCCCGGCGGCGGCCCCGGCCCCGGCGCCAAGCCCAGTCACGCCGGCCACACCGGCGGTACCGCCGGCGGCGTTCGCGGGCGTGCCCGCCAGCGTGTTCGGGCCTGAGAAGCCCGTGGCTGTTGCGGAGCCCCAGACTGAACTGCCGGCCGAGGAAGGCGAGCCCCAGCACCAAGAACCCAAAGCGAAGAACGCGTGGCAGCGCATCAAGCAGGAAAAGAAGGCGTTGGCCGACAAGGTCAAGGCGTTGGAGACCGAAGTCGAACGCACGAAGTCCCAGAAGCCTCCGGAAGTCGAGGAGTTGATTCAGCTCCGCAAGCAGATCGACGGCTACGAGGACCGCATCGGGCAGCTCGACATCACGCAGACCCGGGCGTTCAAAGAGCGCTTTGACGCCCAGATCGACGCCGTGGCCCGCAAGGGCCTGCAGATGCTTCTGCGTGTCGGCAAGGAAAAGGAGCCCGCGGAGCAGCTCTTGAAGCAGCTCTTGAACCCCAAGGTGA
This sequence comes from Thermoguttaceae bacterium, assembly GCA_035528065.1. Lineage (GTDB taxonomy): Bacteria > Planctomycetota > Planctomycetia > Pirellulales > Thermoguttaceae > DATKZH01. The sequence goes on along the minus strand of DATKZH010000040.1, from coordinate 6,514 downwards.
CGACGCAGCAGATCGAGGACTTGGTGTCTGACCAGCCGATGGCCGTCCAAGGCGCGCTGATGAATCTCGCCGTGGAGTACGGCGACGTCTGGGAACGCCGGTCGGAGGCCGTGAAGAACTGGAAGGAAACCAAGGCAGCGCTGGACACCGAGGCATCTCGGGAGAAGGACATCAAGCTGGCTCGCAACGTCGAAACCGAGGCTGAGACCGGGCTGCAGCAGGCCTTGCGTGACGGCAACTGGCTGTTCTCGAAGGCCAATGGCGACGCCCCGGAGATCAAGACGTGGAACCAGCAGGTCGAGGAGCGCGTGAAGGCAGTGCGCGGCATCCTGAGGAGCGCCACGCGCGAGGAACTCGCGAAGTGGGTGTTCGAGGGCGTCACCGCCAAGGATACCCGAGACCTGTTCGCCAAGGCCCAGCAGGACTACCAGACCTTGCTCACGAAGTTCAATCAAGTCGTGGCGCGGTCTCCGGGTTTGGGCGCCAGCGGCCCCGTGGCGCGGCCTTCAGACGGGTCCAGCGCGGAGCGCAGGCCTCAGACTCCGGAGTCCTTGTTGTCGCAGATGTTTCCCAATCCGTAGTCCCTGAAAAAAAAGTTGAACTTTTTCGGAAGCCGGGCTTGACACCCGGCTTCTGTTTTGGTACTGCTGATAATGGAGCTTGAGTTACGGCTTGCTCCGGCCGTCCACGACCCAGGGTCAAGGGTAGGCGAGGCTTCCGATTGCGCCGTCGGGAATGGTTACGAGAACAACATTCGTCGACGATCGACGTGTAATCAGGAGGCACTGCAATGCCACCCGTCCAAGGTCTTCAGTACTACAACGACCAGATGCTGGTCCTCGAGGAGCACTACGACGACTTCATCATGGAGCGTCAGCTCTCGAACCCCAACATCTGGGGTGATCGGATTCCTCGCGGCAGCTACAAGCTGTTCCAGGGCATGGAGCCCAAGATGAACGTCTACAGGGGCTCGATGCCGAAGCAGGCCGGCCTCTCGGACTGGACCCAGGTTGGCACGAGCCGCAAGCCCGCCGTCGGCAACCCGGGCTTCGACAACTGCGCGGTCCCGACCCCGCAGCGCTACACCTACGCGTGGGAAACCCTGACGTACCGCGGGTACCAGGACAGCTTCCAGTCGGATCCCGTGTGCTTGGAAGACCTCAAGTGGGTCGACTACGCCCGGGAGCAGCTGTCGATGATCGTGCGCTCCGGAGTCGACTTCGGGGTCTCGATCTACGAGAACTTCAGCCGCGAAGTCTATGTCTGGCAGGCCGCGATGGCCGGTCGGACCGCAGTGTTCTGCGAAGGCGCGCTGCAGTTCGAAGACAGCGCCGCGGTGCGGTTCTCCTACGACCCGTTCGCGACCACGACGGACATCGACGGCGCCACGGTGCCGTACATCACGTTCCCCGCGGGGCTCGAGGTCTCGACCCTGAACTGGACGTTCCTGGACTACCTGCGCAATTCGCTGTCCCAGCGCGCAAGCGCCGCGGCGATCGCCAAGGATTCCGGGATGTCGGTGTTCGGTCTGATGCTCGACCTCATGGACTTCGAGCGCATGGTGCGCTCCGATGTCGCTCTCATGGAGGACTTCCGCTGGGCTCGGACCTCGAACCTGATTCAGGGCTACGATTACGGCCTGAAGAACTACCGGGGCTTCGCCTTGATGCAGGACGACCGGCAGATGCGGTTCCGCTTCAAGACGATCACCGGCGGCAACGTGGTTGCGACCCGCGTGCTGCCCCTGCGGGCCGGCCGCGCCGTGACGATCGGCAACGTGCCGGAGCCGAATCCCGACTACTACCGCGCGGAGCTCGGGCTCGGCGTGATCTTCATGAACGACGTCGTGGTGAACCTCTTCGTTCCGCAGATCAACGATCTGGGTTCCGGAATGGTCTTCGGTCCCGCACCGGGTCACACCGGCGAGTGGAAGTGGATCAACATCCCGGACCCGGCGACGAACATGCTGGGTAACACCGGCTTCTTCTACGGCCGGTTCCAGATCTTTCCGAAGCCCCTGCTGTACAGCTCGGAGTGCACGGTGTTCGTGTACCGGCGCTGCCCGCAGTCGTGGAAGACGGTCTGCGGTATCCAGAGTCTGGACACCACGTACTCCGGTACGGCCGCGGTGGCGTTGGCGGCAGCTGCTGCCGACGGCGACGTGGACACCACGAACAGCATCGTGACGGTAACGCTCGCGAAGACTCTCGACGTGGGCTTCGGTGACTGGGTGACGGTCGTGCACGGCGGTGGAACCCGGACCATGAAGGTCGTGGATACCTCGCTGGCGCCGACGTACACTCTGGAATGGTCGCTGGGCACCGGCACAGCGCCCACGGTGTACACGGAGTTCACGACGTCGTCCACGGTGGCGATCGTCTAAGGTTGAGGGTTGACGTGGGACGCCTCGGCACTCCGGGGCGTCCCTAGGGGAACACAGAGCAAAGGTAGGTGGAGACAAAAATGAAGATCAAGTTCGGACTTCTCATCGGTATCGCGGTCCTGTCGGCCGTGATCACATCAGCGGTTGCCAAGAGTGTCACCACGCTGTCGGGGCACACGGTCACCGTGGGCGTCCTCAGCGACCTGGAGACCTCCAAGGCCACGGACGCCACGGTGTACGCCATGCGGCCGGGTTACCAGGGCACGTTGGTGGCGACCTACGACTTCGCGCTTCAGGGCGGGGCCGCTGGTGCCATCAGTCTTCCGGGAGCCGCGGTGCCGAAGGGCGCCATCCTCTTGGAGAACGCTGTCATCGAAGTCAATACCGCGATACTGCCGTCGACGTCGACCAACGCCATCGCTGTTGGTGGTGTCGCTGTGCTGGCAACGGGTACCACGCTGGGCTCCACGGGCATCAAGGCCGCGGTGACGTCCACCGTGGTTACGACTTCGGCTGGCGCTGTGACCCTGACGATCTCGGGGTCGGCGGCGACGTCTGGTGTGTTCACGGTGTACATCCCGTACATCTTGGGCACCGCAACGGAGTAATCTGTCCCAGGGGCGCCCCTCGCGGCTAGGTCAGTCGGTGGTTTCTCCTTCCCACCGTCTACACCGCCGCCGGCCGCGAGGGGCCGCTTCTCTAAGGCGGCGGTAGGGAGGCAGCATGCTGGGCATCGCAGGCTTCAGACGCGACGAACCCCGGGCCATCACGCGCCGGGCGTTGACGATCACGGAGCCCGTGACCTTGGATATCGCTGTCGTCGCCACAAGCGCCACCCGCAAGACCGTCACGATTTCGACGTCAGCGCTTGGCCACTTCGTGCTTTACGTCTGGGCCGCGCCGGCTACCGGCGCCTTGCAGGATTCCGTATCGCTTCTGAATACGCCGGTGTTGCCAGCGTATCGTGTCACCGATCAGACCGGCGTCCTGAGTTTCGATCTCCACGAGGACCAAGCTGGCGCGTGGCGTATCTGTGCTGTTGTCGTGAACCGCGCCGCAAGGGATGACTTGGCGTGGGAGGGTCTCGTGGCGGCCCCAAGGCCCGCCGACCCCGCGGGCACCGTGGTGATTTATGGAGGTTTCATGTGGACCCGCAGGTTTGCGGGCACCGTCGAACTCACGGCGGGCACGCTGTCCACGGTTGTCGATCTCTCGGCCTGCGGCTTGACCAGTACCGGGTACACCGTACAGGTTTCGATGCAGGTACCCACCGTCGGCGGCGTGCTTTTGGACCCCGTGGTGACGGCGAAGACTCAGACCACGATGACCGTCGACTGGGGGTCTGTGGTGCCCGGCGCCGGCTACATACTGCATTGGAACATCACGACGTAGGAGATTAGGGAATGACAACGCCAGTTCATGAGTGCCTGACTAACCCCCTGCCGGCGCCGGTGGCGCCTACGCTGGAGACCTCGGAACAGTTTTGGTCCGACGGCGAATTGGAGATCTCGGTCTCCGGTACCAGTTCTGACGTATCGCGCACGGTCTCGATCCAAGTCGTGGACCCCTCGTACTGGTTGCTGCACTGCTGGTTCATCGACGGCGACACCATCACAGAAGACGAGTCCCTGACACCGCCGTCAACTCCGGGTGTTTCGAACTTCAAGAAGGTCACTGATGCCACGGGCCTCGTGGAGTTCGACATCGAAAACGATCCCCCGTGGCAGGGCCGGCTGTGCGCTGTTCTCGTGGGCAGGGTTAACGTCAGCGACGTCGTCGTCGTGGGAGTCTAGCAATGAAGCGATTCTTGGGTTATGTCTTACTCGCGGCTTTCGTGGCCGTCACCAGTGGCGCGCAGCAGCTCAGCAGGCTGCCGGGCGTCGTGTTTGCCGCCGACCGGGGGCCGCGGACTTCAGCGACCCTGAACACGTTGTTCGCTGCACTGACGAGTCCAACAACGGTCGTCCTTAGTGACGGCGACTGGCGGGTGGATGCCGACGTCACGGTCCCCGAAGACACTGCTGTTGTCGTGCTTCCCGGGTCAAAATTCGACCTGAGGTCTGGCAAAACCCTGACTTTCTCCGGCGGCCCCTTCTACGCAGGCCCTCAGGAGGTGTTCTCCGGACCCGGCAGTGTCGCCGGGAGTGCGGTGTTTGGCTATCGGTTTACGGAGTGGGGTGACACCGATTACGACATCGGTGCCGGCGTTGTCGATGGCGCCGTGGGCACTGTGTTGGCGTCGTATTCCAACCGCGTAGCTGCTGTCGAAGCCCAAGCCGCTGACCTCGACGTTGAGACCCTAGGGCTCCAGACACAGTACTCGAATCTCGTGACCCAGGTGGCGGCTTTGGGCACTAACGTCGCTGCAACAGTGGTTGATATCGACGCCGGTGTCGCCACGGCCTCAAATCTGGTGGCGCGCCTTGCCGTGGTGTCGAACTACGTCGCGGTTCTGGAGTCGATATCGACTAACTTCGCCGCCGTTGTCGCTGAGGTCTCCGAGTTTCCCTCGCGTCTGGCGGCAGCCGAGGCCCAAGTCGCCGCCGCGGTGCTGAGTGTCGACGCAGCCGTTACTAACGTCGCGGCCCACATCGCGGACACCAATAACCCTCACGCCGTGACTCTGGAACTCCTCGGGGCCGCCACCAACACGGCCTTCGAGGCCCACGTAGCGGACACCAACAACCCCCATAGCGTAGGGCTTGCCGACATCGGTGCCGCCACCAACACTGACTTCGAGGCCCACGTCGCTGCCACCAACAACCCGCACGGCACGACGGCGGCGCAGGTCGGGGCCTACAGTACGAACGAAGTCGACGCCCTGATTGCTGGCGGCGAAGATGCTGCCGCCGTGGCCACGGCTTTGGCGACGCACACCAACGATTTGGCTAACCCCCACGGACTCACGCTTGAAATCTTGGGGGCTGCCACGAACGCGGACGCCGTGGCCCATTACGTCGAGGGAGTCGGCGTGGCCCACGGCATTACCTTGGGCACCCTTGGGGCTGCCACGAACGCGGACGCCGTGGCCCATTACGCCGAGGGAGTTGGTGTGGCCCACGGCATTACCTTGGGCACGTTGGGGGCTGCTACGAACGCCGACTTTCTGTTGCACGGCGCCGACACCAACAATCCCCACGGCGTCACCGCCGAGCAGATCGACGCCGTGGTACAAACAAACTTTGACGCCCACGTGGGGGCCGTGAACCCCCACGGCACCACAGCAGCCGACATAGGCGCCGCACCGCTGGCTACACTGACAGCCCACACCGCGAGTACCAACAATCCCCACAACGTGACGTTGGTACAGCTCGGCCTCAACTTTACGTCGATGTTTTACGGCGCCACGACGGTGCCGTCGGCCTCTGGGACCCGAAGCATCACGTGTAGCCTCGGCCGCACGATGTCGAACACCGGCTATAGGGTCTTTGTGGCGGCTCGTGGAGTTAGTTCTACTAGTGTTCAGGTCCAAGACCTCACGGTCGTCGAGAGATACACGACGTATTTCAGGGTCGTCGTCACGACTTCGGCGGCGGCGTCGCTGACGCTTGACTGGACGGTTGTGGGGGCCCCGTAATGAAGACATTTCTGAGCCTGTTGCTGTGCCTCTGGACGTCCGTGGCATTTGGGGTCGCACCAGTCGTGATGTCGACTCGCGGCCCCAAAACCGCGACAACCATTGCTGCTGTTATCGAAGCTTTGGGACATCGAGACTCTACGCTGGTGTTCGACAGCGGCACCTGGGCTCTGGGATCCGACTTGGAGTTCGACGACAACACCACCCTTGTGTTCCTCAACGGCGCCAAGTTTGCTGTGGCTTCAGGAGTCGTGGTGACGATCGCGGGGGTCGTCGAGGCCGGCCCATGGCCGGTCTTCACCGGGGCAGGAACTGTGGCGGGCCCCTATGTCATTAGGCACCGCTGGGACACGTGGGGCACCGCAACGGCCCCCGAGTCTTTGGGTCCCGAGCTCGTGGCCACCAACGGGTGGTACGACACCTACACGGGACCCGGGGCCGCGCTCCAGTTGATTGAGGGTTTTGATTTTTCGGTGGCCCAGAACATCGAGGCGACGCCAGGCAGTGTCTACAGAGTCGAGGTCTCGGGAGTCGCGATTTGCAACACCGGGGGG
>DATKZH010000039.1:0-42149 GCA_035528065.1 Thermoguttaceae bacterium | reverse complement strand
GACACCACGCAAGACTCGCTTCCGGCTGCTGGCCAAGCTCTTCCGGACGGGATTGACTACCCGCAGGGTTCCATCGAAAGGTTTCAAGCTGTATCCTACATCCATCCTCCTTTCCCAAGTTCATCGTAGCGCAAGGACATTGTACTTTTCTGCGCGTTGCCAACTCGCGATAAGTACAATGTCCCCATTTTCCCGTGGTTCGGCTTCGCGAACTGGAATCCTGAATAGGTTATGACTTGTGCGCCGTGTTCGGGCGACGCGGCGGCAAACGCACGACTTGGCGATCACCAACGGCATCTCGCTGTTGAGCGTCCTTCCCAATCGCACGAACGTCGTAGCCAAAACGCGCTGCTCGACGTTCCCGGATCGCTCGGATGTCGGCAACAATGGGATCAGATTGCATCGTGAATCTCCAGCAGTTCCTGCGGAGTGCAGATCACGGGAGGCTCGTAGTCCATGTCACGGCAGACACGCTCAATTCCCGGGCGCAACGAGGGATTTGCGATGTGCTTGCAGTTCCACGTCAATAGGTATTGTACACCGTTTACTGCGGCAACGGAAATGTGCAGTGCGTCGATTGCCGCCTTCTCAGGCAAGGGTACGGCGAGCAGGAGCGATTCCGCGAGCGAGTTGACGTCATCCGACATTTGTAGGAGCGGAATGCCTTCGAGGTAGGCCAAGCGTTCTTCGGCCGCGACGGGATCGCCGTCGGAGCATTCGTCGACGACGAAACGCGAAACAAACAGATCGAATCGGCGGCGGTGATTGTCCCACCAATCGCGCGTGGTCTGCTGGTTTGCCGCCACGCGCAATATGCCGCTGACCCGCATGGCCAGGTAGCCGATCACCGTTGTTTCGAGGTACACAGTCGGTTTCATCGCAGGCGACCTTCTATCGTGCCTCGCTGGTCATAACGATTGAGTTGACCGGCGGTGCGAAAAACACTGCCATCAAAACAGGCGGTGCTCGCCGTCCGGTCGAACGCCTGGTTAGACACTCAACTGGAGCCTTGCCAAGCACTACTCGGCATCTCCCCCTTTTCCGGTGAAGTCCCCGCCTTTCCCGCCAGGCCCTCCGTCTCCTGCTCGATAGGTGCCGGGCCCGAATGTCACGTCACCACCATCGGCGCCGTGGCGACCGGTTCCGCCTTCAAATCCAATGTCTCCGCCCGGGCCCGCTTTCCCGGAACCGGCGGCGACATCTCCGGAAACGAACACTGAGCCCGCCTTGCCCGTACTTCCGGCCAGGATTTCTGGCAGCGCCGCGTAGAGTGCATCCCGATAGGCTCGCACCTCGCTTTCGGTCAGGCCTTTGGTTTGCGTGGTGGTGCTATCGTATTGCTCGTGGTGGGGCTGGCACAACCAACATAGGTTGCCGAAGACATTGTGGGAACGGTCATGATCGAGGTGGGCAATTTGGCCAGGCTTCTCAATTCGGTCTCCGTGAAGGCCGAAGCACAGCGCGCACCGGCGCCCGCTTTTCAAAAGCAGTTCTCTCTCGACCTTCGTCGGGGTTTTCGGTCGGTGACCCGCCATGGTTTGGTCCTGACGTTGGCGTCTAACTACTGATTATCTGGGTCCGCATAAGAACGCAAAGGCCGCGATTCTGTCAGTATAAGGCGAGTGCAGTTGACGTGCCTGCCATGCCGCAAGTAGTTGTCAGTCAATGGCTGAAACGCCCGTACGGTTTTCGCGCGGCCCGTTATACGGATCCGCATAACACGCACGCCGTCTCGCTTGGGTGAAGCGTGTCGGCCGGACTGCGTTCCCCCTTCCCCTGCGTTTCAGGACCGCAGCGTCGACGATGGTTGAACGCCCTGAGTGTACAGCTCGTGCGAGAACAGTGCAAGTAGCGCATAATCTGTGAGGATCGGAGCGCGGGCGGGTGGCACTGGCGTATCGCCAGTGGTGAGTCGCAGTCCAGCCCTGGCAGGCAATCTACCGGCGGTGGCGATATTTGAGAAGCCCCTGAACCATCCTTACGGGTCGAAAAGCCGCATGCTCGAAGCCTGTCCCGCGGCAGAGGCGCGAAACGCGTCCCAAGCGGATTCCTCGTTCTCGGGCTCTGCCTGCCCGCCCGCCTGCTTCACGGTCGCTTGCCTCGGATGGCCTGTTTGGGACAAGGCGGAGCCTTGTGTTAGGGCGTTCCCAGGCGGAGCCTGGGAACGAGCGTGGAGTTCGCGTTGTCAGGTCGTGCCCCCCGCGTGGTCGGTGTGCGTTGCGGGCTTTGTTGGACACGGTCACTTTCGCCGCGCCCTCGATTTCGCCACCTATGAGGGGAACTACCCCCTTCAGATACCGTGAGCGCACTTGCGCTGGGGCCCCAGGGTGAGTGCGCTGGGGTTCCATGGTGAATGCGCTGAGGTTCCAGCGCAGGTGCTACAGGGTCACAGGCCACCTGCGCGCACGCCATGTACTGGAGAAAACGCCCTTTTTGGACAAGGTCACTTGCGCAACTCCCAGGTTCGACGGCACTTGGAGGTTTCGGCCGGACCAACAAAAACCGTCCAACAAATGTTTTCGACGCAACGCGTTTCCAGGCATGGACTTAGGGCGTTTCATGGGCGGCTTTGTTGGACACTTGGACGGCCGATTTCGCACGTCTCCGGGCTGCGGTTTTTCGCTTAACACGGTCGAGCATACCATGTTGGCACCGAGCCGCAAGGCGATTTGTGGCCGCCCCCGGGTGCTTCCAACTCTGCTCGGCCCGAGGGCCGAATCGGGAGGTTTCGTCCGGGGACCGTCGTCTACGGTTACCCCACGCTTGGCTCGCGTGCTTCCAAGAAGGATGGGCACAGCGGCTGGCGTCGTCGGACGCCAACCGGGTCGTTGCGCTTCAGCCCGCGAGGCGGCGAACGATCTCAAGCGCAGCACGCGTGAACTGCCGCCCCACTTCCGGCGTAAACGGCGGCAGGTCGATGATGCCGGGGACGGTCAGCGCGGCGTATTCGCCCGCCTTGTAGGCGTTCGGGTCGGGGAGGTAGCCGATGATGTCGTCGGTGTAGCCGACCACGAGCGTGTGGTCCCACGGCGAGTCGCGGCGGATGGTCAGTCCGTAGCAACTGTAGAGCTCGCCTGGGTGGAAGAGCATGCCGATGCTGCCCAGTTGCAGGGCGGAGACCGGCACGGCGAGCGTGGTCCGCTTGGGGTCCCACTTGGCCGCGCTTGCAGCCCAGTCGGCGGCGAACCGGGCGTCGACGTAGGTGCCGCTGGTGCACTTCGACGGGTCCTTCTCGTACTGCTCCAGTCGGGCTCGCAATAGCGGCACGTCGAGCGGCAGCGCGACCTCGGTCGTTCGCGTCCGCAGCACGTCGACCTCGACCGGCTTGGCTCCGGTCACCGCCTGCTTGAGCCCGGCGTGCACCGCGTCGGCGACCTTCTCGGGCTCGCCCAGCCACGACGGCTTGCCGGGCCCCGGGTTGACGTCGCCGCAGTGGCCTTGGAGGAAGGAGGGCGAAAGCTTCTGGCCGGCGAGGGTCCGCTCGGCCACCAGGCCCGGCCAGTCGGGACCGGCGTTGTCGTCGGTGTAGCAGACGGCATGGGCGGAGAATTGGTACCAGAGCAGGCTCGGCTTGCCGGACCGCTCGAAGACGAGGGCGTGGAGCATCGTGTCGAGCCAGCGCTCGGAGTCGGTCGAGTCGGGGCCGAACTGGTCGTCGGTCTTCCAGTTGGAAGTGGTGCGATTGAAGTTGCCACCCACCACCCGGGCGCGCCCCACGTGCAGCTCGGCCGGGGCCAGGTCGGCTTGGGCCAGCTCGATGGAGCGAACGCAGTGGTCTTCCACCTTGGCCATGTACTCCGGCGGGACCGCGCCCCACTGGCGCAAGTGGCGGAAGCAGGGCATGGAGTGCGTGTGCGTGGCCGAGACGCGGACACTCGACGCCGGGATTCCGACCCGCTCCGCCACGCGCCGCTGCACGCGGCCGGCAAACTCCCGCGACACGGCTAAAATATCCAGCGACACGAGGGCCGCACGGGCGTCGCCATGCTTGAGCACCAGCGCCCGGGCGGCCGTGGGCTGGCGGATGCCCGTGATCCGCCGCTCCTTGCCCGGGGCACGGTGGAAGCCGGCCATCTCGATCCCCAGCGGCGGGGTGGTGTCGACCGTGCCTTCGCCCGCTTCGAGCACGGAGGAAGGCGCGGCCGCCCGGCCGGGCCGCGCCCAAAGCCCCAGCGCGGCAAGGCTGCCCGCGCGAACGGTTTGCTGGAGGAAATGGCGGCGTTCGATGCGGTTGCTTGGATGGTGTTGCGTCATGTCGCTGTTCACTTGTCTTTGGGTCCTGAGATCTCCGCGCCTCGCTGCCAAGCTCCGGCTTGGGAACCAGTTGAGCTAGCGGCGTGGTCACTTGTGGTGGAACGTGAAGGTCTCTCTGACGTTTGTTTGTCATCATAGTGGAAAGCGTGATCCGTGCAAATGCTCGGCTCGGCACCGCGGCGTCGATTCAGGCCCCCTCGGCCGGCTCCTGCATCGTGACGCAGTGATACGCCCCCAGCCCCCAGGCCAAATCGACCGCCGGCAGGCCGCGGACTTCGCGGTCCGGGAAGAACCGGGCGAGGATCTCGATCGCCTCCCGGTCGGCCGGGTCGTCGAATTGCGGCACCACGACCAGCCCGTTGGCGATGTAGAAGTTCGCGTAGCCGGCCGGCAGCCGTTGCCCTTGGCAGCGGATCGGTTGCGGCACGGGCAGGGCGATCACTTCCAGCGGTCGTCCGTCCTGGTCGACGGCGCTTGCGAGACGCTCGTAATTGGCTCGCAGCACGGCGTAGTTCTCGTCGCCCGCGCGCTTCTCCAGCGAGGCGACGACCGTCGCCGGCCCCACGAACCGGGCCAACTGGTCGACGTGCCCGTCGGTGTCGTCGCCGGCGATGCCCCCCCGCAGCCAGACGACGTGCCGGGCGCCGAGGTAGTCGGCCAGGTATTGCTCGATCTCGCGCCTCGACCGCCCGGGGTTTCGATTCGCGTCGGTCAGGCAGTCTTCGGCCGCCAGGATCGTGCCCCGGCCGTTGGCGTCGATCGCGCCGCCTTCGAGCACGATGCCCGGCTCGAACCGCCGCCGCCCGGTCGCCGTGGCGATCCGCTCGGGCACGAGGTTGTCCAGGTCGAACGGCGGATACTTGCCGCCCCAGGCATTGTACCGCCAATCGACCAGGGCGGGCGGAAGATGGGGCGGGCCGGCCAGGAACGTGGGCCCGTGATCGCGAATCCAGGCGTCGTTGGTCGCCACGTCGTGGAGCGTCACGCCGGCCAGGTCTCCGACCCTCGCCCGGGCCTCGCGCATCGCGTCCTCTCCACCGGCAAGAACGTGCACCGGCTCGAACCGGGAGAGCGTCCTCGCCAGCTCCGCCCAGAGCGGCGGGATGGCGTCGAACCGCCCGGGCCAGGTCTCGCGGTTGTGGGGCCACGAGAGCCAAGTGGCCGCGTGCGGCTCCCACTCGGCCGGCAGGCGATAGCCCAGCGAGGCGGGCGTTTGCGGGTGCGACATGGGCTTGAAGTCCATCGATTCCAGCTTGACACGTCTGCCCTGCACCGATCAATCGTCGGCGGCCGGCCCTTCGTCCAGGTATCGCTTCAGCAGCCCTTCGTAGGCGTCGATGCGACGGTCGCGCAGGAACGGCCAGTGGGTGCGTACGACGTCGATCTGCTCCAGGTCGCACTCGACCAGGAGCGTCTGGTCGGCGTCGTGCCCTGCCCGGGCGAGCACGTTCCCGTTGGGGTCCGCAACGAACGAGGCCCCCCAGAACTCCAGCTCGCCCTCCACGCCCGTGCGGTTCGCGGCGGCCACGAACACGCCGTTGGCGATGGCGTGGCTCCGCATCATCGTCTCCCATGCAGCGTGCTGGCTGGCGCCGAACTCCTCCTTCTCGTCGGCGATCCAGCCGATGGCCGTGGGATAGAAGATCACTTGGGCGCCGGCCAGCGCCGTCAGCCGCGCCGCCTCGGGAAACCACTGGTCCCAGCAGACGCACACGCCCACGCGCCCGAAGCGGGTCGGAAAGCTCCGGAACCCCAGGTCGCCCGGCGTGAAGTAGAACTTCTCGTAGTAGAGCGGGTCGTCCGGCACGTGCATCTTGCGATAGCGCCCGACCAGCCGGCCGTCGGCGTCGAACACCACCGCCGTGTTGTGATACACCCCCGCATCGCGCCGCTCGAACACCGACCCGATCACCACCACGCCATGCTCCCGGGCGGCCTGGGTCAGCGCGTCGGTGGTCGGTCCCGGGATCGGCTCGGCGTGGTCGAACTGCCGGTGGTCCTCGCGCTGGCAAGGATAGAGCCCCGCAAACAGCTCCGGCAGACAGACGACGTTCGCCCCGGCGCCGGCGGCGTCGCCGATCTGGGCGACCGCCTTCTCGACGTTCGCCCGCCTCGACTCGACGCACCGGCTCTGCACCAGGGCCACGTTGACTTTGCCCGGCGGCGGCTCAGGAGGGCGTGCTCGGTCGTCTGGACTCATCGTGCCGTGATGGTACCATGGGCCGCATGATGTGCAAACCGTCGCCCGGACTCTTCATCACCGGCACCGACACGGAGGTGGGCAAGACCTACGTGGCGGCCTTGATCGCCCGATCGCTCTGCGCCGCCGGGCATCGCGTGGGGGTCTACAAGCCGGCGGCGAGCGGGTGCCGGGAGGTGGAGGGCGATCTGGTCTCCGGCGACGCCCTGCGGCTGTGGGAAGCGGCCGGACGGCCGGGCGAGCTGGATCGCGTCTCTCCGCAGCGGTTCCGGGCCCCGTTGGCGCCGCATCTGGCCGCCCGAGAGGAAGGCAGGGAACTCGATCCGGATCTGTTGCGGACCGGCATCGAGTACTGGCGGGCCCGGTCGGACATCGTCCTGGTCGAAGGGGCGGGCGGGCTGATGTCGCCGTTGGGCGAGGAGGAGTACGTGGCCGACCTGGCCTACGACCTGGGCTTCCCGCTGGTCGTCGTCGCCCGAAACTCCTTGGGCACGATCAACCACACGCTCCAGACGCTGATCGCCGCGGCCACCTTCCGCGACGGTCTCCCCATCGCCGGCATCGTGCTCAACAACCCCGGCCCACCCGGGGGCGACCCCAGCACCGCCAGCAACCGCCGCGAGCTGGCCGCCCGCGCCGTGCCGCCGATTCTGGCCGAAGTGGCGTGGCAGGCGGAGGGGTTCGATGCGGAGGTGGATTGGTTGGCCCTGGTGGGAAGCTGAAGGAGGCTGTCACTTGCCTCCAACATCAGGACGTCGAACAGCTTTGCCAGAGCCCCAAGCCGAGGTCCCGACTGCCGTCGATTGGCATGCGCCGCCCAGTAGGCTCTTGGTACCGCGGTGCGACCCTCGTGCCTGCGTCGCCGAATCGGCCGAGCCGCGTTCACACGTCTTCCGGCGAGAGTGGCTTCTGTGCCAAGTGACGCACGCGCAAGATGAGCACCATGTTCGGCCTGATGGTGAAAATGGCCCGATGCGTCGGCCGCCTGACGAGTCCGGAGTTGAGCTGCCGGATCTCATACGGAAGAACTTGGTTCTCCGGTGCCAAAGGGCAACGCTCCGGGGCGGTCGCCAGCGAAAGGATGGCCTTGGCGAAGCCATCATACCATCTCTCCGCCTGTTCGGCGGAACGGTTTTCGGCCCACCACGTGCAGGCCTCCAGAAGATCGCGGTGAGCTCGATCGGTGAGGAAGACCTGGTGGATCATCGTTCGTTCGAGAAGCCGAAACGCTTCCGTATCTCGGCGTCGGCTCCCTCGAACGGCCGAATAGCGCCCGCTTCCATGTCGTCGATGCCCGCCTGGATAGCGGCCAATTCCTCATCCCGGCGTTTGAGGGCCGCCATCGCGTCTCGCAACACGTCCGCTTCGGTGGCGTACTGACCGGTTGCCATCCACCGCTCAACTTGTTCCTTTACGTCGGAGGGCAGTTCGTACTGCATGAGTCTCTCGCTCCCATTGCACGGCCGCATAGAGGGCAGCCCAGACATACCAGCATTATAGCCGACTTCCCCTCGCCCGGCACGATCAACCACACGCTCCAGACGCTGAGCGCCGCGGCCACCTTCCGCGAGGGCCTCCCGATCGCCGGCATCGTGCTCAACCACCCCGCTCCGCCCTCCGACGACCGCAGCACCGCCGGCAACCGCCGCGAGCTGGCCGCCCGGGCCGTGCCGCCGATTCTGGCCGAAGAGGCGTGGCAGGCGGAGGGGTTCGACGCGGAGGTGGATTGGCGGGCGCTGGCCGGAAGCTGAGGAAGTCCCCACCTACTGGTAGAGTCATCGGGACCGAAACAACGTGGGGTAGTCTCGACGGCCGTCGAATACGCGGACCACGTAGATTCCGCTATCCATGGGGAAGTAGAGAACGACGTAGTTGCCGACGGAGAACACGCGAATGCCGGGCTCCAGGTCGGGCCGTTCCTCGCCCATCTGCGGCTGTGTCGCGTGTAGCTCGCACTTCCGGCGCACCGAATCGACCAGTTCGCGAGCTGCCCGGGGACTCGCCCGCTCGATACCGACGTACTGAGCGATGGTGCGCAAATCCTCCTGCGCGTCTGGGTCCCACACGACCTTGGGCATTACTCCGTTATGCCTTGTTCTGCGAGACGTTGGGTGACTTCGTCCTTGACTGTTTCGTAGTCAAGCTCGCGGCCTTCCCCGCGTTTGAATCGTTCGACGGCGGGATGAATCGCCTTCTTCAGACGGCCCGACTCGCGTTGGTACGCTCGGAATGCCTTGACGCTTTCTTCCGGGGAAAGGTCGGATTCACCGTTCTCGAGCTGTTCGCTGAGGAATCGGTGAAACCAGACGAGTTCACTCTGCGGTTCGGTCGCCATGAGAATTTCCTCCCTCAGACCTCCCAAACTCCACGGTACCACGGATCGCGGAAGCGGGGCAAAGTGGGGCCCAACTCGCATTGCACGGCTGCATGGAGGCCAGCCTCGACATACCCCCATTATAGCCGACTTCCCCGCGTTTGGCACGATCAACCACACGCTCCAAACCCTGATCGCCGCGGCCGCGTTCCGCGAGGGCCTCCCCATCGCCGGCATCGTGCTCAACAACCCCGCCCCGTCCGTGGGCGACCGCAGCACCGCCAGCAACCGCCGCGAGCTCGCCGGCCGCGCCGTGCCGCCGATTCTGGCCGAGGTGGCGTGGCAGGCGGAGGGGTTCGACGCGGAGGTGGATTGGCGGGAGCTGGCAGCCAATTGACGCGAAGCACGGTGCGTTTCAGGCACTCCGCGGCTTGAACACGACGGTTGCCAGGGGCGGCAGGCAGACTTCGATCGAGGCGGGACGGCCGTGGCTGGGGATCTCGTCGGCCATCACCCCGGGGCCGTTCCCCATGTTGCTCCCGCCGTAGTACGTCGAGTCGCTATTGAAGACCTCTTCGTACCAGCAGCCCTTGGGCACGCCCAGTCGATGCTTCGCCCGGGGAACCGGGGTGAAGTTGCAGCAGACCGCCACGAAGTCGTCGGGATCCGCGGCGTAGCGGAGGTAGCTGAGCGTGCTGTTGTCGTAGTTGTGGCAATCGATCCACTGGAAGCCGGGTCCGTCGAAGTCGAGCTCGTAGAGCGCGCGCTCGCGGCGATAGAGCCGATTGAGGTCGGCAACGCACTTGAGCAGGCCCCGGTGGGACTCCCACTGCAAGAGATCCCACTGAAGGCTCGAGTCGAAGTCCCACTCGTTCCACTGGCCGAAGTCGGAGCCCATGAACAACAGCTTCTTGCCCGGATGAGTCCACATGTAGCTGTACAGGAGCCGCAAGTTGGCGAACTTCTGCCAGAGGTCGCCGGGCATCTGATCCAAGAGCGATCCCTTGAGGTGGACGACTTCGTCGTGCGACAAGGGCAACACGAAATTCTCGTGGAAGGCGTAGATCAGGCTGAAGGTGAGCTGATCGTGATGGTACCTGCGGTGAATGGGTTCGTGCCGCATGTAGCTGACGGTGTCGTTCATCCAGCCCATGTTCCACTTCAGGCTGAACCCCAGTCCGCCCAGGTACGTGGGCTTGGACACGCCGGCCCAGGCGGTCGACTCTTCGGCGATCGTCAGCGCGCCGGGGAACTGGAGGTGGACCTGCTCGTTGAGCTGCTTGAGAAACGCAATCGCGGCGAGGTTCTCCCGGCCGCCGTACTCGTTGGGGAGCCAATCCCCGTCCTGACGGCTGTAGTCGAGATAGAGCATCGAGGCCACCGCGTCGACGCGCACTCCGTCGATGTGGTACTTGTCGAACCAGAACAGAGCGTTGGAAACGAGGAAATTGCGGACCTCGTGCCGGCCGTAGTTGAAAATATGGGTCCCCCAGTCGCGATGCTCGCCCTGGCGGGGATCGGCGTGCTCGTACAGCGCGGTCCCGTCGAACCGCCGCAGGCCGTGGCCGTCTCGCGGAAAATGGGCCGGCACCCAGTCCAGAACCACGCCGATGCCGTTTTGGTGGCAGAGATCGACGAAGTACATGAAATCCTGGGGGTTCCCGTATCGCGAGGTCGCCGCGAAGTGGCCGACGGGCTGGTATCCCCAGCTTGCCGAGAGCGGGTGTTCGTTCACCGGGAGCAGTTCCACGTGCGTATAGCCCATCTCCTTGACGTACTCGACCAACTGATGGGCCAGATCGCGGTAGGTGAGCCAGCGGGTCGGGTCGTCGCCGGGGCGCTTCCAGCTTCCCAGGTGGACCTCGTAGAACGACATCGGCTGCCGGAGCCAATTGGCCCCGCGGCGCCGGGCGAGCCATTCGGCGTCGTGCCAGCGGTATCGCGACAGGTCGGCCACCCGCGAGGCGGTCCGGGGCGGCAGCTCGGCCGCGAATCCACAGGGGTCCGCCTTGTCGCAGACTTGGTCCCCATGCCGGATCCGATACTTGTAGCAGGTTCCTTCACTCAGGTTGGGGACAAACAGCTCCCAGAATCCGCTGGGAATGTGCTTGCGCATGGGGTGACGGCGCCCGTCCCAGTTGTTGAAATCGCCGATCAGGCTCACGCTGGTGGCGTTGGGTGCCCAGACCGCGAAATTGACGCCCTCGACGTCGTCGACCTTCCGGAGCTGCGCACCCAGCTTGTTGTAGGCCTGCCAGTGCGTCCCCTCGTTCAAGAGGTGGAGGTCGTAGTCGGTGAGGACGTGGGGAAACGCGTACGGGTCGTGCATGGTGGTCCTCTTTCCGCCTTCGTCGGCCACCTGAATCATGTACCGGCGCGAGCCACCGTCGTCCGGGACGGGGCAGATCGCCTCAAACAGGCCTGCCGGGTGGATCCGCCGCATGGGCCGAAGCGTCTCGCGATGGGCCGGATCGACTACCCACGCTTGCCGCGAATGGGGCAGGAACGCACGCACCGCCAGGACCCGGCGTCCCGCATGGTCCACCTCGTGCGGACCGAGCAATTCAAAGGGGTTCTCGTGTCTTCCCTCAAGGAGCTGACCAATCTTCTCCAATGGCACCGTCGTTCGCACACACACCTCCTTGTGCCAGATCCCCGTTCGTGTCGTCCCGAGCTGGTTTTCCTGGGATCTACGACCTCGGTTATGCCCAACCCCGAGATTCTCGCCAAAACAACCAAGTTACCTAAACCGAGGCCCCCATGCTAGGGCCGTGTGGGAGTGTGGCGCGTGGGGCCTCGCCAGGCCAGTGGTGGGCAAGCCAGCGCCGGCAGCAGTCCACGATTCGCCCAAGCCTCGCCCGAACGTTGCGGCCCTGCCCCACGGAGCTTGCAGCGGTCCCTTCCGAAGGGGGGGCTTGCCTTGCTGCGAAGGGGCTTGCCTGGTGCGGCGGGTCCAGGCGCAAATGTCGGCATTCCACTTGATGGTAGTGCAGTGCCCGGTCCACCCGCTGCCACAGATCGCAGTTCTTCACCGGGATCATCTGCCCAAACGCCTCCCACCGCCATCCATTCCTCCGCCACTCAGGCACCCCATACCGGATTCCTTCCCGAACGTACGCGCTGGGCGTCAGCACGGTCACTCGCGCGGGTTGGCTGAGGGCCTCCAAACCGCGGACTACCGTGAGCAGCTCGAGCCGCTCTCCATGGGTGCCCGGCTCGACGTCATCGGCGACGAGGCGCTTTGACCCATCGGGTGACCGCAACACGAACCGCCAATGGCCAGGCTCGGCAGCCCCAGCCGACTCGGAAAAGAGCAGGAAATGTGGCGATGGAACACTCATCAGCAGTCTGCATGCGAAGCATTGGACGCGAGTAGCCCGCCCCTGCCATCGGCGCAGGCATACTCCTGGCTGGCACCCGTCAGATCCTGCCGACAGGCCGATCGCTGTGCGAGGGCGGCGTCCCAGCCGGAGCGTACCATCCGACGGGCGTCTTCCCAAACCTTCTTACTTATCGACATTCGTCCCCTAGAGTTCCCAAGTTATCCCTCTTTTCTGTTTTTGTGCAAGTAAACGGTCCTTCCGGTAGTATGCAGCCTTCGGGCAGCGTCCCGATTGGTCGGCGCTTCCCGACGTTCGGCCAGCCGTCTCTCGTCATCCGGCCCGCAAGAACTCGGTCCCCGGATGCCGGGACCCGACGCCCGACGGCGTGCAAACGGCCGACAAGATGCGACGGCCTGCGGTCTGGGAACGCTACGAGGCGGCTCGCAGCGATCGGGCGGATGCTTGGCCGGCGTGGAATGCCGCGAGCAGTCGCCTCCAGCTTTGCGGGGAGCCTGGCGTGAGCCGGCCTAGTACGCGGGGCAGCTCGGTGGCCGTCACCGCGGAGGGGTTGGCCGGGACCTCATCCAGGCGAAACAGGGCCAGCAGGGCGATGCAGGCAGGACTGAGGGCCTCCCCGGAAGGACCATACTGTCCCGTGCGGACGATCGGGACATCGGGCAGTCGCCTGGCTATCTCCCGCAGGAGCATCCCGTTGTGCTGACCTCCGCCCGTCAAGACGATCTCGTCTACCTCCGCGTCGCGGGGCAGGCACCGGCGGACCGCCACGACGATCGTCTCGGCAATGAAATGGTTGGCCGTGCACAGCATGTCGCGGACCGACCAACCGCAATCGATGGCCACCCGCATCGCGTCCAGAAGGAACCGTTCCGGACGGACGCCCCGCGGTTGCCATCGCGGCAGGGGACGTCGGAAATACGGGTCGGCCAGCCAGTGCTCCTCCAGCTCGGCAATTCGCCGGCCCTGCACTGCCAACCGCCCGCCCGGGTCATAGTCATGCTCACCGTCGGTCAAGCGACGGGTCAGTTGGTCCAGCATCCGCGTGCCGGGCCCGACCTCGAAGGAGAGAATGCGGGAAGCCGCGTGGCCCCCGCGGTCGCGGGGGAGGTAAGTCATCCGCACGGAGCGTCCCAGATCCAAGAGCACCCGGCTTCGCTCGCCGTGCTTCAGCAGGACCCACTCAGCCAAGGCGGTGATCGGTCCGCCTTGTCCGCCTCGTGCGACGTCTCGGGCCGGAAGAGCATCGATCACGTTTGCGTCGGTCAGCTCGGCGAGCCGGGCGGCGTCGCACAGGCCCAGATAGCCGCCGGACATGGCTTTGCCGCAACTCCAGAGGCCCGGATCGTAGACTCCCACGGCCAGCAGCCGGCTCGCTGCCCTCCCGGAGCCGGCCAAGTTATTCACCAGAAGGGCCTCGACGTCGGCCAACTGGGCACAAAGCGAAGTCACCCGACCTGCGAAATCGGGATCGGGCGGTGCGAGGCCCGGGCGCGTCAGTTGGGCGAACAGCGCCCGGGTCTCATGCGGCACGGGGGAGGTCGCCACGTCGACGATCTCCGGCTCAAGATCGATACGCCTGCCAACCGTGGCCACCAGCGCGGCGGTGACCCGGTCGCAATCCGACGAGACCTGGACGCCGAGCGTCCACCGGGGGGCGTCGCGCCCGTGTTCCGCCTCAAGTCGTAGGAGTTTTGCCATCGTACGGTCTTGCTCCCGTCCAACCGGCATCCGTGCCTGGGACCCTCGAAGCGAGTCAGCCATGTCTCGTCAAACGGGCGCCGGCGGGTTGATGGTGACCGCCTCCCGCAGTCGGCGGCCCGACTGGCCAAAGCCGTGCCTGACCTCGTTCGGCGGCTCAAGCAACGAGCGCCGAATGAGGCCGCAAGGGGGGGCCCGACCTCCTGCCACTTGGTCCGGAAGACGCGCCAAAGCGCCTTAGGCGACCATCCGAACCTCGGGGACGCGGCCCATCACGCCCGCCACGAACTCCTCGAAGATCCGCAGATCCAAGGCGGAGGCGGAATCGCTTTCCGGGTGGAATTGGGTTCCGAAGGCGAACCAATCCTCCATCTGGCTTTCGATCGCTTCCACGATGCCGTCGGGGCACCGCGCGGTGGGCGCGAATCCCGGGGCCACTTCGTCGACGGCCATATGGTGCATGCTGTTGACGCGGATCTCTCCCTCGCCGTAGACGCGCTCGATCAGCGAGCCCGGCTCCACCTCCAACGCGTGGCGATGGGCCCGATCCATGGGGTCCAGGTGGGGCAGCGCCCAGGGCACGTCCTCGGGAATGTGCAGGAACAGGTTGCCACCCAACGTAACGTTCAAAAGCTGCATTCCGACCCCGACCCCCATCACCGGCATGCGGCGCTCGGCAGTCAGCCGGGCCAGCATCCGGTCGAACTGCTCCCGGCGGAGGTCGAGTGCGCGGACCGATGGGTGCAGCATGAACCCGTCGTGGCGCGGGTCGAGGTCTGCTCCTCCGATCAACACGACGCCATCGAGCATGTCCAGGACGCGGTTCACATCGGCTTCATCTTCCAGCGGCGGAATGACGATGGGGACCGCGCCGACCTGGGCCAGGGAATCGTAATAGCCGGCACAAAGGTAACTGAACGAGGGGGCGTCCCTCGTGGCCGATCGATAGTCCGCGTTGATTCCGATCAACGGCTTTCCCGACATGTCTTTCTCCTCCTTTGAGACACCAGACACATCCACACATCCTGTGCGTACCCAGCGAGACATCAAAGAGGCGCTCTCGAAGGCCCGTCGCGCAGGGGCAAGAGGGATAAGACAAGCAGAATGGTCCGGGGGGCCGGCGGCGGCATCCACAGGCTGGGATCGACGTTTCAGGGCGGAGTCCACCTGGCACGTCGGTCGTCAAGGCCCTGGGGCCAGCCGCTTCCCACCGGTCCATCGCGCCGAGAGTGGGCGCGGTGCCGCGGCGACGTCCTTTTCGTTCGGCCTCGCAACTCCTTTGCTCTGGTCGTCACCGGGTGTCGGGAACGCAAGTCACACGGGAGTTTAGAGATGCGCCGCGAGGATTGCAAGGAAATCCCTGATTTTGACCCGAGAGTTTCCTTGACCACAACATGATGTAGAAGCAATGCTAGCATCGACCACCCCGGAGAAGCGGCCAGCCGGAAGGCGCCCTCCACGCGCCCGAAACGTCGCGCCGCCTGGGCCGCGACCGGGCGATCACTCCCGGTCCGGCCGACGCGACTACGCCGCAGACGAGCCACTTTACTCCGACGCACTCGGCGATTATCTTCAACGGTTTGGATTCTTCAAGCCGGAGTGGCCGCTGCACTAATCTCCGTCGGAGCCCGAATGCGATATCAAAACGTCTGCCTGGAAGCCTTCGCCTACACGTTGCCTGAAGAAGTGGTCAGCTCCGAACAGATCGAGGCATGGCTCGAGCCGCTCTACAGTCGGCTCCGCCTCCCCGAGGGACGACTGGAGCTGATGAGCGGCATCCGCGAGCGGCGCTTCTGGGCCCCCGGCACGCTACCCAGCGAGAAGAGCCTCGAGACGGCCGAGAAGGCAATCCGCATCGCCGGGGTCGACAAGCAGGATATCGGGGCACTCGTGCACGGTTCGGTCTGTCGCGATTTCCTCGAGCCGGCCACCGCGTGCGGCGTGCATCACGGGCTCGGGCTCCCCGGCGACTGCATGGTCTACGACGTCTCCAACGCCTGCCTCGGCATCCTCAACGGGATCGTCCAGGTCGCCAACATGATCGAGCTGGGGCAGGTCCGCGCCGGCGTGGTCGTGGGCACCGAGAGCAGCCGTTCCCTGGTCGAGACCACGATCGAACGCCTCAATCGCGATCACTCGCTTACCCGCCGCGACGTCAAGCCGGCGATGGCCTCGCTGACGATCGGCTCGGGCAGTGCGGCCGTGGTCCTGGTCGATCGCGAGCTGAGCCGGACCGGCAACCGCCTCCTGGGCGGCGCGGTCCAGGCCAGCTCCGACGGCTGCCACCTCTGTCAAGGAGCATACGTCGACTCCGACGGAGACGAGCCGGGCCCCCTGATGTCGACCGATTCGGAGACCCTGATGCACGAGGGCATCCGTGCGGCCCAAGCCAACTTCTACGAGTTCCTCCAGACGGTCGGCTGGGATGCCCCGCAGATCGACAAGACCTTCTGCCACCAGGTCGGCCGCGCCCACCACAAGCTCCTGTTCGAAGCGATCGGGCTGGAGTCGCAAATCGACTACTCGACGTTGGAGTGGCTGGGCAACACGGGCTCGGTCGCCCTGCCGATCTCCGCGGCCATCGGCGTTGAGAACGGCCACCTGGCCAGAGACGACCGCTTGGCGCTGTTGGGCATCGGCTCCGGCATCAACGTGCTGATGCTCGCCGTCGACTGGCAGATGAGCCTGGTCGACAGGCCGGTCCAGAAGCGGCCCTGCCGCCTCGCCGAGACGGCGAGCTGGCGCGCTCCGGCCGGCCCGATCGCCCCCAGTTGAGCCAGACCGTCGTGCGCAGTGTGAAGAGCCCGCTTCGGACGAGGTTCTCGTCGGGCTGCTCGTGGGATATGAGGCTTCGCCGGAAAACGCGCTCCGGGCACCGCGCACGGGCGGACCGTTCAAGGGAGGAGCTTCGATGAACGCATTGGCGCTTCACTTGGTCGTGGCAATCGTGCCGGCGGCCGGCCCGGAGATGGTCTTGGTGGCGGAGGGCGAGCCGAGGTGCTGCGTCGTGATTCCGGACGACGCGAGCGAGACGGTCCGCCGCGCGGCCGAGGAGCTGGCCGCTTACGTCGAGCGGATTTCCGGGGCGAGCCTGCCGGTCGTGGCGGAGCGCGAAGCCGGGTCGCAGACGCAAGGCAGCCGGAAGCGAATCGACGTCGGCCCCACGCAAAAGTCGCTCGCGCAAGTGCCCGAGGGCTTCCTGGGCGACGAAGAGCGGGTGCTGATCCGCTCGGTTCCGAGCGGTGTCCTCGTCTCGGGCGGGGGCGACCGGGGGACGCTGTTCGCCGTGTATCGGTTCCTGGAGCTGCTCGGCTACCGGTGGCTCGCGCCGGGGGCGGAGAACGAAGTGGTCCCGAAGCGGTCCACGCTCGCGGTCGGCAACGTCGACGTCGACACGCGTCCGGCGTTCGCGTGGCGGCTGTTCAGCGGGCGGTCCGGCGAGGAGTCGGAGGCGTGGGGCGTCAAGATGGGCATGAACGGCCTGTACACGCCCGAGGCGGCCGAGCGCAACGGAAACGCCTACTACTACCCCGAAGCCGTCCCCGGCGTGCACGCCTACGCAAAGATCATGCCCGAGCGATACTTCAAGACGCATCCGGAGTGGTACCCGATGCTGGGCGGGAAGCGCGTGCCGGGCGAGCTGCACGGGAAGCAGCTCTGCGTGACCGCCGAAGGGCTGGCCGACGAGTTTGCGGCCAACGTGATCCGCATCTTCGACGAAGACCCGGCGTGCGGGCTCACGTCGATCAGCCCCAACGACGGCTACGGATGGTGCGACTGCCCGGACTGCGAGGGGCTCGATGACAAGCTTTGCGGCGGGCGCACGACCGCGCAGGGGCTCAACCGCGCACGGCCCTTCCGGGGCGATCGCGTGTTCTGGTTCGCCAACGAGGTGGCCCGGCGCGTGGCCGAGAAGCATCCCGACAAGAAGCTGCTCGTCCTGGCCTACGTCAACTACGCCGAGCCGCCCGATACGGTCCGGCCGCTTTCGGGCGTGGTGCCCTTCCTGTGCCATTACGCCCCGGCCGACTATTCGCGGCCGATCAACGATCCGGCGTCCGAGCCGAATCGCCAGTTCAACGACTCGCTCACGCGCTGGGCCAAGGTCACGCCGGAGCTGTTGATGTACAGTTACGTGAGCAAGTCGCAGTGGTGGCGCCTGCCGCGTCCCGTGGTGTGGAACTTCGCCGCCGACGTCAAGTATTTCCACTCGCTGGGCATTCGCCGCTACTTCTGCCAGAGCTCGCTCAGCGATTGGCCCCTGGACGGGCCGCTCTACTACGTGATCGCCCGGCTGTTGTGGGACCCCTTGGCCGACCCGCGGCGCATCGCCGACGAGTGGACCGAGGCGATGTTCGGCCCGGCCGCGCCGGACGTGAAGGCGTTCTACGAGGCAGTCGACGCCGCGGCACGCAAGACGGGCCAGTCCTACGCCGGGAATCCCCGGACGCAGATCCCGGGCCTGTTCGATCCCCCGTTGATGGACGAGGCCCTGGCCGCGATCGAGCGGGCCGAGAAGGTGGACGCCGATGAGACGGTGAACGAGCGCGTGGCGGAGGTCGCCCGAACGTTTCGCTACGGCTACTGGATGGTCCGCGCGATGGACGAGTACGAACGGTACCGCAACGACTTCGATCCGGATGCGTACGAATCGGCCGTCCAATACGGGCGCAAGGCGCTGGAGTACTGCAACGTGCCGAACGCCGCCGAGTACGTCGAGTCGTGGGAGACTTCGGGCCGGATGACCCGCGAGATGGGCGTGCCGGCGATGGGGTTCGGCGAAGCGGAAACCAAGGGCGGGCGCCGGTGCTGGAACTCCGACGAAACGGGGCCCGGCGACCACGCCAACGGCTGGGCCACGTTCGTCATCCGCACGCCGGACGCGAGCCGGCCGGTGGTCGTCGAGATCGACGTCTGGGGCACGTCGGCCCTGAGCTCGATCGTGGTCAACACGGGGCCCGGCGTCTGGACGCCCGTCAAGCCCAACGCGCGGCTTTCGCGCAAGGAGCAGTGGGACACGCTGGAGTACGAGATTCCGCCGCCGGCGATGGCCCCGGATCGACCGTCGCAGAAGATCGGCTTCGGCGGGGCCGACAGCCAGGTGTGGATCGCGGAGATTCGGGTGCGCGAGCCGTAGGGCCAGTACGCGTCAGCCGATGTCCCTTGGAGTGCGGCGACTTGTCGCCGCTTTGGACCGCGCCCCTCCGCGCCGATATCGGCTATCCGTCGGACGAACTCCTCCGGTATCTCCGCGAAAAGCGCCGACAATTCGCCGCACTCCAAATCTCAGAATTTGATGATCCCCTGCTGCCGGAGTTGAAGGGCCAGCGTGAGCATTTCGATCATCTCGGGAGTGAAGCGACAACCCACGTCGCCGCCGTCCGAGGCCCTGCCGATGCAGGGGCTCGTGGGGAGGAGGCGATAGTCCAAGTTCTTCGCGTTCGCGAATTGTGGCGGGGCACTGAAGCAGCCCTTTCCCGGCTCCGCGCGGTCAACAAACTTTCCCGACACGACGTTGCAGAAGTCGATGCGGCTGGCTGCTGCCGAGGATTGGACCGACCCCAGTATCGAGTCGAGGGCCAGACTCCCCTCAGCCTGGAATACTGCCAAGCCGGGCACCGTCGAACACCGCAATTCAAAAGGCGCTTGGCAGAGATGGAAGGTGGGAGCTATGACGTTCTCCAGCACGGCCTTCGCCTTTCCGTCGATGCAGATGGCGTCGCGAAGGCAAATGGAGTCTCTTATCACCGTTGGAGTTTTCACATGCCCATTGTTTGACCGCGCGGCAAAGCAGCAGTTCTCTATCTCATTATTCGGAGCAATCGAGAACCGCGTGCCACCGGCCAGAATCACCGAGCGGAGGTGACAGGAACCCCAAGTCACAAGACTGTTCTGCCCCTCACCACCGAAATCCGTGTGTGAGATCACCAACCGCTCGAGGGATATCGGGGACGCCTGAGCGACCATGAGGTCTGCAACGGTTCCCACGGGCCCGCCGGAGCTGATCGTGGGCCAGCATCCCTTGCTTCCTCGCAACGTCAAACCGTGTTTGTCCCGGGGAATGACGGTTTTTTCATAGTAGGGCCCGTTGTCCTGGATTTCGATCAGCGAGTTCGGCGGGGCGGCGTCGATGGCCTCTTGGATCGTCTTGAAGTCGCCTTGGCCGTCGAGCCGAACCGTGAGCCGTATGCCGAGGTCAGCGACGGCGCTTTGCATGGCGACGAATGACGGCTTTCGGTCGGCGTCGCTGACGACGTTCGTGGCGCCGTAGTCGGCCTTGAGCTTCTCCACGAGCGGCTTCACGTCGAAGAGCTGTTGTTCACCGAACAACTTCGCGGCCTGGGCGTAGAGCTGCTCGGCTTCGGATTCCGGGATACCTACCCGGATCGCGGCCCGGGCGGGCTCCAACGCGTCCTTGTTGGAGGCGAACCAGGGCGTGTCGCCGTACTTTGCCTCGATCTCCGCAAGCCCCGTCTCGGCTTCGTGGAACTCTTTCTGCTCGATGAGCTGCTGCACCTTGGCGAACGCCGACGAAGCCAGGGGCCCGAGATACGGCTCGATCTCGGCGCCCAAGTCGCGGGCCTTGCCGAACAGCGCCGCGCCCAGCGCCGCGTCGTCGTACACCAGCGCCAACAGGCCGGCGGCGATCCAGCCGTCAGCGTTCTGGTCGCCGCCGACGAGCCCCACCAGTTTTTGCACCGCCTGCGGGCCGATGTCCCGCCAGGCGACCGTTTCCATCTTTCCGGTGATCAACTTGGCCGTGATCCCCTCCTCGTCGGCCTTCACGATCTCGCCATTGGCGCCGCGAATCCTCAAGGCGCTCTTCTTGAGCGGCGGATCGGCGGCGTTGATCGCGTTGATGATCCGCGTCTTCAGTGCTACGAGCCGCTGGACCTGATCGCGCCGCCGATCCAGCCGGGCGGCGAGATCTTCTTCGCCAAACTGGATTTGCCCGAGCGCCGCCAAAGCCCGGCCGAAACGCCCGGCGGCGACCATCTCCTCCGCCGGCGCGATCGCCTCGGCATAGCGGGCCTCGGCCGCTTGCCGCTCTTTCTCGGCCGCGCGTATCTCGGGGCGCTCCGGAGGAGCCGGTGCCGGCTCAACCGGCGGCTTCGGCTCCGGGGTCGCGGCCTCCTTGGCCATCGCCTCGTCATCGGACGGTCCGGTGGCGGCGATGTCTTCGCGGCGAGGTTCCTCCTCGCCCTCCGGCATTTGCCAGACGGGAGCGATCGTCGTGGTTTCCCCTTCGTCGATGGCGAACGTCTGGTCGAATGGCTGAATCCCGCGCCGGGCGATCCAGACTCTGTGGGAGCCGGCTTGTAGCGGGATCCGGAGCTGGTCGGGATTTGTCTCGTCGAGCAGCGAGGAGAGATCCTGCGACTGGCCGTCGATT
The DNA here is from genome assembly GCA_035528065.1 of Thermoguttaceae bacterium. Taxonomy (GTDB): domain Bacteria; phylum Planctomycetota; class Planctomycetia; order Pirellulales; family Thermoguttaceae; genus DATKZH01. The sequence goes on along the minus strand of DATKZH010000039.1, from coordinate 20,949 downwards.
TCCAGCACGGCGTCCTCTCGCTCGGGCGCCGGCCAGCGGAGAATCAGACGGGTCTCGTCCTGCCGGGAAGTCAGTTCGACCTGGGGAGCCGGGGCGGTTGACGCACCAGCGGCCCGAGCGATCTGCGGTTCCGGCTCGGGCTCTCCACCGCCGCGTGCAACCACCGCAAGGAACACGGCCGCCACGAGCAGGAGTGCGGCAACGCCGCCGCCGATGCCCAGGAGCATAAACTTGTTACGAGACAACGGCCTGGAAAAGAGCCCCTGCCCTGAGATCACCCCGGTCTCCTGCGCCGGCCGGTGGGCGATCGTCTCTTGGGCGATTGGAGGGGCTTTTCGCCCTGTGGCGACGCCGCCTTCGCCGAGACCTTCCAGGAAGGCGTTCAGTTTGCTGTCGGTCGTGGACTGCCTGGGCTGCGACACGGGCGGAGGAGGCGGCGGCTGCGAGGCGGGGCGCTCGCCGGGGAGGCACGCCTCGAGATCGGGAATCACCTCCGCCATCGACTGGTAGCGGTACTGGGGCGTCTTGGCCATCATTCGGTGGAACACGGCGTCCAGCTCCGGCGGCACGTCGGGCCGGGCATCGCGGATCGAAGGGATCGGGGCCTGGCGATGGGCCAGAAGCACCTGGACCAGCGTCTCGCCCGCGTAGGGCGGCTCGCCCGTCAGAAGCCGATAGAGCGTGCACCCTAACGCGTAGACGTCGGCCCGGTGATCGGCGGCGTGGGTGTCTTCGGCTTGCTCGGGGGCCATGTAGTCGCAGGTGCCCATCACCTGGCCGGTCCCGGTCAGTCGCTCCGAGCCGGTCTCGTCCATCGTCCCCTCGGGCGCTTGCATTCGGGCGAGGCCCATGTCGAGGATCTTGACCGTGCCCTCGTGGTCCAGAAGGAGGTTGCCCGGCTTGACGTCGCGGTGAATCACGCCCTGCCGGTGCGCGTATTCCAAGCCTCGGGCGGCTTGCAGCACGCAATCCACGGCCAGCTCGATCGGAAGGGGGCCGTCGTCGCTGACAATCCGGGCCAGGTCGCGGCCCTCGACGTATTCCATCACCAGGTAGTGAAGGCCCTCGTGATCGCCGGCGTCGTGGGCGGTGACGATGTTCGGATGCGCGAGCTTGGCCGCCGCCTCCACCTCGCGATAGAACCGCCGCACGGCCTCGGGCGACTTCATCGCCGCGGGCGGCAGCAGCTTCACGGCGACGATCCGCTTCATCCGCCGGTGCTGGGCCTTGAGCACCTGGCCCATCCCGCCCGCGCCGATCTTGTCGAGAACGACGTAGTCCCCAAGCACAAGCCCCTTGGTCTTGCCCTGATAGATGGCCGTCGCCTGGTACTTGGTGAGCTTCCCCGCGTGGACGAGCTCCCGGGCGAGGCCCCGGACGTCGGTGGGCCGTTGGTCGGGCGGGAAGCTCTCTTGAAACGAGGACACCTCGTCGGCCGACATCAGGCCGCTATGGATCAAGTTCGCGACAAACTGTTCGAGCGTGACCGCCATCCCCAACTCCCGTCTGCGGAGAATTTTATTCTAACCACCCTAGCGAGTGTCTGCAATCAGTTGCCGCGGGGGGAAGGAGGCGGCGCCAATTCTCCTTTCCGCCTCCGTGGCGAGCACTTATACTGTAGCCAGCGCATGGAGCGGGCATCGGAGCCCCCCGGTGTGGCGAGCCTCGGTTGGTTGCCGGAAGCGTGATCCCTTGATGCTCTAAGGCGAGGTCATTCCATGAGAGCACGTTGGCGTATCGCCCTTGTCCAGGGTTCCTCCGTCGTTGTCCTTGCGGCGGCGCTGATGACGGCAGTGGATCCGGCCGAGGCGGCCAGACCGGTCCCGGCCGACGGGCGAGCGCAGCCGACGGCCGTCGACGTGGGCGAATCGCTCCAGAAGCTGGTGGAGGCCGATTGGGCCGACCAGGACCGCCGCTTCGTGCCGGCCGGCGGGAAAGCCGGCGCCGCGGCGTCGGCCGATCCGACCAAGGTGAACCAGTACGGCGTGACCACCGCGCAGGACGCTTCCGGCGGCTGCGACGGCGTGAAGAACGGCCGATGGGGGTTTCACGTAGCCAGCGGCCAGAAGGACCCCTGGTGGCAGGTCGACCTCCAAGAGCCCGTGAAGCTTGACCGGGTCGTGGTCTTCAACCGTATGGATACCGGCAAAGGGACGCGGACCAAGAACATCCGGCTCCTCGTGGCCGAGGATTGCGATCCGGCCCACTTCAAGCTCGTCTACAAGCACGAGGGCGAGCCGTACCTGGGCGTCAAGGAGGGCAAGCCGCTGGTCGTCGAGCTCGGCGAGAAGGACGTCACCGCGCGGGTCGTCCGGCTCGCGATTCCGGGCAACCTCTCGTTCGCCCTGGACGAGATCGAGGTGTACGGCGTCGACGACCCGAAGAAGAACATCGCGTTGGGGAAGCCGGCCGACCAGATCAGCGTCAGCCGGTACTCGTACCCCGGCACGTTGCCCGAGGGAGTGATGGAAGCGGTCCCGCCTCCGTCGGCCGGCGCAAGCGGCGGCTTTACGCTGGCCCACACGCGGGCGGTGGTCGACCGGGCGCATCAGCTCGCCGCACGGCTTCGCACGAAGGCCGACGCGAACCGGCTCGGGCCGCTGGAGGCCGAGCTGGGCAAGCTGGAGGAGCGGCTGGCGAAGCTGGAAGCGGCCGAGGACGTGCCGGAACAGGTCCGCCGCGAGCTCTACCTGGCCGTCCGCGGCGTCGTCCGCCGGATCGCCTTCACCAACCCGCTGCTGGACGTCGACAAGCTCCTGTTCATCAAGCGGCACGACTCGACCGGCGTATTCCACATGTGCGACCAGTACTACGGGTGCAACGCCAAGCCGGGCGGCGGGCTGTTCGTGCTCGAGAATCCGTTCGGACCGAATCCGAAGCTGGTGAATCTGCTGAAAGACTCCGTCGTCGAAGAGGGCCGGCTCAAGGGGCAAAAGCTCGAGGGGGGGACGTTTCTCTCGCCCGAGGTGTCGTTCGACGGCCGGACGATCCTCTTCGCGTACACGGAGGCGAAGGCGTGGGCCAAGTATCAAGGGAAGGAGGCCTACGAGTGGGGCCCGGAGATCAGCTACCACATTTTCAAGTCGGGCGCCGACGGCAGCGGCCTGGTGCAATTGACCGGCGGGCCGTGCGACGACTTCGACCCCTGTTTTTTACCCAACGGGCGGATCGCCTTCATCTCGGAGCGTCGCGGCGGGTATCTCCGTTGCGGGCGTCACTGCCCGGTCTACGCGTTGTTCTCCATGCGGCCGGACGGGAGCGACGTCATCAACCTGAGCTACCACGAGACGCACGAGTGGCACCCCAGCGTGACCAACGACGGGATGCTCGTCTACTCGCGTTGGGACTACGTCGACCGCGACACGAACATCGCCCATCACATCTGGACCTGCTACCCCGACGGGCGCGACGCCCGGAGCTTCCACGGCAATTACCCCGAGAAGCGCGAAAGCCGGCCGTGGATGGAGATGAGCATTCGGGCGATCCCCAACTCGAACAAGTTCGTGGCGTCGACCGGGGCGCACCACGGCAACGCGTTCGGATCGCTGGTGCTGATCGACCACCGGCTCGAGGACGACGGGGCGATGTCGCAGCTCGTGCGGCTGACGCCCGAGGTGCCCTTCGCGGAATCCGAGGGCCGGCCGATCAAGCAGTACATGGTCTACGGCACGCCTTGGCCCTTGAGCGAGGAAGACTACCTCTGCGTCTACGATCCCAACGTGGCGAACCGGGGCATTTACTGGATTGACCGGTTCGGCAACAAGGAGCTGATCTACCGCGATCCCGAGATCTCGTGCTTGAGCCCGATCCCGCTTCGCCCGCGAACCAAGCCGCCGGTGATTCCTACGCGGACGTCCCAGGCGGCCGAAGACGCCGGCAGGGCCCGCCAGGCGACCGTCGCCGTGATGAACGTTTACGACAGCGACTTCGAGTGGCCGGAAGAGACCAAGATCGCGGATTTGAGGATCGTTCAGCTTCTGCCCAAGTCGACCGCGCCGCCCAACCAGCCGCGGATCGGCGTGGCCAACCAGACGAACGCCCGGGCCGTGCTGGGCACCGTGCCGGTGGAGCCGGACGGGAGCGTGTTCTTCGAGGCCCCGGCGGGGAAGGCGCTCTACTTCCAGGCCCTCGACGAGACGGGCTTGGCCGTCCAGTCGATGCGGTCCCTGACGTACTTGCACGAAGGGGAGCGTCTGAGCTGCCAGGGCTGTCACGAGCGCAAGCACCGGCCCCCGCCGCGACCGACGGAGCTGCCGCTGGCGCTGGGGCGTCCGCCCTCGAAGATCCGGCCCGACGTGGACGGGTCGAATCCGTTCAACTACGTCCGCCTGGTCCAGCCGGCTTTGGATCGCAATTGCGTGAAGTGTCACCAGGAGAAGAAGGCCCTGGACCTGACCGGCGTGATCGAAGGCGGCAACGGCTGGACCCGGTCGTACACCAACCTGGCCGGGAAGTACGGCTTCTACTTCCACGTGCACAATGGGGCGATCAACACGGGCGTGCACGGCGGCACCCGGACCATCGCCGGGCAGTTCGGCGCCAAGGCCGCCCCGCTGTTGAGCTACCTGGGCGAAGACCACTACGGCGTGAAGTTCTCCGACGAGGACTTCCACCGGCTGGCCCTCTGGCTCGACTGCAACTCCGAGTTCTACGGCACCTACGAGAACACCGAGGCCCAGGCCCGGGGCGAGGTGGTTCGGCCGACGCTGGAGTAGGGGCGGGGTCATCGCGGCCGGGTTCGCGAGTGAAAATGGGGATTGTGTCCCGATGGGGGGCAGAATCCGTGTGACGGGCGCCCCACGCGGAACGATGTGACGCTTCCGCCCGTTAGAGGGGGTGTTCCCCGATCCCCTCGGCGGATCTCGACTCGGAATTGGGAGAAGCGGCCGCGGGATACCCCACAACAGAGGGGCAGGCGACTCGAAGATCGCGGCGATTGCGGGTATTGTGGAAATAGGCGGGATCCGTGAGGCCCAGCGAATGATTTTGCGGAGGCGTATGGGGAGGACCACGTGCCGCAGGTCGCGTCGGGACCGCTGAAAGATGGTCTATGCCGCCCCCCAAAATGTTCCCCCTGATGATTGTCCTGCCCGTGTGCGTAAGGATCGCAGAAACAATAAGTGGGGCACGATTCCATCGTGCCAGGCACGTTGGAAACGTGCCCCACGGCCATATCGCGACAGTTGTTTCTTGCGCCATCCTAAGCCAGCCTCATCGCGTTGGCAGCCCTGCCTGATCCAAGAGGAACCCCGCGGAGCTTACCATGTATTTCACGTTTGCCTGTCCCCATTGCGGAAAGAAGCTGAAGGTTCGCGAGGAGGCGGCGGGTCGCAAGGCCGGTTGCCCGTACTGTAAGGCGTCGGTCGTGGTGCCCACGCCGGCGGCCCCGTCGCAAGAAGACGTGATGGAGTCCCTGAAGGGGATCGGCGAGACGCAGCAGACGGAAAAGGTGGCTGGCCGGGCGCGACGCAAGAAGGAAGCCGAACCGCCGGCGCGCAAATCCGCAGCCACGACCGGGGCGGAGCGGACCGACGTGAGCATGGTGCAAACCGGCGTGCTCGGCCTGATCGCTTCCGTGGGGTTCTACGTGGCGCTGTTCGTCTGCTGGGGGCTCTGGGTGATGGTGTTCCCCGCTCCCAAGGCCCCGTCGCAGGAGTCGGCGCCTGCCGAAGCCGCGGCGGGCGAAGATGCCGCGGAAGAGGTCCAAGTCGCCGGAGCCGCGCCCCCGGAATTCTACCCGGGCGAGCTTTTCGTCAGGCGCGGGTGGGTGCCGTTCGTGCTGGTGTTCCTGATGAGCTGGTCGATGGCCATCCTGGTGATGAAGTACGGAAAGCTGAAACGCCAGCGGGCTTCGATGCTCTTCGATCTGTTGCCCAACGACATCGCCGAAGAGATCACCAGCGACACGGTCGACAAGTTCGTCGCCAACATTCACGACCTGCCGGTCGAGCCGGGCGAGAGCTTCCTGGTGAGCCGGGTGCTTCGCGGACTGGAGCACTTCCGCGTGCGCAAGAGCAACCCGGAGGTGGCCAGCATGCTGGCCTCCCACTCGGAGATCGACGCCAACGCCGTGCAGTCGAGCTACACGCTCCTGAACGTGTTCATCTGGGCGATCCCCATCCTGGGGTTCATCGGCACGGTGATCGGCATCGGTACGGCCGTGGGTGCTTTCTCCGGCTCGTTGGAGGCGGCGCAAGACATCTCCGTGCTCAAGAACTCGCTCAACGACGTGACCGGCGGCCTGGCCACCGCGTTCGACACGACCCTGATCGCCCTGGTGATGAGCATTTTTGTGATGTTCCCCTCCAGCTCGCTCCAGAAAGCCGAGGAGGACCTGCTCAACTGGGTCGACGAATACTGCAACGAGAACCTGCTCAAACGGCTCAACGACGGCGGCGACCTGGCTTCCGTCCAGGACAGCACCAAGATTCGCAAGGCGTTCGACGCGGCCTTGACCCCGCACCACGCCGAGCTGCGAGCGTTGACCGAGAAGCTCCAGTCGATCGGCTCCACGTTGACGGACCAGGTCGCCGACGGCTGGGGCCGGATCAACGAGCGGGTCGCCGCACGCCAGACGGAAACGCTGGAGCAAATCAAGGACCTCGACGCCATGGCCGCCGCCTTCCTCCGGACGATGACCAGCCTGGCCCAACAGACCGAGGCGGTCCACCAGCAGGCGGCCGGGTCGATGACGCAATCGGCGGAATCGCTCGGGGGCTATTGCACTGCGATGGCGGAAGGGATCGGCCGGCTCAACGACGTGTTGGCCCAGTTGGGCGAGAAGCAGGTCGTCGTCCAGACGGCACCTCGGCGCCGTTGGTTCTTCCGCAGAAACGCCAAGAAGGGCTAGTTGCCATGACCAGGCGAAGGCGAAGCAAACTGTCGATCTCCCTCTTCCCGTTCGCACTCGTTCCCAGGCTCCGCCTGGGAACGCACTACCGCGAGGCTCCGCCTGGCAGGTCGTCAACGAAAGTCAAAGCGAAAGTCCCGTCCCGCTGAACACCGAGCAGTGCAGGCAGAGCCTGCCGAGCATTGCGTTCCCAGGCAGAGCCTGGGAACGAGAGAAACGCCAAGAAGAGCTAGTTGCCATGGCCAGGCGAAGGCGAAGCAAACTGTCGATCTCCCTGTTCCCGTTCCTGAGCATCCTGGCGTGCGTGATCGGCACGCTCACCTTGCTGATCACCGCGCTTGCGCTGGGGCAGATGGATACCGACGAGGTGGCCAGCGAGCTGAGGCTCGACTACCTGAAGCGGCAGATCGAGAAGACCCGGGCGCGGATCGAACAGCTCAAGGAGGACCTCGGGGAGGTCGAATCGGGCGCCGATGATCTTCAGAAGCAACTGGCCGACGCCATCGTGGAGCTCGAGCGGCTGAAGCGACTCAAGGAAGCCCTCCTGGAAAACGTGGACAAAGAAGTGAAGCCCGAGATCGACGTCCCCACCGTCGACCCGGAGATGCACGAGAAGCGCAAGGCCCAGATGGAGGAGGAGCTTCAGAGCCAAGAGGAGTTGAAGCAGAAGCTGCTTGCCGAGCTGAAGCAGCGCAAGCGACCGCCGGAGGAGGCGGAGGTGATCATCCAGCCGGGCGGGAGCGGGATCGATCTGGAGCCGACGTTCGTGGAGTGTGCCGCGTCGGGGATCGTCGTCTACGAGGGGGAGAAGCCGCGGCGCGTGCTCCGGGCCGATCTCAGCTCGGACAAGGACTTCCTGGCCCTGCTGGATCGCGTGGCGGCCGACCCCAAGGCCACCGTGATCTTCCTGGTCCGCGACGACGCCCTGAGCACCTACTACGCGGCCCTTTCCCTGGCCCGGTCCCGATACGCCCGCAACGGCAAGCTGCCCGTCATCGGGCACGGCAAGATCGATTTGAGCATGTTCGAGAAGTGATCAGGGTGAAGCGCACCGTTGTTACTTTCATGTGCCCTTGTGCGGTTCAGAGGATCTCGCAGGGTGGGTCGAGGTACGAGACCCACGTGTCCGATATGAAATGGTGACGATTTGGCATGGGTCTCGTACCTCGACCCACCCTACGCCTTTTCCCGGACGGGGGCGGCCACGAGCCGCCTGCGAGGATAGTCGATGCGACGACCGAAGAAGTCTAGCGCCGGAAGCCTCGACTCGCTGTTGGACACGATGACCAACGTCGTGGGAATCCTCGTGATTCTCCTGACCGTGACCCAGCTCGGCGTCAGCGACGCGGTGAAGCGGATCGGCACGTCGAGCACCGTCAAACCCGAGGAGATCGACGAGGCGGCGGCGCAGTTGGCGGAACTCCTCAAGCTCCGTGCCGATCTGGAGGCGCGCCTCAAAGCGCTCGTCGATCAGGACGACGTCGACGCCGAGCAGAAGCTCCGCGAACTGAAGAAACTGAAGAAGCAGATCGAAGACTACAAGGCCAACGTCGAGATCCTGCTCGAAAACCAGGAGAACAAACGACGCCAGGCGGAGTTCGAGCTTCTGAAGCTCAAGGAAGAGGTCGAATCGCAGATCCGCAAACAGGAAGAGGAGGCCGACAAGCTCCGGGAGAAGATCCACGGCAACGAAGACGAGCTGGCCACGCTCCGGGCGAGGCTGGCGGAGACGTCGATCCAAGAGGCTCTGCCGGCGAAGGAAATCATTTTGCCCAATCCCCGGCCCGCTCCGGAGGGCATCAAGGCCGTGATCATTCTCTGCCGAGAAGGCCGGGTCATGTTGGTCGACGTCGAGGGCATCCAGGAGCTTGCCCAGAAGCGGACCGGGTTCATCATCAAGCGGAAGCGACTGGATCGCGACCCGGCCGCCGGCATCGACGGCAAGGCGCTGGCTGAGGAGTTCAATCAGGACCCTGTAAACGACCGCAATCGCAACTTCGACGTGAAGATGAAGATCGCCGGGAGGGTCCCGAAGCTCGTGCTCCACCGTCGCGAAGAGGCGGGCGAGACGGCCGAGCAGCTCCAGCGGTCCGGCTCGCGATACCAGACGCAGGTCAAGCGGATCGATCCCGACGAGTTCTACCTCCAGTTCCTCGTCTGGCCCGACAGCTTTGAAGCCTACCTCGAAGCCCGCAGGATCTCCGCCCGGCGCGGGCTCCTGGCCGGCTGGCACGCCCAAACCACCAGCGAAGAGTACACGATCGACCTGGGCAGCAAGCTCCTGGTCGGCCCGCCGCCCCCGCCGCCCAAACCCAAGCCGAAGCCGAAGCCCGGCGAGGAACCCCCCAAGCCGCCGCCGAAGCCCGCGCCGAAGCCCCGACCGGTTCCCACCGACGTGATCGATTGACCCGGGCGTTCGTGCCGGCGATCGGTCCGCGCCGGCCGGGTGTCTGTTCTCGTCTCGCTGCTTCTTATTGGGGACTCTGCTGGCTCAACTGCGGACTCGAGCCTGCTTGCAATCCTCGGACGCCTGGTCGACAATACGGCCGGACTATCGCACCGCGGGCACCGCGTGGGTGCGATGAGTCAACGCTTGTCCGTATCGGCATCGTCGATCAGGGGGATTCACCATGTGCAGGCGATCGATCGTGACGGGAGTCGTACTTGGCTGCGTGTTGGCGACCCTCGCCGGCGGCCCTTCGCGGGCGGCCGACTGGCCTCAGTGGCGCGGCCCGGAGCGGGACGGCAAGCTGGCCGAGTTTGTCGCGCCGGAGTCATGGCCGGACGAGCTCAAGCAGGTGTGGAAGCGGGAAGTGGGCACCGGCCACTCTTCGCCGGTCGTGGTGGGCGATCGGGGGTTCGTTTTCTGCCGCGAGGAAGAGAACGAGGTGGTCCGGGCCGTCAACCTGGCCGACGGCCGCGAGCAGTGGTCGCAAAGCTATCCTGCGCCGTACGAGATGAACCGCGCCGCCCGATCGCACGGCAAGGGGCCCAAGTCGACGCCCGTGGTCGCCGACGGCCGGGTGTTCACCCTGGGCATCAGCGGGATCCTCTCCTGCTGGGACGCGGGCTCCGGCGAGCGCGTCTGGCAGCACGAGTTCTCCGGACAGTTCAAGAAGACCTCGCCGCTGTTCGGCACGGCCATGTCGCCGGTGGTGGAAGCCGGGCTTCTGATTGCCCACGTCGGCGGACACGACGGCGGGGCGCTCACGGCGTTCGACCCGCAAACCGGCCAAGTCCGGTGGCAGTGGGCCGAAGACGGACCCGCCTACACGTCTCCCATGGTGACCACTCTCGCCGGCACCCGCCAGGTGATTACCCAGTCGCAGCAGGCGTGCCTCGGCGTCTCGCCTGCCGACGGCTCGCTCCTGTGGAAGTTCCCGTTCGAGACCCAGTACGTGATGAACATCGTCACGCCGGTCCTTCTGGGCGACGTGGTCGTTATCTCCGGCTACCGCAAGGGCACGACCGCCTATCGGCTCCGGAAGGAAGACGGCCGGTGGTCGCCGGAAGAAGTCTGGCACAACGGCGATCTGTCGATGTTCATGAGCTCCCCGGTGCTTGTGGGGAAGCGTCTGTTTGGGTTTGCCCAGGAAGACAAGGGGAAGCTCTTCTGCCTCGATCCGGCGACCGGCGCAGCCCTCTGGACCAGCGAGGGCCGGATGGGCGAGAACGCCGCCCTGGTCGCGGCCGGCGACGTCCTCCTCGCCCTGACCTCCAACGCGGAGCTGATCGTGTTCAAGACGGATGCCGAACGCTTCGAACCCGTCGCCCGCTACCGGGTCGCCGACACGCCCACCTGGGCTCACCCGGTCGTTGTTGGGAATCGGGTCCTGATCAAGGACAAGGACTCGCTGGCCCTTTGGGCGATCGGCGGGTAGTTGCGAAGCCAAGTGGAAATAGTCTCTCGCCAAGGCGCAAAGGAAGTTGGAAGGAAGATGGGGGAAGAGTGCGAGGGAAGAGCCGGGAGAGGACGCCGGCTTCTCCGTCTCCCGGTTGCTTCTTCACAACCCGATCTTCCGCGTGGACAACAGCAAACAGGCAATCCCGGATCTTTCTCGAAACGGTTGAGTTCTCGGACCGTATTCCGTCTGTTTTCGTTGCTTGAAGACTCCCCAGGACCCTTTGCGCCTTAGCGCCTTTGCGAGAGAATCCCCATACCGCCTGAACGCAGATGACCGGGAGCACGCCATGCCCCCCCCTCGTCCTTTTCTCCTACTCATGGTTCCCGCCGCTCTCCTGGCCGGGATGGACCGAGGGCAGATCTACTACTTTCGAGAGTGAATGCCATGAACCGTACGCGTTACATGAAACCGCCGCAATGGTGGTCGCCGAAGTTGAGTCCGGCTTGGATCCGGTTTTGGAAGCCTTTTCGCAAGCGTCGCTGCGTGTACGAGCAGCGGCTTGTCGAAGTCGAAGTGCGAGGGTTGGAGCACGTGCGCGAGGCGGTCGACAAGGGGTGCGGCGTGCTGATCACGCCGAACCACTCCAGCCATGCTGATTGCTTCGCCCTGTACGAGGCGGCGGACCAACTCGGGCTTCCCTTCTACGTGATGGTTGCCTGGCAGGTGTTCCACCAGGGCGGCTGGCTCAAGCAGCTCATCCTCCGCCACCACGGCTGTTTCAGCGTCGACCGGGAAGGCACCGACTTCAACGCCCTTCGCAAGGCCCGGGAGGTCCTGGAATCGCAACCGTATCCGTTGGCGATTTTTCCCGAAGGCGAAGTGTACCACATCAACGATCGGATCACGCCGTTTCGCGAGGGGCCGGCGGCCATTGCCCTGCTGGCGGCGAGAAAGGGCAGCCGTCCGGTCGTCTGCGTTCCGTGTGCGATGCGATTCCTGTACGTCGAGGACCCGACCCCGAAGTTGGAGGAGCTGATGGGCGAGCTGGAGAGGGCGCTTCTCTGGCGACCGCGGCCCGACCTGACGCTCCACCAACGGATCTACCACGTCGCCGAGGCGGTGCTCGCGCTGAAGGAAATCGAGTTTCTCGGAGAAACCCGCCGAGGTCCCGTGCCGGAAAGGATCGCCCACCTGATCGAGTTCATCGTCGGGCGGATCGAGGCCCGCTACGGCCTCGATCCGTCGGGGGCCACCGTTCCGGAACGGGTCAAGACGCTGCGGCGGGAGGCGATCAAGCAGTTGGAGGAGCTGCCGGAGGAGGATCCGCGGCGCGCCCCCTTGGAGGAGGACCTGGACGACGTGTTCCTCGTGGTGCAGGCGTTCAGCTACCCCGGCGACTACGTGGCCGAGCAGCCGAGCATCGAGCGGATTGCCGAGACGCTCGACAAGTTCGAAGAGGACGTGCTGCCTGCCGAGACGGCGGCGATTCGCGGCGCACGCCGAGCGACCGTCACGTTCGGCGAGCCGGTTCCCGTGGCCGCCGAAAAAAGCGAGAAAATGACTCCGGCGACGCTCACGCGAACTCTCGAAGCGCGAGTCCAGGCGCTCCTGGACGAGGATCTTCCGGGCGTCTCCGACAAGGGCCCGTGCCCCCCTCGAACGTGATACACTGTCCGCTCTCCATGCTTGCGTTGTGGAGAACGACACGGCCCATCTTTTCACCGCGCTTCACTTGGCAGAGAGACCGGGATTTGCCTCGGACAGGACGTTCAAGAGGAGCTGTTCGGCCACCGGATCGTAGGCGGGACTGGAGCGGAGGACGTGACGACGCAGGTCGAGCTGCGAGAAGAGCACAACCCCGTCCCCCGTCGCCGTGGGCACTTCTGCCACGACCGTCTGTCTCGGCTCCCGGACCCAGAGGATCTTCGTGCCTCCCTTCACCGCCGGGCCTTCCATGCTCGCGACGGCCACCGTGCCGGGCAGCCCGTTCCAGCGCTTCAGGCACTCCGGGCGGACGCCGCGAAGCAGCCAGTGCGGCTCGCCCTCATACGGAAAGACCCGGGAACCGCCCGTGTGGTCGATCTCGAGATCGCAGAGCTCCTTCCAGTCCCACTTTTCGGTCGACAGCACCGCGACCCGACCTCCCGCAGCGGCAAACTCACCCAAGGCGGCGGCGGAATGCCTCTCTTTGGCGGAGAGCCTGGCGGGATTCCAGACGAGCACGACGTGCTTGTCGGGCGAGAGCGCTTCCAGGTCCGTCGAAGTGGCCAGCCCTTTCTCGCCGAAGTAGGTCGCGCTGGTCGCGTCGCCGCCGAGGAGGACGAACGTCCGCCGCTTGGCGATCGGGGGCACCTCCGGTCGTCTCACGGCCCGGACGAACCGTTGGCTGAGGACCGGCCGACCGGCAATGCCCGTGGTTCGGGCCGTGAGCCAATAGGCGCCTTCTTCCTCGGGGAGCTTCCAGGTGACGGGCGTCTTGCGGAGCGAGTCGGCCTCGAGCTCGAAATCGAAGCTCCACCCGGCCAGTGGCCCGTCGAAGCACTCCGCCTCGGGAATGAACTGCGGGCATTCGTTCGTCAGCAGCAGATCGACGTGGATCGCCGCGTCGTGCCACGAGTCGTTGATCAGGTAGAGGTCGGTCGTCACTTCCTGGCCGACCAGGTAGTCCGCGTCGAACAGATCGAGGCTGGCCAGCACGGGCGATAGGGCGCTGTGCCAGCAAGCGGAGACGGGCAGAGCGTAGCCGGCCTTCCAGACCTCGCCGCCACGCCGCGTTCTGCTCCATTTGGCATACATGTAGGGCAAAATCGCATCCACGCGAGCGCGGCGCATCGCCTCGGTGTGCTCCATGCCGAGTTGGGCGTAGGCCAGGCGGTCGGCCTCTTCGTCGTCGGTGCCGGTCCATTGGCATTTCGGCCGATCGAAGATGTTCATGTACTCGCTGTTGGTCACGGTGCGGCCTCGGGCCTCGCGGAACCAGCCGTCGATCACCATCTGCATGCGGCCTTCGTGCGTCCAGTGGTTCGTATTGCCGCAGGTGTGGACGTCGTAGTTCGTCTTGGTGCCTGTGGTGCCCGTCCGCATCGTCGGTCGCGTGGGGTCCAGGCCCACCACGAAATCGCGAAACGGACCCGCCTCCCATTCGTTGTCGGTCCGGGACTCGTTGGACAGGACCCACATGATCACCGCCGGGTGGTTCCACAGCCGGGCCATCCAGCCGGCCGTGTCGGTCAGCGTGTTGTGATGGAAGATCTCCCATTCCTCGGGCGTGTACTTGTGATCGCGGTAGTTGTAAAGCACGGGGAACTCCGCCAGGATCATCGTCCCGTGCTCGTCGCAGACGTCGGCCCAGAGCCGTGACGGCGGTTGCGTGTGGGTGCGGAAGGCGTTGGTGTTCAGCTCCCGCGCTTCCGTAACCAGGTAGGCCTTCTCTTGGCCGTGCGGAAAGTCGCCCCAACCCCATTCGTGGACGAGATTCGATCCGCGGATCCAAAGGGTCTTGCCGTTGAGCCGGTAGTCGCCGTGGACGACCGCGATCTGGCGCATGCCGAAACGCACGTTCGCCGTGTCGAGGATCTTGCCACCGCGGGTCAGCTTGACCTCGGCGACGTAGAGATTGCAGTCCTCGGGCGTCCACGGCTTGAAGCCCGGCATGGGTGCGTCGACGAAGAAGTGCTCGCCGCCAAGGGGACTTGCGTCGGGGATGAGCCGAGCGGAAGTCTCCCCGGAGCCGACCACCTCGCCTTCCGGCCACGGCCGGATGTTGGCGGCGATCTTCAGGTCGTCGAAGCGTTCGAGCCCGGTGGGGGTCACGCGGAGCCTCACCTGGCTACCGTCCGGATCCGGGACGGCGAGCACCCATTTCATGTAGGCCTGCTCCGCGAAATCGATCCAGACGTCTTGGGCCACGGCCGGCATACCGGGCCGCGAGGGCCCCCAAATCTGCCCGCAAGGGAACAGGAAATGGCCACTCTTGGCCTTGCGCACGCCGGCGGCTCCGGGGATCAACAGGACGATCTCGTTCCGGCCGGCTTGGAGCGCGCCCTGCGGCACGATGCCCTGATAAGGGCCGGTCGGCTCGTTCTGCCCGACCTTCCGCCCGTTGATGAAGGCGGTCGCCCCATGGACGACGTGGTCCCACCGCAACACGGCCAGGCGACCGGCTTGCGCTTCGGAAACATCGAACGCCCGGCGCGCCCAAACGAACTTGATGCGGGTGGCTGCCTCTCGGTCCCACGGGACGAACTGCCCCGGCAACTCAACCGGCTGCCAGTGGAGAGCGGCCTGTCCGTCGGGGGCGTAAGCCTCTTCATCGCCCTGGCCCAACGCGAACTCCCACGCCCCGTTCAGCAAGACCGAATCGGCACGGCGCCCTTCCAATGCCGCGGCCGATGGGGCGATCCCCGCAAGGCAGAAGACCAGAATCGTCACGCGTCTCACGGCTTGTCCTCCCGAGTCGAGAAGTCCGACGGCAACCACAAGCTCCAGGAACAGCGTCGAAACGGGCATCCTAGTTGGCAATGCCCTGCGGGGCAACTCGCTCCCGGAGGGAAGACCGCCGCAGTCGGCATGCTCAGAACGCCACGGGGGCCTTCGGGGTCAAGATCGCACGCGGGGCCGAGTGGACGCCGCGCCCCGCGGCGTGGCTGCGCCAAACGTAAGTCACCCGCGCCGGGGCTCTGAATCGTGGACAAGCGGGCCGCGCTGTGCCGGCTGGAGAAGCTTGGCCTGAAGGCGAACGCGGGCGAGATCGACGCGCCGATCGGGCAGCTTGCGAGGCGCACGGGCCGGAAAGCCCTCGATCTCGGCCAAACCGGGGTCTCGCACGACGGGGTCGGGCGACTTCGTAACCGCTTGCCGGACTGAGAGTTCCGTCTCCGGATCACTTGCCGTGGCGGGAATCCGGCGGACGAGGCGTTGGGGACGCTCCTCGGCAGCCAAAAAACTTGCCGAGCCGGGTCATATTCGGGGGCTTGGCGGCTTTCATCCGGCGACGATCTGACCTAGAATGCGAATCATTCCGGCGGGGGGGCGGGCCGTCGGGCCGCGTGAGTCTAGATTCTGCCGATTTCGTCTTCTCGCAGAAAGGGAGCATCCGATGGGTTCGAGTCAACTTCTCACCCGGATTCGGCTTTCCGTGATGATGTTTCTGGAGTTCGGCCTTTGGGCCGCGTGGTACGTTCCCATCGCCGGGTATATGAACGGCACGCTGAAGTTTTCGGGGGCGCAGATCGGTTGGGTGATGGCCTGCACCGCGATCGCCGCGATGATCTCGCCGCTTCTGGTGGGGTTCGTTGCCGATCGGTTCTTCGCCACGGAGCGGGTGTTGTCGGTGCTCCACTTGATCGGCGGGCTGTGTCTGTTGCTGGCATCGACGCAGACGGCCTTTCTCCCGCTGTTTGCGCTGCTGATGATCAACGCCCTTTGCTTCATGCCGACGCTCGCCCTGGTCAACTCGCTCGCGTTCCGTAACATCGACGACCCCGACAAGTTCTCCTATATCATGGTGTGGGCCACGATCGGGTGGATCGTGGCGGTAACCGTCGTGGGCCAGCTACTCGGCGGGGCGACGGAGAAGAACTTCTTCTTCTTGGCAGGCGGTGGGGCCATTGCCATGGCGCTCTACAGTCTCTCGCTGCCACACACCCCGCCCAAAGGCGCGGAGGCCGGCGGGGACGTGCTCGGATTGAGCGCCTTGAAGCTGCTCGCGCGACCGTCGTTCCTTGTGTTCGCCCTGTGTGCTTTCCTGATCAGCATTCCGTTGAGCTTCTACTTCGTCTGGATCGTCCCCTTCCTGACGGAGACCAAGGCACCAGGCGATCCGACGACGCTGACGTCGATCTCGCAGTATTCGGAGATCGTCGTGATGTTTCTGTTGCCCTGGTTCATTCCTCGCATCGGCCTCAAGAAGGTCCTGGTCATCGGAATGGCCGCCTGGGCGGCACGTTACCTGCTGTTCAGTTTGGGGCTCTTCCCCCTGACCGTCCTCGGCCTGTTGCTCCACGGGTTCTGCTACGTGTTCGTGTTCGTGGCTGCGTTCATCTACGTGGAGAAGGTGGCGCCCAAGGAACTGAGCGCAAGCGCCCAGAGCTTCCTCGCGTTCCTGATGTGGGGTCTGGGCATGTTCATCGGGTCGAAGATGGCCGGCTACGCGGGCGACATGTACCCGCTCGGCGAAGGACACCAATGGGTGCCCATTTGGCTCTGGCCCGCGATGCTGGCGGCGATCGTCTGCGTGCTCTTCCTCCTCGGCGGTCGCGACGTGAAGCCGGAAGAAGAGAGCAAGAAGGCGGAAGCGTCCCAGCCGGGCGAGGAGGGCGAAGGCGGCTCGGAACAGCCGGAGACGCAGAGCGAAACGGAAGCGGAGGGCTCCGAGCAGTAGTGCCGGCCGGCCGCCGCCCATCCGCGCCATTTAGCCCCCGGTGAGCGACCTTCTCATTTAGCCCCCGGTGAACACACCGGGGGCCGAATTGGCGCTACCATGTTCTCTGCTTTCGCGATTTCGGCTCGTGGACCGTGCCGCACCAGCCACCGGTGTGTTCACCGGGGGCTAAATGGGTAGTCTTCGATGAAGTCCCACGGCTTGGCGGGCAAGCCCATCTCCGTGTTGTGGCGCTCGACGTATTCGATGCGGCGCCGGACCGACTCTTCGTCGAAGCAGAACCGCCTGTCGTATCCCTCGGTCCAGATCGGCCGGCCGGGTCGCAACTCCCACCGGGCCGCGTCCTTGGCGCACTTGACGATCTTCGGGAGCCGATGCTCCGTGGCTGCGATGACCGTGTGCACGTGCCACGTCCGAACGGCCATCGCCAGAATCCGCAGGCCGAGCCTCTCGCGCAGCGACTTGCCGATCGCCGCGCCGATGTCCAACAGCCGCGACTCGTCGAAGAGGAACACGGGGTGCTTCATCCTCGCCCGGTCGGCCGCTTCCAGGGGCGGATTGGGCGGCAGGACCCTCCCGCCGCGCTCGACCCACCCCCGCATGTCCCCACGGAGCCACGTGCCGTACGTCGTCATCGTGATCATGATGGCAAGCGTTTCGGGCATGAGAGGATTGTATCGCGATTTGCGCCCGGTGAATACACCGCGCCGCCACGTGGTCCCGGAAATCGCAGCCGTGAACATAGCCGGAGAAGGTCTCCCCTCGTGCGGGGGGGCGCTGCGGTGGTTGGCGGACTTGCGCGGGAAGGACGGAGGGGGGGTAGGGCCGGGCGGGCCCCCGGTGTGTTCACCGGGGGCTAAATGGCGCGGGGGCCTAAATCGCGCGGGCTTGAGCTACATTTGGATAGCTGTCGCGTTGGCTCCTTGTGTGCCGAGGTCGATGATGCCGTCCCGCCCGCCCACCGGTTACGCTCGTCTGGCGCCCTTCCAGGCTCGGTTTGTGCTGATTGTGCTCGCGGTGGTGGCCGTGCTCTGTGTAGCGATCACCCTCTCGCCGCTCGGGACCACGCGCGTGGGGAAGGACTCCCCGGGCGAGGGCGACGTGGCCCTGTATTGGGCGGAGGTCGAGCGCATCCGCGCCGGCGAGGGCTACTACGAGGCGGCCGCCGTGGAGCTGGTCGAGCGGGGCTACCCGACCCGCAGCGTGTTCAACTGGCGCACGCCGCTGCCGATGTGGATGATCGGGAAGCTCCCGAGCCCCACGCTCGGCAAGGGCCTGCTCGGCTTGTTGGCCCTGGCCGTGATCCTCCTCGGCTTCGAGGCGCTCGCCCGGGAACAAGGGCACGGACTGGGAAAGCCCGTGGCGTGTGCCCTCCTGCTTACCGGCCCGATGATGTTCTGCGTGCTCGGCGATCTGTTCGTTTCGCCGGGGCTTTGGGCCGGCGTGTTCATCGCGCTCTCGGTTTGTGCCTACGGGCTGAAGAGGCCCGGCTGGGGCGTGGCGATCGGGCTGGCGGCCGTCTTCTTCCGGGATCTGGCTTTGCCGTACTGTGTGCTGGCCGCAGGGCTGGCGTGGTGGAACAAGCGGCCCAGGGAGTTGGCGGCGTGGATCGCGGGGCTTGCGGCCTGGGGCATCTTCTTCGCGTGGCACGGGGCGCAGATCGCGCCGCTCGTGGCCGCGGATGCTCAAGCCCACCGCGAGGGCTGGGTGCAGTTCGGCGGCCTGCCGTTCGTGATCGCGACCGTGCAGATGACGGCCTACCTGCTCCTACTCCCGCAATGGGTGACTGCCCTCTACTTCGTGGCGGCGATGTTCGGGTTTGCCGGCTGGCACACGCCTTGGGGCCAGCGGGTCGGGCTGACCGTCTGCCTGTTCGTGCTGGCGTTCGGGTTCGTGGGCCACGACTTCAATCAGTACTGGGGCTCGCTCGTCGCGCCGCTCCTCTGCTTTGGCGTGGTCCGGTTCCCGGCGTCGCTCAACGATTTGTGGCGGCGAGCTGGGGGCTCGCTATCGCTCGACCCCAGCCACCCTGCCGACCCCAGCCACCCTCCATGCGAAGCGGGTGCGGCCCAAGAGGGCTCAGTCGGATAACGCGGTCAGGGCGGGGTCCAGGGCCGTGTTGATCTCCGACACGGAGGTGAGCAGCTCGGACGCTTCGACCTCCGGGGCCTCCCGGTGCGAATCCCTTGCTTCGGCCTGCGGATCGGGCTCCACGTTCACCGTCCGATCCACCAGGTAGAGCGGCCGCCCGCGGACCTGATCGTAGATCCGCACCACGTACTCGCCCAGGATGCAGATCCCCAGCGCGTTCAT
Source organism: Thermoguttaceae bacterium (assembly GCA_035528065.1). GTDB lineage: Bacteria > Planctomycetota > Planctomycetia > Pirellulales > Thermoguttaceae > DATKZH01. Next base: position 1,559 of record DATKZH010000039.1, on the reverse strand, counting down.
CGCCCCGAAGAAGCTGCCGGTAAGAATGTGCGACGTCCATCCCGGGATCGCCAGGTCGGTGAACAGCTTGCAGAAGAGGGAGTAGCCGCCGAGCCCGAGGAAAACGGCCGCGGCCCCGCCGCCGATCGCGTAGAAGATCGTCAGCGGGAACGAAGAGAAGGAGAAGATGGCCGTCTTGGCCAGGCGGACCAGCCCCAAGAGCGAGACCCGCGGGCGCTCGTCGTAGCGGGCGTTCCGCTCCACCTCGACGCCGATCTGCCGGAAGCCGACCCAGCTTCGCAGGCCGGGGAAGTACCGGTCGCGCTCGCCCAGGGCGACGATCGCCCGGGCGGCCCGGCGGTCGACCAGTCCGAAGATCCCGGCGTCGGCGGGGATGCGGATCGAGGCGATCGCGGCCATCAGCCGGTGAAACGCGGCGAAAAGGGACCGCTTCAGGAGATTCTCTTTACGTTGAGTGCGCAGCGCGTAGACCACGTCGTAGCCTTCCCTCCATTTGCGCACGAACTGCGGGATGGCCTCGGGCGCGTCCTGGAGGTCGGAGTCCATCAGCACGACCGCGTCGCCGCGCGCGTGCACGAGCCCCGCCTGGACCGCCGCCTGATGGCCGAAGTTTCGCACGAAGTGCACCACCCGGACACTCGGATGGGCGGCGGCCAACTCGTCGAGGATCTGCGGGCTTGCGTCGCTGGAGCCGTCGTCGACGAAGAGGATCTCATACCGGACGTCACACCCGGCCAGCGACTCGGCCACCCGCTCCAGCAGGGTCGTGAGCACGTTCGCCTCGTTGTAGACGGGCAGGACCACGCTGATGAGCACGTCCTTTCGGTTCCGTTCGTCCAGGGTTTTGCGATCGCTCATGAGATACGTTCCTCAACCGACAGGACAGGGTTCTTTCTCAACATCCGGGACAGGCTCGGCTTCCGGAGGAGAGGCTGCGAGATCCGGACGAGTGGGGCGCTGCGGCGCTCTGCTTGCCGAAGCCGCTTGGAGCAGATGGCCGACAACGATCGCGACGACCATCGCGAGCCCCAAGCAGGACACGATCAGGCCGACGGAAAGGCTTCTCGCACGGAATTCGAGCACGACTTCGTGCGCGCCCGGCGGGACCGCGCACGCGAGGAAATCGCCGTTTACGGGCACTACGCAGAGCGGCCGGCCGTCGACCTTGGCGTGCCAGCCGGGATGGTAGCTTTCGGAGACGACCAGTAGCTGCTTGGTCGGGCAGTCGACGCGGACGTGCAGCCGCCCCGGGCGCTCGCCGAGGAGGGTCGCCGTGCCCGCTCGCCCCGACGGCAACTCCAGCGGCTCCTCGACCAGCGCGACCGATTCGAGCGGGATTCGCGCGATGCTGCGGGCCGGGTCGTGGCTCAGCAGCGTGCGGGTGACGAGCCGGACGCGCTTCAGGGGGTCGGGCACTTCGAGCCAATGCGGGTCGCGCCCGATGAGCCCGTCGATTGACTCGGTCGTCTCGCTCCGCCGCACCCAGCGTACGCCGGCCGCTCGCAGCGCGGGAATCGTCCGGTAGTCGAGCTTTCGCACCGGGGCCAGGGCGGCGTATC
>DATKZH010000038.1:0-2895 GCA_035528065.1 Thermoguttaceae bacterium | reverse complement strand
AGCCGCCGCGTCTCGATCGTGCACCACCGATAGCATCCCTCGTCCTTGTCCTCCTCCAGCACGAAATCCCCCCGCTCGCGGCAATAGAAATTCCGCATCGTGGGAAACGTCTTTTGCACACGCTCGAAAAAATGGAGAATGGTCTCACGGTTCGTCGGCAGCTCCATCTCCGTGCTGAGATTCATGTTGATGTAGAAATCGTCGCAAAAAGAGCTGTAGGGGGTCATGCGAGAAGTCCCTTCCCAATGGAACCGTTCACAAACAAGGCCTCCGCAAGAGGGGGGCCCCATGCCATTAGGAGACCACGGAAGAAAGCTTGTCTCCTAGTATAGCGCCCCCGGCCCCGGACTGTCAAAGCCGCTCCACCCGAACACCACCATGAGCACCCCTATCCTCGCCGCCCGAAAATCCCGATCCGTAACCCTCGCCACGCCCAATACGCCCGACCGCTTCGATGTCTTTCCCACCGAACTGGGCTGGATGGCGATCGTCGGCTCAGGGGGGACGCTCAAACGCCTCACTTTCGGCCACGCCTCCCCCGGAGCCGCCCGCAAAGCCCTATCCGCCCAGGCGGTTCAGAACGCCAACCCGCCTCTCTGGAACCGGCCCCTGGTCCGCCGGCTCCGGGCTTATGCCGCCGGGGCCCGGGATGACTTCCGGGATATCGAGGTCGATCCGGGGCCCCTGACCGACTTCCAACGCCGCGTCCTCGAGTGCTGCCGGCGAATCCCATACGGCAAGACCCTCTCCTACGCGCAGCTTGCCGCCAAGGCGGGCTCTCCACGCGCCGCGAGGGCCGTGGGCCAGTGCATGGCGGCCAATCCCACCCCCTTGGTGATCCCCTGCCATCGCGTTGTTGCCACGAATGGGGGCCTGGGCGGATACTCCGCGCCCGGCGGAATCCGGCTCAAGAGACGCCTCCTGGAGCTGGAGACGAGCCGGCGCGCCTCCAACCCAACCTGACTTGTCGGGATTCAGAAGCAGCAGCCCACGATCACCTGGGCCAACAGCCCCGCGCCCACCGGCTCCGGCGCTCTGTCGAGCCTCTCCAGCCGCTCCGGGCGAACCAGCGGCACGAGCCGGTCGAACGTCTCACGCAAATCCGGCTCGCATCCGCCAAGCCCAACGCGGAGATCGCGCCGGGTGGGGCACGGGGCCCGTCACGCGTTGCCGCCCTGGACCAGCCGAGCTAGACTGGATTTAGGCGGCCCGTCGCGTCGGTCGGATTGAGCTTCTCGGGGAAACCTCGGGTGAAATCAGCAAATGGGCCCAGACCGCGGCGCGGCCGGCGTTGGTTGCGTGGGCTCCTCTTCCGCCTGGCCGCGGTGATCATCGGCCTGGCGCCGTTCGTGGCGGCCGAGGCGGTCCTCACCCTCTTCGACGCGGGCCGGCCCACGTATCGCGACGATCCGTTCGTCGGCTTCCGTGCGCTGCACCCGCTCTTCGTGCTCAGCCCTGACGGCGCCCGCTACGAAATTGCCCCGTCGCGGCAAGCGCATTTCCGGCCGGAGTCGTTCGCTCGCCGCAAGGCGCCCGGCGAGTTCCGCGTCTTCTGCCTGGGCGGGTCGACCGTGCAGGGCCGCCCGTTCGCCATCGAGACCTCCTTCACCACCTGGCTCGAGCTTAGCCTTCAAGCGGCCGAGCCGGATCGCCGCTGGGAAGTGGTCAACTGTGGGGGGATCTCCTATGCCAGCTATCGCCTCGTGCCCGTCCTGGAGGAGGTGCTCCGCTACCAGCCCGATCTGGTGATCCTCTGCACGGGCCACAACGAGTTCCTCGAAGACCGCACCTACGCCCACGTCAAGCACCTGCCGGAGATCGTCGCCCGGCCGTGCGAGTGGGTGCTCCAGACGCGGACCTACACGATCTTGCGCGAAGGCTACGTCCGCCTCCGGGGGCGATCGGCCGAGCGTGCCCCGCCGGATCGGCCGACCCTCCCGTCCGAAGTCGACGCGATGCTCGACTACCGGGGCGGCCTCGATCAGTACCACCGCGACGAGCGGTGGCGTCGCGACGTGATCGAGCACTTTGGTTACAACCTCCGCCGCATGGTGGAGCTTGCCCGCCGGGCCGACGTCCCGCTCATCCTGATGAACCCGGTCGCCAACCTCCGCGACTGCCCCCCCTTCAAGTCGCAGCATCGCGACGGCCTCACGCCGGAGCAGCTCCAGCGGTGGGACCGACTGGTGGCCCGGGCGGCCGAGTACGAGAAGACGAACATGTACCAGGCGGCGGTCACCCTCGAAGAGGCCCTCCGGATCGACGACCGGCACGCGGCCGCCCACTACCTGTTGGCCCAGTGCTACGATGCCCTGGGAGAGATGGACAAGGCCCACCGGTCCTACCTCCAGGCCAAGGAGCTGGACGTCTGCCCCCTGCGAATCCTGGAGCCGATGAACCAGGCGATCCTCGACGTCGCCCGCCAGACCCACACGCCGCTGGTCGACGTCCGCAGGCTCTTCGAGGCCCTCACCGACTCCGGCATCCCGGGCGGATACCGCCTCCTGGACCACGTCCACCCCTCGATTCCCGGCCACCAACTGATCGCCAACGCCCTGGCCGACGAGATGGCCCGCCTGGGGTTCGTCCATCCGGTGCCCGATTGGAAGCCCCAGCGCGATCGGCGCTTCCAAGAACACTTCGATTCCCTCGACGACTTCTACTTCTCCAAAGGCGAAGAGCGCCTGGACCGGGTCCAGCGGTGGACGCAAGGCCAAGCGACGCGCACCCGTCGCTCACGCGGCCGGGGCCCTTCGGCCGACCGACCGCGCCGCGACCAGGGAAGCCCGTCGAACCGCCAAGGACCGACCGAAGAATAACCTCCGCATTTGCGGAGTAGCAGGCACACGCCGTGTGCCGTCCGCTGGCTACGGCACACGGCGTGTGCCTGCTACG
>DATKZH010000037.1:0-23386 GCA_035528065.1 Thermoguttaceae bacterium | reverse complement strand
CCGGCGCATTGCACCTGTTGGCCGGAGGAGAGTTCGCCAGGCGCAGGCTGCCCGAAGGGACGGCCCCCGTGGAGCGGACGCCGGTCCGGGCAGTGCTGGTGGCCGCGGCGATGAATGCCGACTGGTTGTCGCCGGGGCGAGCGAACGGATTGGCGCTCTCGCTGGCCGAACGGGTGCTGGTGACCCGCAACACGTACGACCCGGTGCTGCAATACTATCCCAGGATGTACGGCCGCGGTGGTCCGCAAGCGTTGGGCTACACCGGGCCGGCCCGTGCGTCGCGACTCGGAGAGCAGCGAGAGAAAGTCGAGATCCTGCCCGTCGAACGCTCCGTGGGCAGCAACCACGACTGGGACGGCTATCTCCGCGCTTCCCCCGTCCGCTCGCGACTGGCCTGGTACGCCTTCTTGGAGCCGCCCGAGGCCGAGGCAGACGCGTCGGACGCCGAACAAGACGCGTCGAAATCCGAATCAGGGGCTTTGAAACCCCAGGCGGGATCCGAGGGGCCCGCCCTGTCCGCCGATGGGCCAGCGGGCCAGGGCACCCCCTGAATCGCGCGAACTCCACTGAGGACACTGTCCGTATGCCGTGAATGGCGAAGCGGCGCGTGGCCCCGTAGCAGGATTCATGGACGAGCCCCAGGCGTATCTCAACGGCCGGTTTATTCCCGCTTCGTCGGCGGCAATTCCGCTTACGGATTCCGGCTTCGTGCTGGGCGCCGCGGTCGCCGAACAGTTGCGCACGTTCGCCGGGAAGCTCTTCCGGCTCGACGACCACTTGGCTCGCCTGGAGGAGTCGCTCGAGATCGTAGGCGTCGACCCGGGGATTGGACGGGAAGAATTGGCGCACGTCGCCCGAGAACTGGCCGACCGCAACTACCGGCTGGTGGCCCCGGGCGACGACCTGGGCCTGTCGATCGTCGTCACCCCGGGACCGTATGCGGCGTATTCTCTGCCGGGGTCGGGTGGACCGACGGTGTGTCTGCACACGTATCTGCTGCCGTTTCGGCTCTGGGCCGACAAGTACCGCACGGGGCAAGCGCTGGTGACCACCGACGTGGAGCAGGTCTCGCCCGCTTCGTGGCCGCCCTGGCTGAAATGTCGCAGCCGCATGCACTACTACCTGGCCGATCGCCAGGCCGCGATGGCCGAGCCGGGCGCCCGGGCGCTGCTGCTCGACTCGCAAGGGTTCGTCGTCGAGGCGTCGACCGCCAACGTGATGATCTACACGGCCCGCGACGGCCTCCGAAGGCCGCCGCATCACAAGGTGCTTCCGGGGATCAGCATGCGGGAGGCCGACGAGCTGGCCCGCAAGCTCGGCATCCCGGCCGCCCAACGGGAGCTGACGCCGGACGACGTGGCCTCGGCCGACGAGGTCCTCCTGACCAGCACGCCGATGTGCCTGTTGCCGGTCACGCGGTTCGACGGACGGCCGATCGGCGACGGCGTTCCGGGCGAAGTCTTCCACCGGCTGCTGGCCGCCTGGAGCGACCTGGCGGGCATCGATATCGCGGCGCAGGCCGGGCGATTCGCCGCCCGGTAGCGTCCGATCCCGGGATTCCCTTTCTGCCGATCGGCCCGGATGCGCCACGACCTCCCTCTGCGAAAAATGAGCTAGACTTCATGGCGGATCTGGTTTTCTTGAGGCATGTCTCCGGAGGTACAGAATGAGTCGACGTCCAAGAAAAAGGTGCAACCGGCGTGGTGTGGCGATTCCGGAGTGGTCCTGCATCCTCGGTCTGTTGGGCCTCTGCATGGTCGGGCTGTTCTTCTCGTTCGGCCACACGGTTCGCGACCATACGGACAATACGGCCGATGGCGTGGCCGACCCAAGTCAGTTGGTCAATGGCCCCATGCTGAACGGCCCTGACGGAGACAGCCCGCAGCCGAAAGCCCCCGCGCCGGCCCCGCCGCGTCCGAAAGGCAACAACGGCGTGGGCAACGGCGAGGACCCGCAACCGCCGGGGAATCCGCCGATCAACGACGGACCGGGCACCGGGCCCGGCAATCCCGGCAATAAGGGCGGAGCGAAGAAATAGCCCGATTTGACACGGGGCCAAACGTGACGTAGAGAACCAATAGCAGGTCATTGTCTCTTCCGGTCAAACGGATCACCTGCAAGCCCGAAAAGGCAAACCGACTGCGAGGTCGGGGCGCAAAGCCATGGGGCTCGGTCGACGAGCTAGCCAGGCTGCCGAAGTTTGCAACCTTTCCTGAGGATGGTTGCCGTGTCGGCGTGCGTCTCGTCACTCGCGTTTTTCATTTCCACCCCGGGCGGTTTCGGATGCGCCCCGGGCGGTCTCCCACGCCGGCTTTGCCGTTCTCAAGACGTCCGACCGATCGGGCTGCCCGGAACCCGGCCCGTTTCGGCATTCTCCCCCCCACCCAAACGACGCCCCGACGCGTTTGACGTAGGGGCTTCTGAGACTAACACTTTCACAGGTTTGGGCACACTTCTTCGACCGCGGGACGCCGGCTGCCGCCCCCGATTCGCGCCCGGCCGGTGGTCGACCGAAGCGGTGGCCGAGCCAATGCTGTTCGTGATGGGAGATAGAAGGTGAACACACGATTTCGAAAACCCAAGCGATTGCCCCGCCGGGGCGCCACGCTCGTGCTGTCGCTCCTGCTTATCGTTGCGATGTTGGGAATGGTCGCCTTCGCGGTAGACACGGGCTACATCATGCTGGTCCGCACGCAGTTGCAGGTCGCCGCCGATTCGGCCGCCATGGCCGCCGCGGCGTATTTGGGCAAGCCGTTCGAGGAAATCCTCGCGCCGGCCGACGAGTACGCCGGCTATCACTTCGCCGGAGGCAAGCCGGTCGAGATCGATTCGTCCGACGTGGAACTGGGCCTTTGGGACAGCGACACCCGAACCTTCACGCCCTCCGACGAGATGGGGAACGCGGTTCGGGTAACGGCACGTCGCGACGCCTCGGCCGGCGGCGAGGCCCCGCTCTTCTTCGCCCGCATCTTCGGCAACCACTCCTTCCACATGTCCGCCTCGGCGGTCGCCATGGCCAACCCCCGCGATATCGCCTTCGTGATCGACCTCTCCGGCTCGATGAACAACGACACGGAGCCGTGCTGGGCCACCGGCGCGATCAACGACACCTTCGCCGACGACGGGTACCCCACGATCGGCGACGACTTGATGCAGGAGGTGTACGACGACTTCGGCTTTGGGTCTTTTCCGGGAGCGACGCAATACGTTGGCGAGCCAGTCGGTGTGTCGCAGAATCAGTACGCCTACGCCGAGCTGACCGAAAACGGCGGCCCGTTGACCGAGGGCTCGGTGCCGCAGCAGTATCGGATCAAGTCAAGCGATAGCGAGAGCACGCGAAAGAGCAAGGCGTATTCGTGGATCATCGACGCCCAGATCGCCCGAGTGATGCCCAACGCCAAGCCGACGCCCAATAGCTCGCTCAACTACGACTACTGGGAAAAGTACCTCGACTACGTGATCTGCCCGTTCCGAGACCGTTCACGTGGCTGGCTGCCCTATCGGCAGGACTCCGACCGCATTGACGGGTTCGGCAATCCCAGCTCCAGCACGTTCCCCGAGGCCAGCGTAAGCGTTCCCCGAGGTTATCGGAACAAGATCGGCTACCGGACGTACGTGCAGTTCATGATGGACCACGGCCGGGACCGGAAGCCGGATGGACGCCGGTACGTGCCCCTTTCCCGCCACAGCGCCGACTGCCCCTGGCACACGGAGGTCACGGCCGGGGGGACGCTCCGTTTCCCGCCTCGAGAGCAGCCGGTGCACGCCGCTCGCCGGGCGACGATCGCGGCTTTGCAGGTCGTCAAAGAACGCAACGCCGGCATCTCGGATCCCGACCAGCGCGATTGGGTGTCGATCGTGGCCTTCGACAGCCTCGTTGGCGGCGGGCCGGTAATCGAACAAACGCTGACCGCCGACTACGACCAAGCGATGCAGGCTTGCACGCGCCTTCAAGCCGTCGCCGATGATTGTGTGAGCACGGCCACCGAGGCGGGTATGCTCCTGGCAAAAGAGCACATCCGGCCGCGAAGCGAAGGCGGTTCAGGGCGCTACGCCACCAACAAGGTCGTCGTCCTCTTGACCGACGGCGTGCCCAACCTCTACGTGAGCAGTCGCTCCGAGATCGACCGCTTCATCCGCGACAACCCCAGCGACGACTTCTACGGCCGCGCAAAGTACCCCTACGACGCGGCGCTGATGCAGGCCGCCGTGATGGAACAGAAGAAGTGGTACATGTTCCCGGTCGGCGTCGGGCTGGGGACCGATTACGACTTCATGGACCGGTTGGCCCGCACGGGCGCCACCGCCAACGACGACGGAGAAAGCCCCCGCGGCAGCGGCAATCCCGCCGAATACGAACGGCGCCTGACCGACATCTTCGAGGAGATCATCACCAACCCCCAAGTGCGGCTGGTGCAATAACCCAACCTGTTGTCGATTCCCGCCCAGAGCCCACGGGCCGCCCCCCGTGGGTTCTTCTCTTTCTGCGAGGCCCTCTCCGCCGGGCAGCTCCGCGTCGTCCTGCCTGCCGCGCTCCGCCGAGCCAACGTCAGGAAACGCAGTGTGTGTGCTTCTTGCATGGAGTTGGCCTGAGCTCTCTGGGTCGTTCCTCGAGGACGCAGATCGTCCACGGAGTGCCTCCGGGGTACGAGTTCCACGCTCCACGCAGCCAACTCTGCTTGACGACCTCCAACAGATGGGTACACTACGGATGTTTGCACGGCCAATGACCGCCCGACGCGACCCGGATCCCGGAAACCCGGGCTTCCGATAAAGACCACTCGTTCATTGACCATGCAGGGCTCAATAAGGGACGTCAGGAGCCCCGTTGCACAACATGGAATGATGGGCCAAGTGTGGAAGTGGGGGCCTAAGCCCCGCCGGGTGCGGTGGTTGCCGTAACGGCGGCCGGCCATGGCCGAAGGTTCTCAGCAACCTCCCGACGCGTGGGTAGCGCATTTGGCCGCCCGAACGCAGTACGGCGACCATGCCTTGAATGGTAGGACCAGCCAGAGCACGTCCCATCAAGACAACGAAGGGAGAACGGATAATGTCACCACTCTTCGGGAGCGGCCGCAGCATTCTCGACAGGACGGTCGAGTTCTTCACCAAAGAAGGCTGGAAATTCGAACAACTCGAAGGAAAGCCCGTCATTCGCATGGGCTTCAAGGGTGACAATGGGAGCTGGCTGTGTTTTGCCCAGGCAAAGGATGACAAGCATCAATTGCTGTTCTACTCCATCTTGGAGTCCAACGTCCCGGAGCATAAGCGGCACGAGGTTGCCGAGTTCGTAACACGCGCCAATTACGGCCTGCAAATCGGAAACTTCGAGATGGACTTCTCCGACGGGGAGGTCCGCTACAAGACGAGCATTGACGTGGAAGGCGGCGAATTGACTCTGAAAATGATCCGCACGCTCATCTACGTGAACATCCTGATGATGGACCGGTATCTGCCCGGCATCATGAGCGTCGTCCACGCGGGCACTGCTCCGGCAGCGGCCGTTGCGCAAGTGGAGAAATAGCCGGCAACGTCCTCTCGGCTCGGTTACGTCGCATCGTCTCCCCTGCTATCGCCCTTTGAGCCACCGATCCGCGGCGGCGGCGGCCAGCCGGCCTTGGTTGATGGCGTGGACGACGAGGGACGCGCCCCGCACCGTATCCCCGGCGGCGAAGATGCCCGGCTTGCTGGTCATCCAGCGGTCGACGACGACGTTGCCGCGGCCGTCGAGCTGAAGGTCCAGGTCGTCGATCAGCCCACCGTGGACCACGTGGAGGAAGCCCGCCGCCAAGAGGACCAAGTCGGCTTCGATCGCAAACTCCGTGCCCGGCCCTTCATGCATCTGCCAGCCTCCGGGTCCCTCGGTCCAGTCGACCTCGCACCCATGCAACGCCGTCGCGCGTCCGCCGGAGCCGGAGAGTTGCTTGGTCAGGATGCTCCAGCGGCGTCGGCATCCTTCTTCGTGCGAGGAAGAGGTCCGCAAGATCACCGGCCAATGGGGCCAGGGAGTTTTGGGGTTTTTGCGTTGGGGCGGCTCGGGGAGGATCTCCAGTTGGGTGACCGAGAGGGCCCCCTGGCGGACCGAGGTTCCCACGCAATCGCTGCCCGTGTCGCCCCCGCCGATGACCACCACGTGCTTGCCCCGGGCATGGATCAGTTCGTCGCCGTTTTCGGGAACGGGGTCGCCCGCCACGCCGCGGTTCTGCTGGGTGAGAAATTCCATGGCGAAGTGGACCCCGCGCAGTTCCGCCCCCGGCACGTCGAGCGGCCTCGGCCGGCCCGCGCCCATGGCCAGCAGCGTCGCGTCGAACGTCCGTTGCAGGTATCGCGCGGAGAGGTCTTGGCCGACGTTCACGCCCGGCTCGAACGTGACGCCTTCGGCCGCCATCTGCTCCAGGCGGCGATCGATGATCGGCTTTTCCAGCTTGAAGTCGGGGATCCCGTACCGCAACAGCCCGCCGATCCGGTCGTCCTTCTCGAACACGACCACGTCGTGTCCGGCCCGGGCGAGCTGCTGGGCGGCGGCCAGCCCGGCCGGCCCCGAGCCCACGACGGCCACTTTCTTTCGCGTCTTCGTTGCCGGGCGGATCGGCTCGACCCACTTTTCGGCAAAGGCCCGCTCGGCGATCTGATGCTCGATGTGCTTGATGTTCACCGGATCGTCGTTCAGCGCCAGGGTGCAGGCGGCCTCGCAAGGGGCGGGACAGACCCGGCCGGTGATCTCCGGGAAGTTGTTCGTCGAGTGCAGGTTCTCGGCGGCCTCGCGCCAGCGGCCCTGGAAGACCAGGTCGTTGAACTCCGGGATTCGGTTGACGACCGGACAACCGATCCCGTGGCAGAAAGGAATGCCGCAGTCCATGCAACGGGCCGCTTGCTCGTGGAGGACGCGGCCGGACAGCGGCTGGTCGATTTCCTTCCAGTCCCGGGTCCGCTCTCGGATCGGACGACGTGCGACCTCGACTCGCGCGAACTCGACGAAGCCTGTGGGATTAGCCACGGAACACCTCCTCGGTTGCCGGCGTCGCCTCATCGCCCACGTCCTCGCGCTCTCGCAGGCGCTCGAGCGCCCGGCGGTAGTCGATGGGCATCACCTTGACGAACTTGCCGGCCATTTCCTGCCAGGCGCCGAGGATGCGTCGGGCCTGCCGGCTGCCCGTCCACTTCTCGTGCCTGGCGATCAGGTCGTAGAGGAGATCCCGGTCCTCTTGCTGCCAGAGGGATTCCAGGTCGACCGTGTCGAGGTTCGCCAGCGTGTCGAAGAGTTGGTGCTCGTCGAGCACGTAGGCGATGCCCCCGCTCATCCCGGCGGCGAAGTTCCGGCCCGTGCGGCCCAGCACGACCACCACGCCGCCGGTCATGTATTCGCACCCATGATCGCCGACGCCCTCGACGACCGCCGTGGCGCCGCTATTGCGCACGGCGAACCGCTCGCCGGCCAAGCCGCCCGCGAACACCTCGCCGCCGGTCGCGCCGTAGAGCACCGTGTTGCCGACGATCACGTTCTCTTGGGGATCGAACGGCACGCCGGGAGGAGTCTCGACGACGATTCGCCCGCCCGAGAGGCCCTTGCCCAGGTAGTCGTTTGCGTCGCCGACGAGCTTGAGCGTCACGCCGGGGGCGAGAAACGCGCCGAAACTCTGGCCCGCCGAGCCGGTGAAGGTGATCTCGAGGGTTCCATCGGGCAGCCCCTCGGGGCCGTGGCGTGAGACAACGCGATTGCTGAGCGTGGCCCCCACGGCGCGATCCACGTTGCGGATGGACATCTCGATCGAGGCGGGCTCTCCGGTCTCGATCGAGTCGCCGAGGCGTCGGAGGATCTCCCCGTCCAGATGATCTTCATGGACGTTGGCTTGCGGCCGCACGCAACGCAGGGAACACCCGCCCGACGGCTCCGGCGGGGCCAGCATGGCCGAGAAATCCAAGCCTTTCGCCTTCCAGTGGTCGATTGCCTTGCGGCCGTCCAGACGGTCTACGCGCCCGACCATCTCGTCGACGGTGCGGAAGCCGAGCCGGGCCATGATCCGCCGGACCTCCCCGGCCACGAAGGTAAGATACCGCACCACGTATTCCGCCTTGCCGGCAAATCGCTCGCGGAGCTCGGGCGATTGCGTCGCGATCCCCGCCGGGCAGGTCCCCAGGTGGCACTTTCGCATCAACAGGCAGCCGAGCGAGACCAGCGCCGCCGTGCCGAACCCGAACCGCTCGGCGCCCAGAAGGGCGGCGATGACCACGTCGCGCCCGGTCTTCATTTGGCCGTCGGCCTGCACCAGGATTCGGTCGCGGAGCCCGTTGCGCACGAGCGTCTGCTGGGTCTCGGCCAACCCGATCTCCCAGGGGACGCCGGCGTGCTTGATCGAGGAGAGGGGGCTTGCGCCGGTTCCGCCGTCGTGGCCGCTGATGAGCACTTCGTCGGCGTTTCCTTTGACCACCCCGGCGGCCACCGTGCCCACACCCACCTCCGAGACCAGCTTGACGGAGACCTTCACCCCGGGACTGGCGCACTTGAGGTCGTAGATCAATTGGGCCAGGTCTTCGATCGAGTAGATGTCGTGGTGCGGCGGGGGCGAGATCAGCGAAACGCCGGGCGTGGAATGGCGCAGCTCGGCGATCTCTTCGGTGACCTTGTGGGCGGGAAGTTGGCCGCCTTCGCCCGGCTTGGCCCCCTGGGCCATCTTGATCTGGAGCATTCTGGCGTGGGCCAGGTAGTTGATGGTGACGCCGAACCGCGCGCTGGCCACTTGCTTGATGCCGCAGTTGGCCGAGTCTCCGCCGGGCATCGGCTCGTACCGCCTTGGGTCTTCGCCCCCCTCGCCCGTGTTGGCCATCGCCCCCAGCCGGTTCATGGCCACCGCCAGCGTTTCGTGGGCTTCCTTGCTGATCGAGCCGTGCGACATCGCCCCGGTGTAAAATCGCTGAACGATCTTTTCGACCGGCTCGACCTCCTCCAGCGGCACGGGCTCCCCCGGCACGAACTCCAACAGCCCGCGCAGCGTGTAAAGCCCACGGCTCTGATCGTTGATCGCCCGAGCATACTCGGCATAGACGTCCGGATCGTTCTGGATCACGGCGTGCTGCAACCGGGTGATGGTGTCGGGGTTCCAGAGGTGCTTCTCGCCGTCGTGCCGGTGGTGATACTCGCCCTCGAAGTCCAGCTCCAGAGAGCCCGACTCGCGTGGCCCGTAGGCCGCGCGGTGGCGGGCCAGGGCCTCGCCGGCGATGACGTCCGGGCCGATCCCCTCGATCCGCGACGGCGTCCCCGCGAAGTACGCATCGACCACCTCGCGATTCAAGCCGACCGCCTCGAACTGCTGGGCCGCGTGGTAGCTCCGCAAGGTGGAGATGCCCATCTTCGACATCGTCTTGAGGATGCCCTTCTTCACGGCGGTGATGAACTGGTCGTTGAGCTGATCCAGCTCGACGTCTCGGGGCAGATCCCCCTGCTCGTGCAGCTTGTGGATCGCCTCGAAGGCCATGTACGGATTGACGGCGTTGGCCCCGTAGCCCGAGAGGAGGCAGAAGTGCATCACCTCGCGCGGCTCGCCGCTTTCTACGACGATCCCCGCCTCGCCCCGCAACTGCCGGCGCAACAGCCCGTGGTGCAACGCGGCGGTGGCCAGCAGGCTGGGGATCGGGGCCTCTTGCGGGGAAACGCCGCGGTCGCTGACGATCAAGAGCGAGGCACCGTCCTTGATCGCCGCTTCCGCCGTGTCAACCAGGTCGTCCAGCGCGCTGCGGAGCGCTTCGCCGGGCTGATCCGCGGCGGCGTCGAACAGGGCCGGCAGCACGGCCACCCGGAAGTCTTCCCGCTGGACCGATCGCAGCCGCTCGACGTCTTCATTCGTGAGGATCGGATGGGGCAGCTTGAGCTGCCGGCAGTGTTGGGGCGTTTCGTCCAAGAGGTTCCGCTGCTTGCCGGTGAACGTCATCAACGACATCACCAGCCCTTCCCGCAACGGGTCGATGGGCGGGTTGGTCACCTGGGCGAACAACTGCTTGAAGTAGTTGAACAGCAGTTTCGGGCGGTCGGAAAGCACGGCCAGGGGCGTGTCGGTCCCCATCGACCCGACCGGCTCCTGGCCGTTGGCGGCCATCGGGGCGATGACCATTTGCAGCTCTTCGCGGTTGTAGCCGAACGCCCTCAGCCGCTGGGCCAGCGTTTCCGGGTCGATCTCAGCGGATCGCGACGGCTGAAACAAGCCGCGCAGCTCGATCCGGTTCTGCTCCAGCCAGCGGCGGTACGGCTTCTGCCGGGCGATCTTGCCCTTGATTTCGTTGTCGACGACGATGCGGCCTTCCTGCGTGTCGACCAGGAACATCCGCCCGGGCTGAAGGCGGCCCTTGCGCCGGATCTTCTCCGGCGGGAACTCGATCACGCCCACCTCGCTGGCCAACACGACCAGGCCGTCGGTCGTCACCACGTAGCGGCACGGGCGCAGCCCGTTGCGGTCCAGCGTGCCGCCCACCAGCCGGCCGTCGGTGAAGACGATCGCCGCCGGGCCGTCCCACGGCTCCATGATCGCCGAGTGGTACTCGTAGAACGCCCGCTTGTCGGTCGAGATGTGATATCGCGGCCCGAACGCCTCGGGGATCATCATCATCAAGGCGTGCGGGGCCGAACGTCCGGCGCGGACGAGAAGCTCCATCGTGTTGTCGAAGCATGCCGAATCGCTCGCGCCCGGCTCCAGGATCGGAAACAGGCGGGACATGTCGTCGGTCAGCGCTTCGCAAGCCATCGACCTCTCGGCCGCCCGGAGCCGGTTGGCGTTGCCTCGCAACGTGTTGATCTCCCCGTTGTGGGCGATCATCCGGAACGGCTGGGCCAACGGCCAGCTCGGGAACGTGTTCGTGCTGTAGCGCTGGTGCACGATCGCCAGGGCTGTGGCCAACCGCTCCTCAGACAAGTCCGGATAATAGTCGAACAACTGCGGCGCCAGGAACATCCCCTTGTAGACCACCGTCCGGCACGACATCGAGGGAAGGTAGAACCGGTCGAGATCCTCACCGAGCAGCCGGCGAGCGCGCCGCTCGATGCTCTTTCGGGCGACGTACAGGCGGCGCTCCAAATCCTCGCCGGCCCGGCCGCAACCGTCGATGAACGCCTGGCGGACGACCGGCTCGGCACTGCGGGCGATCTCGCCGAGGCAGCGATTGTCGGTGGGCACGTCGCGCCAACCCAGAACCTCGAGGCCCGCCTCGCGGACGCCTTCGATCAGCAACGCCTCGCATTGGCTTCGCAGCTCGGCGTCCTGCGGCAGGAAGACCATCGCAACGCCATACTGCTGCGGCCCCGGAAGATCGAAGCGCAACCGGTCCGCCTCGGCGCCCAAGAACTCGTGCGGGATCTGGAGCAGAATGCCGGCGCCGTCGCCGGTTGACTCGTCAGCCCCTGTGGCCCCGCGATGCATCAGGTTCAGAAGCACCTGCTTGCCGTGCTCGACGATCGCGTGGTCCCGACGCCCGGAGATGTTCACGACGGCGCCGATCCCGCACGCGTCGTGCTCCCACTGCGGATCGTACAGGCCTTCGGGCTTCGAACCCGTGTGTCTCACGGCGGTTCCTCTCGAGGTGCCTCGGATACGTCTCTACAGTCGGTCGCGATGCGCAAGGGACATCGCTCAAGGCCGGCCGGTCGACATCGCACGCGGGGCGCGGCGGAATCGCCCACTCGCTCGCTGGTTGTTGGGTTTAGCAGGCGGCCGCCATTCCAACAAGCCGATCCCCCCAGGGAAAGAGCGTCAGCTCCCATCCTAGCATTAGATGCCCTTATGGCAAGCGGGGCGCAGGATTACCAATCGTCACCCCGCAGCGTGGGCTTCGCTCCAGCGCCCTCAACCGAGCCAAGGGATATGTGAACAAGCACAACGTGTTGTCGCCAAAAGACTTAGTCACCAATCACTGCCACAGTCTCGATCGCCTGGCTTGACGCAGCCTGGCGGCCCGTACCCGTTCCGCGATCCCGTGGCCCCACGGCCCGAACAGGACACCCTCGGCAGATTAGATGCCCTGGGAGCCCCGCATCTGGAGCGATCAAGCGGGCTCTCGCTGGCTTTGGCACTCGACGAAGGGCGCATCAAGCTGGACGATCCCGTCGCGAATCACATCCCCGCGTGGAAAGCCGACCCGCTGAAGTCGAAAATCAACGTCCTCCAACTGGCCACGCACAGCTCGGGCATCGAAGACGCGGCCGCCCCGGAAACCGACGAATCGCACGACCAGCTTTCCGGCTGGAAAGGCGATTTCCGGCGGGGCCGCTCGATCAAGCCCGTCGAAACCGTCCGCTCTACTGTCGCGCGTGAAGCACCGTGATCGAATGGGCCGGGAGCACCACGGGCTTGTCGAGCGGGAGCGGCTCGGGGAGTTGCTTCGTGGTGACTTGCTCCGGCCGGCCCGGCACGTTGATCGACCCGAGGCTCGGGCCGTGGATCCGCCAGGCGGCAGCAACGGCGAGCTCGCTCGCCCCTTCGATCTTGAGGCTCGTGGAGACCTCTTCCTTGGGCGAGTAGTTGATCAGCCCTACGGATAGCGTCTGCGACGCAGCGTCCCAGGCAGCCACGGCGTCGAGGGGCGCGTCGCCGACCACCTCGACCGGAACGAGCTTCCCGCCGACTCGGGCCCGATACAAGGTGAGCAGGTGCCCGACCGGGCCCATCGAGGCGTGCGTGCGGCTGGTCTTGATCGCGCCGATGACGTTGACCGTCTGGGCCCATTGGGCAATTGTCACCAGGTCGCCCGAGCGGATCAGCTCGTGGAGTGCCCGGCCGTTGGCGATCGCGTCGCCCAGCGGGTAGTAGACCTCGAACCGGCCCACCCCCGGTCCGTCCGGCTCCGGGTTCCACTCGCGCACGACGCCCCACTCGTCGATCGAAAGCCGGATGCGATCCACGGCCGGATCGCTGCCGTCCTGACGCGCCCTGAGGTCGTCGATCAGGCCCCGAACGCCCGCGGCCACGTGGCCCGAATAGTCGAGGAAGCTTTCCTCATATTTCCGTGCGTCTTCGGGCGAGAAAGGGACGCGCAGGCCCCGTTGCGTGTAGTGATGGGCGCTGAGGAGGTCCATCGACGCGGCGCAGCGAGGCACGACGACGTCGTTCCACTTGCCGGGCGAGCCGACGGCCACGACTTTGATCTCGGGGTCCACGGCCTTCATCGCGCGGACGAACGCGTTGTGCCTCAGCGCGTACCGCTCGACCGGCACGTTCCCCAACTGCCAGCCGCCGTACATCTCGTTGCCGATCCCCCACCAGACGACGCCATAGGGGTCGGGATGCCCCGCCCGGGCCCTGCGGGAACCCCACCGGGTTTTCTCGCTGCCGTTGGCGTACTCGACCAGCTCGGCGGCGTCGTCGACCGAGCCGAGTCCGGTGTTCACCACGACCAAGGGCTCCGTGTCGATCCGGCGGCAGAAGGCGAGGAACTCGTCGATGCCGAAATCGTTGTCCTCGACGTCTTCCCAGGCCCGCTCCCATCGCGGCGGGCGCCGGTCGCGCGGGCCGGCGCCGTCCTTCCAGTGGTAGCCGGAGACGAAGTTGCCGCCGGGCCACCGGTAAATCGGCGAGTTCAGCCTCTTGACGAGGTCAAGCGTGTCGGCACGCATCCCATTCACGTTGTCAGCGGGCATCAGCGAGAGGCAGCCGATCCACAGGTAGCCCGGCTGGGAGAGGGTGAGCGACAGGCTCGCGTTATCCGTGGTTGCCCCGGCACGGAACCGAAAAGCGGACTTCTCGTACGACGCGCCCGTCTCGCGCAACACGACGCTCTGGCCCGCCGACTCCTCGTCTCCCCAGGCGAGGCGAACGGTCACCGGGCCCGGATCGGCTACCTGGCACAGGACGGCATGGCCGACGTACTCCCTGCCCTCGATCAATCCGAGGTTGCCTTGGCGGATGCCGCACGGGCCGCCGCGCGGATCGCGGACCCACAGGGCCATGCAGTGGTCGCCGCAGTAGGCGCCCGCGGCGTCGTGCGCGGCGTCGAAGTCCGCGCCCTCGGGTCCGAACGCCTGCCACGCCTTGCCCGGCTCGAGCAGGAACTTGCGGTCGAAAAGCATCTCCGCCCAAATGCCGTCGTGGATGCACCGGCCCAGATGCTCGATGAACTGGCCGTAGAGGTACGGGTTGATGGCCGGCCCCGGTTTCGCCACGTCGATGGTGACGGTCGCTTCCAGGGCCCGGGCCTCATCGAGCCATGGGATCGTCAGACACAAGACAAACGCGGCGAGCCGCCAGCGGTGCTCAGTGTGGATAACCATGTTCATGGCACGAGGTTCCTTTGCTTCAATCGCAAATCCCGCTTTGCCTGGTTTGCGAATAGTCCCTGGTTGCGGATCCCGCTCGCGCCGCCGGCCGCGCCGGCGGATTGAGGACTTACCGGATCGCCTTGCCGAGCGCGTTGAGCTGGCTGACGAACGGTTGGGGTATTCGCCCTTCGGCGCCGATGGGCACGTCCCAGGTGACGACGACGCCCTGTTGGTTCAGCTCGCGCGTGTAGCCGATGATCGTCTCGTCCGGCAGCGCCGGCCGGTCGCCCCGGCACCACGAACTGCCGAGGAAACTGAGCACCTGGCACTGGACCCGTTTGCCCTCGCGCTCGATCCAACGGCCGGGGCAGCCCTTGAGGGCTTCCGGCACCTTTCCGAGCGGGACTTCCCCGGCCGTGTAGTCTTCGTGCCGGGTGTGGCAGACGACCGGCAGCTTGACGCCGGGATTGAACGCCACGATCGCCTCGGGATTGCCGGCCTCGAGCGCCGCGGCAAAGCTGGCAAAGTTCGGCTCGTCGGCGAAGCGGTACATCTCGTCGGCGAAGTAGCAGCCGTCGATCCACCAGCCGTGCACGTTACCCCCCCAGCGAAGCGACCACTCCCGGATCACCGCCTCCCAATGACGCTGGAACGCGACCAGCCTCCCGCCGACGGGCTCGCCGGGCAACTGCCAGCCGCCGGGCCGCCCCCATCGCCACTCGAGGCGCTTGCGCGCAACCGGATCGGCCGCCGGTGCGCCGCTGGGCAGGTAGACCATCAGCCGGATGCCGTGAGGCTCAAGCGCCTCGGCCAGGTCGAGAATCAGGTCGCGTCGCGAGCACTTGCTCGGCCGGATCCCGACGATCCGGTCGTACGTGGCGTTGGGCGCGCAGTAGTGGCCCGAGTTCTGGCCGATCGTGAACAGAAGGTATCCCGTGCCGGTCGAGGCAAGCTGCTCGGCCAGCGCGCCCGCGTCGAACGCGTCAATCCGCCGGTTCCACTCGTCGGCCGACAGTTCCGCGCCCCCCGCCGAACTGGGAGCGGCACCCAGATAGTGCAGCATCACTCCCCATCGCGCCTCGTGAAGCCAATCCGATTTCTCGGCCCCGTTCGCCGAGCAGACCGACGCAACGCTGGCCACCGCAACAAGGACGTATCTCAGGAAAACGCGATGCATCGGATCGTTCCTCCCGGCTCTGGTTTCCATCGCAAAATCGCTCCTACGGCCCCGCGGTCTTCAGCAGCCGATCGAGCCGGTCGAGCAAGGCCGCCTGGGCGGGATTGATCTTCCGCCGGGCCGCCTCGAGGTCGAAGAACGCCGCCTTGTCGACCTCGGGGAACTCCTTCGCGCGTCCCGACTTCGGCGGCCACTCCATGGTGAACGTGTTGCCCCGGATCGCTGCGGGGTCGCAGTCGCCTTCAAAAGCCCAGGCATGGACGACCTTGCCCCCTTTCTGCCGGATAGGCGTCAATGGAATGAAACTCCCAGCAGCCTCCAGGCCAAGCTCTTCGTGAAACTCCCGCCGGGCAGTGGCCAACAACTCCTCGCCCGACTCGACCTCCCCCTTGGGGATGGACCAAGCCCCCTCATCCTTCTTGCGCCAGAACGGCCCGCCGGGATGGACCAAAAGGACCTCAATTGTGCCCCCCCGCACGCGGTACATCAGCAGCCCGGCACTGGTCTTCGCCACCTCGGATCATCCCCTGGAGACAGGCATTACAGCACCCCCAGCTTCGGCGGCCGGGGTGCGTCGATTGTAACCTCCCTTGCGGCGGAGAAAAGCCAGGCAGCGCGCGCGCTCGGGGCACGTCGGGCACGAGTCGGCTCCTTGGCGTCGTGCAGAACCAGAGCGCGTTCTGGTCTTCCAAGGCCCCTCGGCACTCCGCAGCGACCTGTCTGTGCAAACACACGCGCTCGGGGTCTCGATGGCCTTCCCATCGGCGCGATCCACCCCTTCCCCCTCATCAGCCGGCATTTCCCGGGAAAGGCTTGGTTGCCGGGCCGATTTTTCTTACCATGAAGCGGTCGCTTCCGGCGGCTACGGGGGCAATCGGCGTTTGGGGGGATGCTCCGTCGAGGAGCGGAGAACCGAAAGGGGGTCGAAGATGACGAAAACGGCAGTCGTTCACTCTCAGCAGAGGTGGGAGTACCTCGTTGTGACCCGGCGAACCGAGACGAGCCTGGAAAAGCAACTGAACGAGCTCGGACAGGCTGGGTGGGACTTGGTGTCGGTCGACCACGGCAAGGATTTGAAAGGCATCGTGGCGTGGATTGCCTTCGTGAAGCGCCCGGCAACAGAACAGCCGGTCGCGTCTTCCCGCCAAGAGCAAGTCCGCGAAGCGGTCGCACAACCTTCTGAGGAACCGGAGAAGGCGGAATCGCCCGCGGGCCAGGAGGGTTTTGACCTCTCCGGCGAGGAGTTCGGCATCAAAGAGGAGTGAGTCGCCGGCTCGCGAGGTGGCCGTGCCGGGGCCGTTGCCTCTCGTGGAGGTTTCCTCTTGGGGGATAGGGAGCCGGTCAAGGCGTCTGGCCGCGCCTGTTTGGGGACGCGCCGCTGACCAGCGTGTTGGGTTCCGAGGCAGTCAGGCCGCGCCGGATCAGGGCAGTCGCGGCTCGACGGCGATGGGGGCCGGGCAGAACCGGGCTTCGGCAACCGGCCGCTTCCCGGTTGACCTGCCGCTAAGGATCGCAAGAACAATAGGTGGGGCACGATTCCATCGTGCCCGGCACGTTGGAAACGTGCCCCACGGCCATATCGCGACAGTTGTTTCTTCCGCGATCTTTAGGCTTAATCAGAGACTCGCGCGTCGGTGACGACCCGGGCCAGCGCCACCGCCGAGTCAACGCCTATCTTCTGCAAGACGACGGCTCGCACGCGGTCGACCGTCCGCTGACTGAAGTCCAGCTCGCGCGAGATCGCCTTGTTCGGCTTGCCGGCCATGATCAGTTCCATGGTCTGCCGCTCGCGCGGCGTCAGGGTGCTCATCCGCCGCCGCACTTCGGCTCGCCTGGCCTGCTCCTCCCGCGCGTGGCGATCTGCTTTCACCGCGGCCTGGATGGCGTCGGCCAGCTCGTCGGCCTGATACGGCTTTTCGATCACGGTGAGAGCGCCGCTGTTCATCGCTCGCACCGTCGTGCGCACGTCCGCATAGGCACTGATAAGGATCACCGGCAGGGTGCTGCCCTTAGCAGAAAGCCGCTCGATCAGCTCCAGCCCGCTCATCCCATTCAATCGCAGATCGATCAACAGACAGCCTGCGGCCGCCGGGTTGAAGCGCGCGAGCAATTCCTCCCCAGACGCGAATGTCTCGCAGCGGATGCCCATCGACGAAGCCAGCGCGGCAACGCCTCGACGGGCGTCGGGCTCGTCGTCGACAACAAACAGGGTCGCTGCAGATTCGTTCATCGAGGAAACCTACACGTTGAAGTTGATCGTGTGCGGAAGGAGCGGGTTACGCGGGAGCCGTGTCTCTTGTCCCAGTCGGGCAGGACCCCCATCCGTATGATCGGCTCAAGGTGTGCGGTCGGATAGGGGGCAATCTCCGAAATCGGTTGCGGGGCCCCGCAATCTCCCGGATGTGCCGGCCCGAGTCTTCTTTCGCGAAATCGGAGGCCTTTGCCGGATCGGCACCGTCCGCCGTTTCGTCGCCCCCGACGCCTCCGCGCGCCGGTTGCCGTGGAACGATCCCGACCACAGAAGATAAAATGGATGGTACGCCAAGTCCGCCCGCGGCAGAGCCACGTCTCAGATCCCCGCCCGAAACGAGGGAGGCAAGACGCGCGTGCGGCCGACCGAACGCGTGGCGAGTCAATCGAGCCTCACGAAACCGAAGCCGCCTCGATCTCGCCACCTTCGGCGCCGCGGTTGCGCCGAGGCTTCCGACGCGATCCGGCGAAGGCCAGCGTCATTGTCACGTTCGACCAGCAGCCGAGAACAGAGCGATACCCGAATTCTTCTGCGGCTACCCACAACCTGGGTACGGTAGGCTTCGCTGAGTGCTTCAGTGAGGGGATCGGTGATCGGTTCGGTGGAGGGCTCCGGTAGGGGTCCGCTGAGGCCGAAAGCGGCCAAGAGGCAAGCCAATTCCATCCGGACTACGGATACTGAAACCCCGCCATGGGCCTCAGGGTCCACTCGGCCCGTTCGGAGGGAACGCAGCTCCCATGGGCCCCTGGGCGGCCAAGGGCGGTCAACGGGAGCCCGACTCGCCGGGAGAAAACGCCCGACAACCGCACATGGGACGCCAAGGGATCCACGGGAGGTGTTGGGCGTCTGCTTTGTCCGGGCAGGGTCCGGTCGTTGCGGCTATTCATCCAGGTTGGCTTCAATCACCAGACGAACGAGCTCGGCCACGGAGTCGGTCTGCATCTTCCTGAAGACCTCCCGGCGCCGGTTTTCCACCGTTCTGACGCTGATGTCCAACTGCTTGGCGATCGCTTTGTTCGCTTTTCCCTGGACGACCATTTCCATCACTTGGCGTTCCGCCGACGTGAGCCGACCAGCGCGACCACGGATTTCTTCGCGACGCTCGTACTCGGACCGACGCTCAGCGTCGTGGGCCAGTGCTCTGCGGATCGCGTCCCAGAGGTCATCGTCCTCATAAGGTTTCTCCAACAGAGTCACGGCCCCCGCCTTGATCGCCCGGACGGTCATGGGGATCCGGGCGTAGGCCGTCAACACGATCACGGGCAAGAGGAGGTTCCGTCGGTTGAGTTCTTCCTGAAGCTCCAGGCCGCTCATGCCCAGCATGCGTACGTCGACCACGAGACAGGCGGGGCCTGCTTCGTGGTACGAGGCGAGGAACTCCTCGGCGGAGGAGAACGCCTTGGCGCGAAGCCCCATCGACTGAACCAGAGCGCAGACGGACATCCGCGCTTGCTCATCGTCATCCACGACGAATACGATCGGTCCGCGTTCCATCGCTTGGCCCCCCTGTTGAGATGGGCAGCGTGAAATGGAACGTCGCCCCACCATCGGGGGTGGAGGCGGCCCACAAATCACCACCGTGTGTCTCGATGATCGTCCTGCTGATCGCAAGTCCGATTCCCAGCCCCCCGGGCTTGCTTGTAGCAAAGGCATCGAACGGATTCAAGTCATCCTTCGGCGGTAGACCCGACCCATTGTCGGCGACCGCGATCTCCACGAATTCGCCCGGCTGAGAAGTGCGCACGATCACGCGACGCGTTCCCGCCGGACTCTGGTCCAACGCCTCGTACGCGTTTCGCAGAAGATTCACCAGCACCTGCTGAATCTGGACCCGATCGACGTGGACCACGGGCAACGTTTCGCCCAGCTCCAGCGTCACGGCGACCTGATGTCGGCGCGTCTCGAAGGCAACCAGCTCGACGGATTCTTCGACCACTTGGTTGATGTTGGCGGGAGCTCGTTGCGGCTCGGTGCGTCGGACGAAAGACCGCAGTCGCGCGATGATTTGTCCGGCGCGAGCGGCCGCGGCCGCGATTTGTTCGCTCCAGTCCCGCAGGTCGTCCAGATTCGGCTCTTTCTCGGCCGTGAGCACGTTGCGACTTGCCTTGGCGAAATTGAGCACCGAATAGAGAGGCTGACTGACCTCGTGGGCGATTCCCCCCACCAACTCACCCATTGTCGAAAGACGTCCCACGTGGGCCAGTTGGGCTTCCGTGCGGCGGAGCTCCTCTTCCGCGGCATTGCGCTCGGTCACGTCTCTTATGATTCCCTGGATCCCGACGAGTCGACCGCCTTCCAGGATGGGTGAGGAGTTGAGTTCGATCGAGATCCGGCTGCCGTCCTTACACAAACCCTCCGCTTCGATGACGCCAATCTCCTCGCCGGCCGCCACCTCGGACAAACGCCGCAAAGCTCGCGGCACCTCGGATTCCGGCGCGAAGTCGGTGAAGGGCCTGCCCAGCATCTCCTCCGGCTCGTACAGGAATACTCCCTCCGCGGAAGGCGAGATGTAGGTGATGTTCCCTTGGAGATCCATCGTGAAGATGATATCGAAGCTTCTCTCGGCGATGCCCCGGAACTTCTCCTCGCTCTCCCGCAGCGCCTCCTCCGCTCGCTTGCGTTCGGTGACGTCGATCGCCATTTCGTAGCGAACCATGCGCCCGTCCGGCCAACGGACTGCCCGGTTGATGCAACGGTACCACCGGCCGGTGACGCGGTTCTGCTCTTCCCAGATGTATGCCTGCCCCACGTTCTTGCCAAGGATTCGATCATTGGTGCATTCCGGGCACGGGGACTCACGGCCTTGAAGCACGCGGTAGCACGGCCGCCCGACCGCGTCCCCATACACCTCTCGGAGCGATCGATTGGCATACAGGACTTCATAGGTTTTCGGATCGCTCACGTAGACGACCTCATCGATGCTATCGAAGATGGACATCAGTTGGCGTCGCTCGAAGTCCAAGACCTCCGCCTCGTGCTTGCGTTCGGTGATGTCGGGAAAGACGGCGACGCCGGCCACGATCTGGCCTTGCGCATTCCGAACCGGAGCCGCGTTCACCAACACCCAGCGCTCGCTTCCGTCCGAGCGGCGCATGATCATTTCCACGTTCTCCGACGTCTCTCCGCGGAGGATCGCCCTCGATAAAGGCAAGTCTTCCCCGCGGGAGCGGGATCCGTCCGGGTAGGAGAGCTGCCAGTTCTTGGAGTGCAGCTCCATAGGAATATCCGTCAACTGCCGACCGGTCTTCCCCCGGATTCCCAGCGCCGCCGAGTTGGCGACGCGTATTCTCACGTCCGGGGGCTCGGCGATAACGATCCCCGCCGGCGTCTGCTCAATGGCGGCAAGCAGCAGTGCTTGCGCGTTGGCCAGCTCTTCTTCGGCCCGTCTACGATCGGTGATGTCTCGAAAGACGCCTATCATGTAGGGTTCCCCGGTGATCGTGACGGGCGACGAGTTGATGTCGGCGTAGCAGACGGAGCCGTCTTTCCTTCTCACGGGTATGTTCGCGCCAAGCGTGAACTCGCCGCGCGCCTGTCTCTCGAACGTTTCCATCACCCGCGGTACGTCCTCCGTCGGGTGGATATTGTCGGCTCTCAGGCGCAGCAACTCGTCGCGGGGGTAGCCCAGCATCTCGCAGATGGCTCGATTGGCATCGGTCAATCGCCTCGTTTCCCGATCAGCCACGAGGATGCCGTCCTCGGCGTTCTCGAACACCGCCCGGAACCGCTCCTCGCTCTCAAGCAACGCCTCTTCCATTCGTTTGCGTTCGGTGACGTCCTCCCCGGAGCTGAGCGTGCCGACGACGTTGCCCACCGGGTCTTGCAGCACCACATTGCGCCATCCGATGATCCGCTCCGTTCCATCGCGGGCGACCACGGGGTTTTCGACGTACACAGCCGGCTCGATGTCACCGGCCATCAGCATGGCAAACGTCCGTCTGACTCGTTCTCTCTCCCGTTCGGGAATCGCAATGTCGAGCCAGTTCTCGCCGACGACTTCATCCTCGCTTCGGCCCAGGACCTCGCATCCCTTTCGGTTGATCAGCGTGACCCGTTCGTCTGCACCCATTGCGACGAGGATCACGCCGGCGATGTCCAGGTAGGTCTGAGCCCGCTCTTTCTCCGCGCGGAGCGCCTTCACCGCCCGCTTCCGCTCCGTGATATTGCGGACCGTGCCAATCATGCCGACGGGATTGCCTGCCTCGTCTCGGAGGAGCGAATTGCGCATCCACGTGGGAAAGACGGTGCCGTCGCGCCGAGCATGCCAGATTTCACCGCTGAAATCACCCCTTTCCTGAAGCTGCCGACTCGCCGCTTCCACGGACGGCATCTGCTCGGGCAGGTGGAAGACAGTCAGATGCCTGCCGACAAGCTCCTCCGAGCGGTAGCCGTGCATCTCTGCGAAGGCGTCGTTGACGAACAGGAGATTGCCCTGCAAGTCGGCCACCGCGATTCCGTCGGCAGTCTGTTCTACGGCGGATGAGAGGAATCGCAGCCGCTCCTCGGTTCGCTTCCGTTCGGTGATGTCTCTGACGTGTTCGATCGCCCCCACGACGTTCCCTTCCGCATCCTCCATAGGAAACGCCGTAAGCTCCAACCAACCCGTGGGATTTTCGGCCGACGGATACGGGACGACCTGCGAATGCGACTTCCCGGTTTCCATCGTCGGAATCGCCGGACACCAGGGGCACGGAGATTCTCGTTTCTGAAAGGCCCGGTAGCATTTCTTGCCAGCCAATGGCATTTCGGAGGGGAACTTCCTTTCCACCCACCGGTTTGTCTGAATCACGCGGAGATCACGATCCCGAATGGTGATCCCGTCCTGAATCGAGTCGAACACCTCTTGAAGGAAACGTTCGTTTTCCTCGACTTTCTTCTCGGCTCGCTTGCGATCCGTGACGTCTACAATCGCCCATTGGCCCGCTCGTCTTCCCTCGTATTCAATCGGGGTGGCGAACATCTCCAGCCAGCGCACCGAGCCGTCCTTGCGGATGAAGCGATATTCGTATCGCGGCGCTACCGGCTTCCCCGCCAGGCGATCCTCGAACCGCCCCCAGACTAGCGCCCGGTCTTCGGGGTGCACCGTCGCCCGCACTTGCTCCGGGGAAAGCGACATCAGCTCCTCGACCGTGTAGCCGGAGATCTCCGCAAACGCCTGATTGGTGAAGACGATGCGAAAGTCCTGGACCACGACCAGCCCCTGCAAGGACTGCTCGACCAGCGCGCGATACTTGTGCTCCGACTCTCGCAGCGCCTGCTCGGTGACCCCGCCGGCGCCAGGAGGGCCACCGTCCGCTTGAGTCCGCTCGGCGGGAAGCGGCCGCTTCTTCTTTCCGGCAGAACGCCCTGCTGCCTTCTTGCCGCTCCTCTTGGCCCCGTCCGACGCAGATTTGGCGGATGCCGATTTCCTTCGAGTCATGATCCCGCCTCGAGATTGCCGGCACACCGGACAACCGGTTGCCGCACTACCCAGCCCGCTCGCCAACCGCGCTCGAATCCAATCCAGCCGCGATCCGATCCGGCCCGCTTGTCGCGGCGGACCGATCCATCGCCCCAAGTCGTTGCCGAACGAGCCCAGACCGTTGATATACCAGCGGATGGGGAGGGATTCGAACCCCCGGTACGCGAACGCGTACAGCAGTTTTCAAGACTGCCGCCTTAGACCACTCGGCCACCCATCCAAGTCGTTGCATGGTAAGGACTTACAGACAAGCGATTCTCT
>DATKZH010000036.1:0-2357 GCA_035528065.1 Thermoguttaceae bacterium | reverse complement strand
GATCGACTCGCGGACGCCGTCCACCGAGCGGTCGTGGGCCTCGATGTAGCCTTTGAACTTCTCGTTGTCGCCGGCGACAAGTTGGGTGATGTGGCCGTTGGTCTCGTCGAACTTGATGTCGTATTCCCACGGTTCGGGCATGGGCTTAACGCGGCAACCGCCGACGGGGGCGAGCACGGCGTCGGCACCGTAGGCCTGGGCAGCACGTAGGCCGGCCGCCGATCCGCCGCGCATCACCGAGTGGATGCACAGATTGAATTTCTCGGCCAAGTCGTGGGCCTTCTTCGCCTCGTCGACCGCGACGGTGTGGGCCTCGAAGCCCTCGAAGCCGGCGTCCTTGAGCCTCTTGAACGTCTCCTCGTTCATCCGGTCATTGCCCAGGATGACGGCCTTGTGGAGGGTGGTCTTGAAAGCGGGCTCGGCAGCTCGCCCCGCGGCGGCAGCCACGCTCACGCCGGCGGCAGCCACGCTCACGCCGGCGGCAGAAACAGCAAGAAAATCGCGGCGGGTCATGCCAGTTCTCATCGCGTAGTCTCTCCGTTGTTGGCAAGTGATTGCTTTACCAGGGAGCAATTCTGAAACACCGATTTCAGTGCTCTCGTCCCAACTGATTGAGAACATGTTATCACGTTGGTGACTCATGGCAAGTTGCGAGACGAAAAGGGGACATTCTCCTTTTGCGCCAAAAAGCAGAATGTCCCCTTTTTCTTTTCGCAAGTCGTGTCCAGGAAAGCGGTTAGGGCGAGGCTTTTCGCCACCGGAGAATTGTTTCCGCGGTGAAGGATTTGTCCAAGTTCGTAGGGTGGGCACCGCCCACCAATCTGATTCGAGAGCATAGACTGCGATTGGTGGGCGGTGCCCACCCTACGGTCGACAATGCGTGAGGAAGAGGCCTGAGCCTGTTCCCCTTGACGCGCCCGGCCGCAGGGCGGGATAATGGGGGATGCCGGAGGGGAAGCGAACGGACTTGTCTGAAGAATGCGGAAAACCGTCTACGAACACAGTTGTATGGCATGAAACTCGACCTGGGTGGTATCGACGCAATTGACAATCCGACGGCGGACGATATCCATCACTACTTGAAGTTCATGCCGACCGAATCGCCCTTTGTCGTTCTTTCCAACGGCGACCAATTCATCCAGTCAGTCTATCAGGGCTCGGATTACCGCGTCGAATACAAGAGCGATGACGGTACACAATTCTTCGCAACAACCGATTACGAGACTGCCGTGAAGCTCTTCGTGTCCTTTCTGGCGCGGGACGGCAACTATCGTTCCGCAGTCGCTTGGAAAAGGCTGAGGCTGTCGGCATGGACGACACCGAATCACCCGTGTGCGGTCAGTGCGCTGTGTGTCCTCTTGATTATTGGGATCGTGATTGCGATTTGGTCCGCTTTGAATTGACGGGCTCCAGATCAAGGGTGCGTGCCGTGACTTTACCGGCGGAATCGCTTACGGTAACCTGGATGTGGCCATTCCCCGCAGCTTCGTCCCACACAGGAGGATCGATCGATGAAGGCTTCCAGGTTCCACCGCGGATGTGCTTGTTGCGAGTTGAATCGAAGGCAGTTCCTCGCGGCCGGCTGCGCGGCGTGTGCTGCGGCCACGGGGTTCGCCGCGTCCGAACAACCGGCCCGGGCAGCCGCGAACAACAAGAAGACGCGGATTCAGATCCTCTACTCCCTGCACGCGCCCAAGCAGCCGCGGCCCGACTGGCCGAACGTCGGCTTCGACTTCCAGCCGGTCATGGATCGGATCACCGGCACGCTGGCAGAGCGGTTTGCCGACTTCGAGTTCGTCGCGGCCATGGCCAACGGCCCGGAGGAGGCCGGCAAGATCCTCGACGCCGACAAATCGGCCGACGGCTACCTGGTCTATCAGATGAACTGCTGGAACCGGGTGGTGCAAACGGTGGCGGCCTCGGGCAAGCCGACCCTCTACGCCGACTTCCAGTACGGCGGAAGCGGCGGGTTCCTCGTCTACACGGCCGGCTTCCTCCGCAAGGCAGCGCCGAACCTCGGGTTCGTCGCCTCGTCGGACTTCGAAGACCTCGTGGCGGCGGTGCAATGCTTCAAGTCGGTCGAGAACGCCGCCGACTTCGCCGCCGCCGTGGCCCGGGTCCGCACGCAGCGCACGCCGAAGCCGGGCGACCTCTCCTGCAAGCCCGACCAGCTCGCCGCGCTGACGCCGCAGGAGTGCCTGGCCAAGATGAAGCAATCGAAGATGCTGACCGTCGGCGGAGGATGGCCCGACATCATCCCGGCGATTCGCAGCGAGATGGGGATCGAAGTCGTCGACGTCCCCTATGCGGAACTCAACGCGGCCTGGGAAGCGGCCGACAAGGACGAGTCGATCGCG
>DATKZH010000035.1:0-7347 GCA_035528065.1 Thermoguttaceae bacterium | reverse complement strand
TCAGAAGGCCGCCCGGCAGCAAGGCATCCGCGCCCGCAAGGTCGTCCTCGACAACCAGGGCGCCACGGACCGGACGGCCGATCGTCTGGTCGGCCTGCTGACACGCAAGTGACACATCCGTTGACCGACTGCTAAATGATCAGCGTCGCCGGCGGCAGGCCCATCGCTCGGCGCCAGACGACGAGCTGCCCGAGGTGGGCGCCCGTGTGACCGACCAGAACGTGCAGCACGGCGCAGCCCATGGTCGCAAACAGGTCGCGGTGTTGCTCGTCGGGCAGCGGGGCCCCAAGCGCCGCGTCGTCCAGCGAAGCAAGCCGCTCGCGAACGCGCCGCTCGCCGTCGGCCAGGACCTCGAGCAACTCCTGTTTCGTCGGATATGCGCCCGGATCATCGGTGGGTGTACTGCCCGTGCCGAAACGATCGACCCACTCGGTTGGCAGCCACGGCTCCAGACCGATCTCCTCGCCGATGCCCTCAAAGCTGTAGGCGATGTGCCCCAGCGTCCACGCCGGGTGGTTGGCCACACCCGCCGGCTGCTGCACCATCTGCGCGTCGTTCAGGTCCCCGACCAGCTCGTGCAGCGTCCGCATGTGAAAACGCAGGCTGTTAAGCGTTTCGTCTTTCATGTCGAACCTCCACCGGACGTCAGGCGCCCCGCAGAACCGTGAATCGCAACAGGATCATGCCCGGTCCTTTCCTGACCGACGAATGCTGGTGCAACGCGAAAGTGGAGGCTGCCCGTCAGACCAGGCGCCCGACTTTGTAGGCTGCCGGGCGAGACCGATCAAGCGATCCACACAGGCGCGGCGACCGTTGGGAAACACACAGACGCCAATCCGCGGCCCGAAGATGATCGGCCTGGCCAACGGTGCCACCTCCGTCGGGTCGATAGGCCCGTGGAAGGCTGTCGCTGAGCGCACAAGGTTCTGACGCGTCTCGGCGCCACGCGAGCCGGCCGGCCGATGCCCGCGCCTGCTTGACGCCCGACGCCCGACGCCCGGGCCCACTAGCGTACCGGCCCACGACGGCGGCACCAATCATCAGGAGTCCTTCAGCCCACATGGACCCCTACCTCTACCAATACGCCATCGGCGGCCTGGTCTTTGTGATCGGTCTGATCTACGCCGCCCGCCAGGGCTACGTCGGATTCACCGGACGCAAGGCCCTGCACCTGGCCGTCCTGATCGGCGGTCTCCTGGCCTTCGCCCGTGTCCAGGCCTGTCTGCAATACGCCCCCATGCAGACCGCCGACGAAGTCGCCCGCCAAGGCGGCATCGAGCGCAAGCAGGTCCCGGGCACGACGCTCGACTACGGCATCGTAGCCGCCTGCTTCGTCGCCATCCTGGCCATCGGCACCTGAGTCGGTTGGCGGGTTGAGTTGCAGGGCACAGGGAGGTTAGAATGTCGCCTGCAGGTCGTTGAGCCGATCGCTGGACAGAAGGTCAAACGGTGACGAACAGCAGTTCCGAGCGAGCCTTCGTCAGTCTGCAACGCGTGGTACGCCACTTGCAGCAACACACCCGCAAGCAAGGCCACCGCCCAGCCGAATCGCTGCAAGTGCCGTCCGAGCAGTTGGAGGATGCCCTCGCCGAACTACTGCGGGCCCGGGACGCCCTGCGCGACGCGCTCCAGGAGTCCCGCCAACGCGACGCCGAAGCCACGGCCCTGCTCGAGAGCGCCCGCGCCGTCTTGGAGTACCACGAATTCGGCGACGCTGCACGAACCATCTTCCATTGCTGCAAAAAGCTGATCGGAGCAGCCGCCGGCTACGTCGCCCTCCTCGACCCCGACGGCACCAACAACGAAATCGTATACCTCGACGCCGGCGGACTCCCCTGCGCGGTCGACCCCACTCTGCCCATGCCCATCCGCGGACTCCGCGCCGAAGCATACCGTACCGGCCGGGCCGTCTACGATAACAGTTTCCCCGACAGTGAATGGGCCAGACTCATACCGCCACAGCATGCCCCTCTGCAGAACGTCCTCTTCGCCCCCCTGACCATCAAAGGCAAAGCGGTCGGGTTGCTCGGCGTGGCCAACAAGCCGGGAGGTTTCACCGAGCACGATGCCCGAATGGCCTCCGCCTTCGGTGAGTTCGCCTCGGTGGCCCTGCACAACAGCCGTACCCTGGAATCGCTCGAGACCAGCGAGAAACGCTTCCGATCCGTCGTCGAGACGGCCGGCGACGCGATCGTCTCCGTCGATCGCCGCGGGGACGTCGTCTTCTGGAACGACGCGGCGGAGGAAACCTTCGGCTACGCCGCCGGTGAACTGCTCGGAAAGCCCCTCGTCACCGTCATACCCGAACGATTCAGAGAGGCCCACCGTGAAAGAATGCAGCGCCTCGTCTCGGGGCGGGCCGGCAGGATCATCGGCCGGCCGGAAGAGACCGTCGGCCTCCGAAAGAGCGGCGCCGAGTTCCCCATGGAGTTGTCCGTTGCTGCCTGGCAAGTGGGAAACGAGCCCTTCCTGACCGGAATCATTCGCGACATCAGCAGACGCAAGCGCGCCGACGCGGCCCTGCGAAAAGCCCGCGACGAGCTGGAAACACGCGTGGCCGAACGCACCGCAGAACTCACCCTGGCCAACCTACAGCTTCGCAATGAGAACACCGAGCGCCGCCGCGCCGAGGCCGCCCTCCGGGAATCCAGAGCCTTCCTCCAGACCGTCATCGACGGAATGCCCGAGCCCGTCCTGGTGATCGACCGCGACCATCGCGTCGTGCTGGCCAATCAGGCCCTCCGCGACGATTACCCCGGCAAGGATCCGGTCGCCGACCGTCTGGCCTGCTATCAGGTCTCCCATCATCGCAACGCCCCCTGCGGCGCTCCCGAACACGTCTGCCCCCTCCCGGACGTCGTCGCGACCGGCGCGCCGGTGACCGTCACCCACACCCATTGCAATGCCGACGGCAACGAGGCCGTCGTCGAGGTCATCGCGGCGCCCATCTTCGACAAGAAGGGCCGGGTCGTGCAGATGATCGAGTCCTGCCATGATATCACCGCTCGCGTGCGGGCCGAGGAACAGGCCCGCCAGCGCCAGGCGGAGTTGGCACACGTGGCCCGACTGGGCATCATGGCCGAGATGGCCACCGGGCTGGCACACGAACTCAACCAGCCCCTCTCCGCCATTGTCGCCTACATTCATGCCTGCCTGCTGCGCATCCGCTCCGGCGCCGCGGATCCCGCCGAGCTGCTGGACAACATGGAGCGGGCCGCCGCACAGGCCCAACGTGCCGGCGACATCGTCGACCGCATCCGAGACTTCACCTGCAAAGGTGAAGCCCGCCGAACGGAGGTGAACATCAACACGCTCGTACGGGAAGCGGCCGATCTGGCGAAGCCCGAGGCGCGGCGCTGCGGCGTCCGGGTGCACCTGGACCTCGACGAGCTGCTCGCCCCCGTCGTCGCTGATTCCGTCCAGATCGAACAGGTCATTGTCAACCTGCTGCGCAACGCCTTGGAGGCCATGAGCGAGAACGGAAACGACGACCGGACGCTCACCATCCGGACTTCGATGCTCGGCACGGAGTCGGTCCAACTCGCCGTCCGCGACACCGGCCCCGGCTTGGCCGACGAACACGCCGAACGCGTGTTCACCCGGTTCTTCACCACCAAGGCCGATGGAATGGGCATGGGCCTGTCAATCAGTCGATCCATCATCGACACCCACGGCGGGCGACTCTGGATGACCCCCAATCCCGACCGCGGCGTCACCTTCCAGTTCACCCTGCCCGCCGCTCCCGGAGATCTCCAAGATGACAACTGACCCGACCGTTTTCGTCGTGGACGACGATCAAGCCATTCGAGAGTCCCTCCATCGGCTCATGGAATCCGTCGGCCTGGCGGTCCAGACCTACCCCACGGCCGAGGCGTTTCTGGAGAGCTATGATCCGGCCAGGCCCGGATGCCTCGTGCTCGACATCCGCATGCCCGGCATGACCGGGCTCGAGTTGCAGGAGAAGCTCGCCCGAGACCGGATCACCATGCCCGCAATCATCGTGTCCGCCCACGGCGACGTCGAGAAAGCGGTCCAGGCCATGAAAGCCGGCGCCGTCGACTTCCTCAAGAAGCCCTTCAGAGCCGAAGTCCTGTTGGATCGTATCCGCCAGGCCCTCGACCTGGACGCCCGGATTCGGCGAAAAGCGGCCGAGCGCGCCGAGATCGCCGCCCGATTCGACCTGCTCACGCCGCGTGAGTCCGAGGTCCTGGCCCTCCTGGTCGACGGCAAGGCCCCAAAGGAAATCGCCTTCAAGCTCGGCTTGAGTCGCAAGACCGTCGATGTGCACCGCGGTCACGTCATGACCAAGCTGCGCGCCGACTCCGTGGTCGACTTGGTGCGAATGGCCCAGATCCACGCCGCCGCCGAACCGACTGCCGCTTCCAAATTCCCCTAGGCCAATCCCCAATTGCACCGGCCACTGCCGGGAATCATAATTATCAAGTGAAGGGAGCACCCAGTGTTTCAGGCCCGGGACTGGCCGTGGTGTTGATCGCCGGTGAGTGCCGGGAGCCTCGGCCGGAGCGAGTGGCAGAGAGAGCCAGAATCGCGGAGAGACCCAGGGGACCAGTAATCTTGGGCCGGAAGCGGCAGGGGGTTCGGGACAGGCCTGTGCTAGCGAACGCCTGTCTCGAAATCCCCTGTCCCACGCACGCAACAGTGAGAGCCGACGGGGCCTGGTGAGGGAGGAGAGGGCAATCGGGTGTCCCTCGGCCTGTCTGGCCCCCGCGGTCGCCCGGCGGTCAATGCGCCTCGTCAACAGATGACGGTGCAACGGAGCCGAGGCCTGCGCCGGGCAATGCGAACGCACAATGCAAAGGTGAAGCCGGGCCGTGGTCCCGGCTTGGACATCACCCGTTTCAGCAGTCTGACGTGTTTGTTTCTGCCCCTCCTCTTCCCCCTCCGAAGTGTCACGGGCCCGGCCGGGGAACTTGGGTGACCCTCGGCCGGCCCCCCGTTACTTCTATCTCTTCGCCAATCCGGCAACGTTAACCGGAACCGCGACGCCTACCCCGGGCTGATCGTCATCGCACCGAGAGCGGCGCTCCCGCGTTTTGCCCAACGTACTCCTCGACGATCGCGTAGAACTCACCCGGCGTCGAGAGGCGGTTCATTCGCTGCCTCAGCCGCCTGCTGCGCGGCAGCATCCGGGCGTACCAACTGACCCGCTGGCGAAACTCGACACAAGCGAACCGGTCGTCCCGGTAGCGACGAAGGTTCTCGAAATGCCGAACGACGGCGGCCACACGATCCGCCACCGTGGGAGCCGGGGGGACCTGCCCCGTCGTCAGATACGCATGCGTGTCGCGGAAGATCCAGGGATCCGACAACACCCGACGCCCGATCATCACGCCCGCGCAACCGGTACGGTCCATCATCCGCTTGGCGTCCTGCGGCGACTTGATGTCACCGTTGCCCACCACGGGAATGCCCTTCACCGCATCAACCACCGCGGCGATCCCCCCGAGGTCCACACTGCCGCCGAACCGCTGCGCCCCGGTCCGACCGTGCACGGTCACCGCACAGACCCCAACGCCCTCCAGCATGCCCGCCAACCGAGGCGCCACCGGCTCCGAATCGTCGCAGCCCAGGCGCATCTTGACGGTCACCGGCCGATCCACCGCGTTGACCACGGCCTGGGCGATCCTCGTCGCCCGCTCCGGATCGCGCATCAACGCCACGCCGCCGTCCTTCTTGACCACCTTCTCCGCCGGACAACCCATGTTGATGTCGATCACCTCCGCCCCGTGATCCCGGGCCCAGCGGGCGCCGTCGGCCATCAGCTCGGCGTCGCAGCCGTAGAGCTGCATGCACAACGGATGATCCTCGGGGCAGGTGGCGGCCAGTTCCCGCGAACGCCGCGTCGCCCGGAGCAGGCCGTGCGGGCTCAGCAGGTCGGTGCAGGCCAATCCCAGCCCGCCGATCGACCGCACCACCAGACGGAACGACAGGTCGCAATACCCGGCCATCGGCGCCAACAGAAGGTTGGTCGCAAGTTGGAAATCGCCAATGCGCACAACTCACCCATCCACAACCATCGCCCGCCCCCGGGCGGCGACCGATCTCGCAAAAACGCATCGAGACCCCGCGCTCGCCCTTCGAGCCCGGCTTGCGGGCCCCCCGCCGCGGACGACGATGCCGACCACCATCATATGCCGCCCGCTCGCAGCGCGGGAGCGGAACTGGACTTTTTACCGCCAGCCCGTAGCCTTCGCCGCCCGGAACAGATACCTTGCCAGCCGTCGCAAACGAACACCGTGCGCCGAGAAGGACGACCCACGTCATGTCACACGCCTACGCGAAGCTGCTCGAACGGATCAAGGACATCGGCCGGCTCCAGGCCATCGAGGCCCTCCTCGAATGGGACCAGGACACCTTCATGCCGCCCAAGGGCGTGGGCTGCCGGGCCGAGACCTCGGCCCTCGTCGCCGGGCTCAAGCACGAGTGGCGGACCGATCCCCAGGTCGGCGAGCTACTCGGCCAATGCAGCGACGAGGACGACGATCCGGTCCGGGCCACCAACATCCGCGAGACCCGCCGCGTCTACGAACGGGCCGTAAAGGTGCCCACCGAACTGGTCAAAGAGATCGCCCGCACCGCCGCCCTGGCCAAGGACGCCTGGGGCAAGGCCCGGGAAGCCTCCGACTTCGGCGCCTTCGCACCCGCCCTGTCCAAGCTGCTGGACCTGAAACGCCGCCAGGCCGAGCACATCGGCTACCAAGGCGAGCCCTACGACGCCCTACTGGACGAATGGGAGCCCGGGGCCTCCACCGCCGAGATCGCCCGAGTCTTCGCCGACCTCCGCGGGCAACTCGTCCCCCTGGTCCGGGCCATCGCCGACGCGCCCAAAAAGCCCGACTTCTCCATCCTCCAGCGGCACTATCCCCGCAGCATTCAGGAAGACCTCGGGCGAAAATTCGCCGCCGAGATGGGCTTCGACTTCGACGCCGGCCGCCTCGACGTCTCCGTCCACCCCTTCTGCACCTCCATGGGCTGCCAGGACGTCCGCTTCACCACTCGCTACGACGAAAACTACCTGCCCGGCGCCCTCTTCGGCGTCATGCACGAGGCCGGCCACGGACTCTACGAACAGGGGCTCGACCCCGACCACGCCTTCACCCCCATGGGCTCTTTCATCTCGCTGGGCATTCACGAGTCACAGTCCCGCTTCTGGGAGAACCAGGTCGGCCGATCGCGGGCCTTTTGGGAGCAGCACTTCCCCGATGCCCAAGAGCTCTTCCCCGACGCGCTGAAGGACGTCGCCCTCGATCAGTTCCACGCGGCCGTCAACACCGTCACGCCCTCGCTCATCCGCGTCGAGGCCGACGAGGTGACCTACAACCTGCA
>DATKZH010000034.1:0-19738 GCA_035528065.1 Thermoguttaceae bacterium | reverse complement strand
AGAGCGGATCAAGTCCCAACTGATCAATTACCGCTACGTCGACCAGAACGGGATGCCGCTGGCGGCCACCGCCTCGCCGCCGTTCGCCGAATTCAAGATGATGCCCGTTCGCATGCTTCTGGTCGTCGACCAGCGGAGAGTCGCCAACTTGCTGATCAACTGTGCCAACTCCCCCATGCCGGTTGTGGTCTGGCAGGTCGGCCTCAACCCGGGAAAAGGGGGCACCTTGAACTTGGGTACGACCGGCAGTGGCATGGACAGCGCCTACGGGGGCGCGTTCGGTGGCGGGATGCCAATGGGGGGGGGCATGATGCCCGGGATGGGTGGCGGCGACATGTACGGGGAAGAAAGCGGTGCCTCGGCCTACAACATGGGGGGAGGTCCAACGGCTCAGAACCGCGATCAGCAGACGACCTACGACATGCCCATCGAGATCCAAGGGATTATCTACGTCTTCAATCCCCCGGATCGCGAGAAGCTCGGGACGGGCTCGGCCGGTGAAGAAGCGCCGATGCCGCCTGCCGCAGCGCCAGGAATGCCGCCTGCCGGCGCACCGGTAGTCCCACCTGCGGGAGCACCAGCAATGCCGCCTGCCGCAGCGCCAGGAATGCCGCCTGCCGGCGCACCGGTATTCCCACCTGCGGGAGCACCAGCAACGCCGCCCGCCGCAACGCCGCCCGCCGCAACGCCCACCGGGGCTCCCGCAGCGACGCCAACCGCTCCGGCCACACCACCGGCGGCCGGAGGAGGGAATCCGTAACAGAAAGAGAAGGTTGGGCGGCCCGCGGCGTGAGTGTCACGTCGGCTCGGGTCCGCCCTGGACGGAAGACGCAGAGGAGGTAGACCAATGAAACCGAGTCTCGATGTGAACTCGATGAAAGAGTTCTGCATTCAGCACGTTGAGAAGTTCGTGTTTGGGGGGGTCGTACTCCTGCTGTTGCTCTTCGCGGTTCGGGCCGTGGGAACGATTGGCGGGTTGGGGCCCGATTTCTCTCCCGAGGAGTTGAGCGACCAGGCGAAGGCGGCCACGAACCATTGGTCGGGGACAGATCCGCGCGCCTATCTGGCGGCCAAAGGCATCGAAGTCCATCCGTACGGGACTGTGGACGCCCCGAAGATCCTGGAACCGATCCCGCCGGAACCCTTCGTCCATACAGTGGTGTGGAATGCGCCAATCTCGCCGCCGCGCCGCAAACGCGAGGAGCCGGCGCTGATGGCAATCAAGGACCTGCGTGCGTCGGCGGGCCACGGGGCAATGCAGGCGACCAGCAGCGGGTCCATGGGGCGGGACGCGGCCGTGTCGGTGAACTCGACCCGGAATGCGCAGGGACGGCGCTGGGTCGTGGTCACCGGCCTCATCGACATCCAGGCCCAAATGGAGGCGTATAAGACGCAGTTCGAGGATGCCGTGGTCCGAAATTGGCAGCGCGACGTGCCCATGTACCTCGGCTACCGGATTGAGAGGGCGGAGGTGACCGGCGACGAGGACCCCGAGCAACTGGCGCGGCTCTGGAAGCCGATCAAGCTGCTGGAAGCATTCCAGGCGGCAGGGTACAGCGCCGGCGGGAGGGAATTGGTCGACCGGAGGTATTTTCCCCCGCAGCCTCAGGGCGCGATCTATCCGATGGTCTTCCCGTTGCCCCCGCTGATCAAAGGCGATTTGGGCCCGGAGGTCGCCCACTATCCGGAGATCCCGCTGGCGGTCGACATGCCCGAATCGGAGCGCGGATCGCTATACGGCCAGCAACCGGGCTCTGCGGCGGAGCCGGGGGAGGCCGGCGAGCTGCAAGGCGCTCCCGGCACGGAAGCGCCCGGAAAGTCCGAGGTCGATGAGTTCGCAGGTCCGATGGCCATGCGGCGCGGCGCGGGCGGCGAGTTCGGAGGGTCGGGCATGCCGGGAACGGGAGGGGG
Source organism: Thermoguttaceae bacterium (assembly GCA_035528065.1). Taxonomy (GTDB): domain Bacteria; phylum Planctomycetota; class Planctomycetia; order Pirellulales; family Thermoguttaceae; genus DATKZH01. The sequence goes on along the minus strand of DATKZH010000034.1, from coordinate 17,827 downwards.
CATGTACGGGTCGGGGATGCCCGGGATGCCCGGGATGCCCGGTGGACCTTCTGGGGGTATGGGTGGATCGTATCCGGACTACGACGCTTCGATGGGGGCGGAAGGGTCTGGCATGCCCGGCGGTTACGGGTATGGAATGGATGGACGTACCGGGGCGGGCATGCGGGCGCAGAAGCCGGTCGAGTACCAGTTGTTCCGCTTCTTCGATTTCGACGTCGAGCCCGGCAATCGCTACCGGTATCGCGTCAAAGCGGTGCTGAAGAATCCGAACTACAAGCTTCCGGAGCAATACGTCCTCAAGGAGGAGTTGGGCGCGAAGTACTCTATCGAACCCGATGGCTGGAGCGAGTCCTCGGATACGGCGACCGTGCCGTACGACTCCCGACTGGTGGCCGGGCCGGTCAAGGCCCCGCCCACGATCCTTTACGAGCCGAGCGCTCAGGTGGTCACCGTGACCCTCCGAATGGAAGACGGGTTCGAAGCGTCGCAGGACTACACGGTCTATCGCGGTCATCTGGCCAATTTCGAGGCCGCGATTGCCGAGGAGACGAGACGCGGCCCCATGGGAATGGGCCCGGGGTACACGGGCGCGGAGGAGGCCGGGGAAGAGTCGTCGATGGGGTACATGCCGCCGGGCATGGGTGGTGCCGAACCGCCGCCGAGGCGCCGCGCCAAGGCCAATGAGGACGAAGAGGAAGAAGAGAAAATCGAACACGCAACCAACATGTTGGTGCTCGACATCGATGGCGGCGATCGTTTGCACGGCACCGACCGGAGTCTGACGGAGCCGGGCAGCCTCCTGCTGATGGGACCGGACGGCAGCCTCATCGTCCGCAACGAACTGGACGACCAGGACGACTACCTCGCCTACCATGTCGAAGAGGAACGACGCCCAAAACGTAAGGAGCCGAGCCCGATGGACGGCATGATGCCCGGCATGGAAGGCGATTCTGCCATGGAGGGCATGGACATGTACGGTCTCGGCGCCGACGAGGAAGGATCCGGCAGGCGAGGCAGGGGCCGGCGGTCGCGAGGTTCGTCGAGCGACTACTAGGTTGCTCATGCGCGGACGCGAAATCTGGACTTAGGCCCGCGCAAGAAACAACTGTCGCGATATGGCCGTGGGGCACGTTTCCAACGTGCCTGGCACGATGGAATCGTGCCCCACTTATGTTTCTGCGATCCTTAGACCCGCGGACGGCATCAAATCCGCGGGCCTTCTTTGTTCTTGCCAGTCCGGTCGGGACGCCTGCACCACAAGCACGCAATCGGTCAACGTGCTCGGTTGCGGCCCCTTGGCGGCTTCTTCACGGGTTGCGAGAGCACGCCACTCCGCAAAAAAAGCCCCTCGCAAGGCGAAATCCGCCGGAAGTGCCCTTGACCCATTTTTCGGGTCCGGGTATTTATCCCGCTCTCTTCTACCGAATCCTTGGCAGGCAAATCCAACAGCCGTTCGTCGCTGGCGTTCCGCCGGCGGAGAATCCATCGGATGCGGTGCGACCGCGTGCGCTGGACTTCCGGCTGGAACTCCCGCCCGAATGGCGATCCGTCTGCGTCCGCCCTGCGCGGAATCAACCGATGTCGAGTCCGTCCCAACGGAATGGGAACCGTGCGAGTCTCGAAAGGAGAATCGTGTTGAAAACGACCGCAAGAATCCTCACCGGCCTGATTTCAGTCGTGCTCTCGTGCTCCGTGGGCGTCAGCTTCGCGGGGCCGTTGTCTACGGGCAACGACGCTTCCCTCGGAACGGCGGGTGCGAGTCAGACCGCCAGCTATCGCTCGGACGAAGCACGTCGCCGTTGCGACGACTTGCTCAAGCGTGCCCGCCAGGCAATGGCCGAGAATGACCTGGAGTCGGCCGAATCCTTGCTGGCTCAAGCCGAAGCGATGGGCGTGAAGTACGGCCCGTTCGACCGCGGCGATACGCCCAAGAACGTGCGTCGCGACCTGGAACGGACACGCAAGGCGGCCAGCCCGGCACGTCCGAGCCAGTTGTTCTCCCCGCTGTCGCTCGGCAACAAGAGGGCCCCCGTGACGGATCCCTTTGCCGCCCGCAACGACGGCTCGGCCACGGCTCTTCCCGATGCCAAAAGCAGGGCCAAGAGCTACCTCTTGAACGGGCGGACGGAATTAACCCAGAACGATCTGCCGGCTGCCGCCCACTGGTATCGCCAGGCAGCAGAGCAGCAGGCGACGTTTGGCCCGGGCGAAGACTCGCCCACGAAGCTGGCCGGCGAGATTCTTCGCCGCGGCGGTCGTTTGGACGACTCGGCCCAAGCCGTCGGCACGACGACCAGAAACGTCAGGCCGCTTCCGCCGATCGATCAGGCCGCACCGCTTGGGCCGGGCTCCGAAAACGGCTCCTCGGCGCGGAGTGGCCCATTCTTGCTGGCCGCGCGCCGGGCTCTGGCCGAAGGTGACGTGCGACGTGCCGACGAAATGGTCCAGCAAGCCAATGCCCTCGGCGTCCAGTACGGTCCTCTGGACGACAGCCCCGCCAAAGTGGAATCCGTCATTCGCAGCTACAACGACGTGATGGCCCAGCAGGCCGAACGGGGCAACTCCGAAGGTTTTCGCAGCCAGTACGCCCGGCTCCTGATGGAGCAGGCCGAGGGATTGCTCCCGTACCGGGAATACGACCGGGCCGAGCACCTGGCAACCTTGGCCTCCCGGCAGGGTGTCAGCTTCGGACCCTACCAGGCCAATCCGGAAGGCCTCCTGAAGCGGATCGCCACAGTTCGCCGCCAGGACCGCTTCTCGCCGTCTGGCGTGGTGGGTGTTGGTGGGCAGGACATCGTGCCGGCGACCGGAAATCCGCAGATGGATCGCACGGCCTCCCATGCGGTGTACGATCAGTCGAACGACCGAACCCGAAACATGTTGGCCGGTGCCCAACAGCCGACACCGGCAGTCCCCTTCGGGGCTTACCGATCAGGCTTCGGCGCCCCCACACCCGCCCCGCCCTCGCCCTCGATGTCTCCCCAAGCATCGATGCCCGGGCCGAGTGTGGGCGAGTCCCTGTTCCAACAGGGGGAGGCGGCCCTGATGGCCCACGACACGGCCAGGGCGAACGAGTACTTCCGGCAGGCGGCCGACTACCGCGACCAACTGGATCCGATCACCGCGCAGCAGCTCCAGGAGCGTCTCCAGATGCTATCCCCGGGGGCCGCCGGACCGCCGGCCCCCTCGATGATCGACCAGGCCGCGGCAGCCCAGCGGAGTCTGTATCAGCAGGTGGCCGTGGACGTCGCTCATCAGGAGGGCGAAGCCAAGGCATTGCGCCAGACCGATCCCAAAGGCGCCTTGGCGCTCTTGGATGAGACTCGCAGAAAGGTCGAAGCCGCCGGCCTCGAACCGACGGCTCGGGACCGGCTCCTGGTACGAGTCGACCGCAGCCTCGCCGAGATGCAGCAGTACATCGAACAGAACCGGGCTCGAATTGACTTGGAGGAGCGAAGCCAGCGGACCCGCGAGGACATCGATCGCGAGCGCCAAATGACTTTCGACGTTCAGGAGAAGCTGGCGCTGTGTGTCGAAGAATACAACCAGTTGATGGACGAGGAGCGTTTCGCAGAGGCCGAGGTCGTGGCCAAGCGGGCGGCGGAGCTGGATCCGGACAACCCGCTCACCCTCCAACTGCTCACCACGTCCAGGCTGGTCCGCCACCACTTCAGCAACCTGGACCTCCGCGCCCAAAGAGAAGAGGGGTTCTGGGAGCAAATGCACGGGGTTGAGCTGGCGGCCATCCCGCGCAACGACATGGAGCCCTACGTCTTCGGTGATGCCAGGGAGTGGGAAGCCCTGAGCCTCCGACGCCAAGCGTGGACCGCCGAGCACGGTCGACGTCGTACGGAAGGGGAGCTGGAAATCGAGCAGAAGCTGAAGACCCCGGTCTTGCTCGAGTTCGACAGCGCGCCCCTGAGCCAGGTCATGGACTACCTGGCCCGAATGGCCGCGGTCAACCTCCACCTGGATCCCCAGGGGCTGGCCGATGAGGGCATTACCACCGACGATCCGATCACGATCAACCTGAGCCAGGAAATCTCGCTGAAAAGCGCCTTGAATCTCATTCTCGAGCCATTGCACCTGAGCTACGTGATCAAGGACGAAGTCCTCAAGATCACCAGCGAGCAGTACCGCGACGGCGATCTCTACCAGCAGGTGTACAACGTGGCCGACCTGGTGGTGCCGATCCCGAACTTCGTGCCGAGCACGGGGATGGGACTCGCCGGCGCGTACCATGATGCCTTGGGGAGCGTGGGCTTCGGCGGGCAAGGGCCGTTTGGCGGGATCGGATCGCCGCTGGCGGTGGTCGCCAGCCGCTCCGGGGCGCGGAACAACGCCATGATCAGTCCTACGGTGCTCGCCCAAATGCCTACCGGTCAGGCGGGGACCTCCTCGCCGGGCAGCATGCCGATGGGCTTCGGCGGCCCCGGCGGTTTGGGCGGCGGCGCGATGGCCGATTTCGACAGCCTCATCGAGCTGATCACCACCACCGTGGCGCCCGAAAGCTGGGACGACGTCGGCGGCCCCGGCTCGATTGCCCCCTTCGAGACCAATCTGAGCCTCGTCGTCAGCCAGACCCAAGAGGTCCACGACCAGCTCGTCGACCTGTTGGAGCAGTTGCGCCGCATGCAGGACCTCCAGGTGACGATCGAGGTCCGGTTCATCACCCTCAACGACAACTTCTTCGAGCGGATCGGAATCGATTTCGACTTCGACATCGACGACGACGTCGACCGGCCGTTCCAAGTCTTCGGCCGCGTGGTCGGCGGCGACGACGAGGACCGGGATCCGGGCACGGAGCCCGTCCGAGATACCGCCGACACCGATCACAACAACCCAAGCAGCGTCACCGTCGGCCTGTCGAGCCCCGGCGTCTTCTCGGCCGACCTGGACATTCCGTTCCAGCAGAACAGTTTCGGGCTGGCGGTCCCGCAGTTCGGCGGCTTCGACGCCACGGCGGGTGCCCAGCTCGGGTTTGCCATCCTCAGCGACATCGAGGCGTTCTTCTTCGTCAGCGCCGCCCAAGGCGACCGCCGGAGCAACATCCTTCAGGCCCCGAAGGTCACCCTGTTCAACGGCCAGCAGGCCTTCGTCTCCGACACCTCGCAAAGCCCGTTCGTCATCAGCGTGATCCCCGTGGTGGGCGACTTCGCCGCGGCTCAGCAGCCGGTGATCGTCGTCCTCTCCGAAGGCACGTTCCTCACGGTCCAGGCCGTGGTCTCCGACGACCGACGCTTCGTGCGCCTCACCGTCGTGCCCTTCTTCAGCCGCATCGGCGACGTGGAGACCTTCACCTTTGAGGGCTCCCAAACGACGACCGTGAACAGCTCCCAGCAGGGCGACCAGGAAACGCCAAACGACAACACGTCCAGCAGCAGCGGGGGGACCACCACCCGGTCCGGCACCACGGTGCAGTTGCCCACCTTCTCGTTCGTCACCGTGACCACCACCGTCAGCGTGCCCGACGGCGGAACCGTGCTCCTGGGCGGCATCAAGCGGCTTAGCGAAGGCCGCAACGAGTTCGGCGTGCCGATCCTCAACAAGCTCCCCTACGTCAGCCGGCTGTTCAAGAACGTGGGCATCGGCCGCGAAACCCAAAGCCTGATGATGATGGTCACGCCGCGCATCATCATCCAGGAAGAGGAGGAGGAACAGCTCGGGATCCTCAACCCGTAGCCCGGCGAAAAGGACCTCTCCTCGCCAAGACAAGCCGGCCTCCCCGCTGCTCCAGAAACACTGGGCAACGGGGAGGCCGGTTTTTTTACGCCGGCGCCAAGGCCGACAGCTCCTTGGCCAACCGCTTCCGGGCGACGTGCAGCCGCCGCTTGATCGTGCCGACCGGCGAGTCGAACTCGTCGCTCATCTCGACCAGCGACCGACCCCGGAAGTAGAACGCCACCAGGGTGTCGCGGTCCATCTCCGACAGCCGGGTCAGGCCCACCCGAACCTGGTCCCGCTGCTCCTGGGCGAGGACCTCGTCCAGCGGAGTCTCCTGCTCCGCGTAGCGCGGCTCGGTCTGGTCCGACTCGAGCGTCAGCGTCGGCCGGGTTCGCACGGCCCGATTGATCGCCATCCGATTGGCGATCGACCGCAGCCATCCGCCGAAGCAGAGCGGGTCGCGCAGTTGGCCGATCTTCCGCATCGCCTGGATGAACACCTCCTGGCACAGCTCCTGCGCCTCGGCCTCGTTGCCCAGCCGGCGGAGAACGGTGACGTACACGGCGCGCTGGTAGCTCTCGAACAGCGCCTCGAAGGCGTGCCGATCGCCGTTCTGGGCGGCCCGGACCAGCCGCACCAGTTGCTGCTTCTCGAAAGTCGTCTGACGATTGTTGAGTGTCATCGTTCTCCCTCCTCTTCCATGCACGGACCGAAGGCCAAGACCTAGGGCGATGGAGAGCAGGCGGAAATGCAAGAAGGCGAAGACATTCCGCCGCCGGCTCAGCCGAGGATCCGCAAGGTACGTCCGGTAGACGTCTCTCGAGGCCAACAGGGCCTTAAGATCTGCCGGACCGTATCGCCGACCTCGGCCTGCCCAGGCGCTTGTACAAGCGCGACGGGCACGCGCCTGAACTGGCTGGTTCAGGCGTCCACGTCGCGCCCGCATGGACCGGCCGTAAGCAACAGGGGACTGTTGCCACGTGACCGGCTCCCACACGCCAGGCGAGCCGTACTAGGAGAGACCGCGCAGTCTCAGAGAGGCGCAACCCGCGCAAGGGCATACCGGTCACGACGTCGACCACGACGTTGGCGATCTGGCCAATGCCATCCACGTCGAATTTGCCGGCGATCAGATTGCGGATTGCCTTACCCATCACGGGACCTCTGCGCTGCTGCGCGGTTCGAGAGAACAGAAACAAACACACTCGGGAAAGGGCAGCCGGCGACCCCATCGGGCCGCAGAAAAGGCTTCCCTCCCCTACTATCTTTAGGGTGCCACGAATCGCCGTTGCCGTCAAGAGCCCTGCCGGGTACGCAGGACCGCGCGACAAAGGGACCGGTAGGCCCCCGCCTGATAGACGCTCAACTACGTTATTGGTTCGCGCCAAGCTCCAGAATATTTCCAGAAAATCGTCTCCCGCGTCGTGTTTCCCGCAAAACTGGCCCAAAAGGGGGCCAAGATGCGGGCCTGCCACCTGGTCGCTTGACCGTCTGGGGAATCGTTGTCAGACTCCTGATTCCTACTGGTTTTCGACATCTGCTGCCCCCAAACTGCGGGAAACTCGTGATGGCCCGTCTCTTTCAGGACCTTCTGGCGACCGGCAGGGTGCTCCGCGTCTTCTCCGTCAGCCGCATCGTGCATCCCGTGGTCTTCGATGTGTTCGGCATGGCCGGCGGCTTCGACGGCCTCTGGCTCGACCAGGAGCATGGCGGCATGACCGTGCCCCAGATTCAGATCGCTTCTGCCTTCGCCCGGGCGAACCGGCTGGGGCTCTTCGTCCGGATGGCTCCGACGGGCTATTCGGTGGCCACCCAGAATCTGGAGGCGGGGGCCGACGGCCTGATGGCCGCCCGGCTCAACTCGGCGGCCGAGGCCGAACAGTTCGTCACCTGGTGCAAGTTCGGCCCTCGGGGCGACCGCGGCCTCAACTCCAGCGGGTTCGATGCCCGCTACACCTACAAGCCGCTCCCGGAGCTGGTCACCGACGCCAATCGCGACGGCTTCGTCGCCATCCAGATCGAGACCCTGGGCGCGCTGGACGAGGTCGACCGGATCGCGGCCGTCGAGGGGGTCGACCTCCTGTTCGTCGGCCCGGGCGACATGTCCCAGGCCTTGGGATGCACGGCCCAGGTCAATCACGAGAAGGTCTGGGAGGCCATCGACCGCGTCGCCGAGGCCTGTCGCCGCCACAACAAGCCCTGGGGCACCGTCCCCGCCGGCCCCGACTACGCCGCCCGATGCGTCGAAAAGGGCTGCCGCATGCTCACCCTGGCCAACGAAACCCTCGCCGTCCGCCGCGGGGTCGATGCGCTCAAGGACTGGTACGCGGAGTTCTTCTAGCCACACCTTGGCCGACTCGGGCCGTTGAACTCCCCGAGTCCTCTCCATCAGGACTCCGGCGGCCCCTCCCGATCGCGAAGGCTTCCGTCCTGCCGTCCGTCCTGCCTTCCGTCGCTCGCCTGCTCGAGCCGGGTCAGGGCCTCGTCGACCGCGGCGGCTTCGCGCGGGGCGAGCGCCTGCCCGCCGAAACGAACTTGATAAAACGCCTCGGCAACCCGGGCCGGCAGATGGATGAGCCCGGACTGGCCGGTCGATGCGACGATTCTCGCGCCCGCCTCCCGGGCGAACTCTCGCTGGGTCTGCGAGACGGAGCGATTCAGGCCGTGTCGAGCCAACACGGCTTCCAGGCGGCGGTAGAACGCAACACGGGGCCGCGTGTTGCCTGCTCTTGCGTCGCCCAAACCGGGCAAGTGCCGACGGAGTTTCCGGGGCAGGAACCGAGAGCCGTAGTAGGCGAGCACCAGCCCGGAAGCCAGCACCGCGACCAGCAACACGACGCGCCGGCCCAGGGACCCGCGTTCCCACAATCTCCACGGGAGGGCAACGACTTCCCGGCCGGCAGTCCGGAGAACCGTGCGCCACCACTGGGGATCGACGACGTTGCGAATCGTCAGTATCGCCCCGGTTGCCAGCGGACGGTAGATCAATTCGCGCTGCCGCGCTTGGCTCATCCCCAGCACGTCTCTCTTCCAGACGGAGCCGAGCCACTGGAACCAGCTCCCCATTTCCCGGGCCACGCTGCCCACCGTGGCACCGGCCCCGGAACCGACCGGCGTCGGATCCAACCGCAGCCAGCCTCCGTTCGACCAATCCGCAGAGCGACTGCGCTGGCGCAGCTCGGGCGAGAGGTCCTGCGGCGCCACGTAAGCCTCCACCCAAGTGTGGGCGTGGGACTGTCGAACCAAGTAGGCCTGGCTCAGGTAGCCGTATTCGTCGCACTTGTAGCCGACGACCAGCCGCGCGGGAATGCCCTGGCTGCGGAGTATCAGGGTGAGTGCGGTGGCGAAGTATTCGCAGTGTCCCCGGGGGTTGTTGACGATGAAATCTTCGATCGGGTCGAGCATGCCGTCGCGTGCGGTGCCTTCCAAGCTGTACACGAATCGATCCGACTCGCGAAGTTGGCGTTCCAGAAAGCGAGCCCGATTGAGCGGATCGTCCGCCGGAATGCCCGATTCGACAATCCACTGGTCGGCCAGGGCCGCCAGCCCCGGCAGGGAGCCGGAAGGCCATTGGAGCAAAGGTTGGGCGTCGACGGGGTTTTGGCACGGCGTGAGCGATTCCTGCATGCCCTCAACGAAGGCCGTGGTCCCCAGCTCGAACGAGAACCTCTGTTCCCGCATCTCCGCCGGCCGTCGCAGACGCTCCCGGGGGGCGTCGAACTGGAGCCGTTCGTCCTCTTGCGTCATGACGAACGGCCAGATACAGAACAGCTCCTCGCGATCCATCGGTTCGATCGTGATTTCCTGACGCACGAGCGAGCCGTCGGGCGGCCGCTCGTCCGGCTTCAGCAGCCGAAAGCGGGGCTTCGCTAGTTCGTGCTCCCAGTGACCGGCCTGATATCGGGTGAGCACCGCTCCGCGAAGGAACACGTCGCCTTGCACCGGGTATCGTTGGCCGGTCCCAGGATCGACGAACCGGACCTGGAGGACCTGCTCCGGATTCTCGATGATCATGCCCAGCTCGCCCAGCGTCACCCGGTCAGAGAACCCGACGGATCGTCGGAGCGAAGATTCCCTCCACTTGACGCGTCCGAAGCGGGGGAACATGAAGTCGAAACGCCCGAACCGGGGAACCGCACAAAAGACGACCAGCGACACGAGCAGGCTGGTCAGCGCCATGCCGCCGATGCGGCCCCAGAACTCGCCCCCTAACTCCGGCTGGTCCCGCCGAGGAGCCGGGGAGTCGGCGAAAACCGGCGTCCTGCCCCACAAGGGCCAGCGCCCGGCGCTTGATGACGGCGTCGCGGCGTCACTCTCCCCGGCGACTTCCGGCGCCGGTTCTCGGTACCGCAGGAACAGCGACAGCGGACCCACGGCCAACGTCGCCAGCGCGATCTTGCCCAGCCGACCCCAGCGGAATCGGTCCACGTCGCCCGGTCGCGGCGAGACCTCCGCCGACCCTGGGGTTCGACCCGCTCGATGACGTGAGGTCTGCTCCCGATCGAGGAGCAAGAGCGTCAAGGCCGACAACCCGAAAAACAGGAAGACCACCAGCACCAGGCCGAACAGCGGTCCCTGGTTCATCATCGCCGCCAAGAGCACCTGCACAAGGCTCAACGCGATCAGGTCCCACCATGTCCGGCGCGTCTTCTCCTCGAAAAGGAGGAGAATCTGCACCCAGAAAAACACCTCGGCCACCGCCGGAAAGTCCAAGGTCCATCGAGACCGCATCATCCGCCCGATCAACACCGCCGCGGCCAGGATCACGCCCACGTTGACTGCCGCGGCGCTCAGCCGGAAGCGGCCGGTGACGTCCGTCAGCCATACCGAGGCGCATACCGCCAGGAGCATCCCCAGCGGCAGGGCAACGCTCTGTCGACCCATGCCCAACATCACCGTCGCCAGGACGGCCAGGGTGGCGATGTTCACGTTCAATAGCCGCCGAACGCGCAAGGGATCAGCTCCGCAGAGTGCCTATTCGCTTGAGACGGCCGGCTCAGGCTGAAAGTATTGGGAAAATCCGGGATCCGCCGGGCTCACCAGACGGATCTCGCTTCCGGCCGGCTCGGGCAGAGGATCGGTGCCGGCGGGGGCGGTACGCAGCATGTCGCTCAGAGGACCTCGTCTCGGACTGACCAGCACGACCTCCGTGCCGGGCTTGATCTGTCGGAGGGCGGCGTCCAGAAGCCCCGGCAAGTGATCTTCCTCGGAACCCTTCGCCACGGCCAGCCGCTCCATCGCGTGCTCCACGAGCGGGGCCGACGGAGAACCGGTCGTCAGGTCCGGCTCGGCGCCCGTGATGCCCAGGAGTAGACGCCCACCTCCCCTTCGGCACACCTCGGCGACCAGCGTGGCCGCGAAGCTGACCGCCAGCTCGAGATTTTCGAGGTCCTCCACGCCAGGCTCACCGGGCTGCCACAAGTCGAGCAACACGGCGACGTCGCGGCTGCGAGGCTGCTCGAACTGGCAGACCACGACCTCGCCGTGCCGCGCCGTGCTCCGCCAGTGGACCCGACGCACGCTGTCGCCCGCTTGCCATTCACGCACGCCGCAGAAGGCGCCGGGCGCGCGGCCGGGCCGACGTCCCCCACGCGCCCCCTGCAAGGCTTCGCGGTGCCGCGCCTTCCAGGCCGGCGTCAGCCGACCGAGCCGAGGGAACACGGTGAGCGCGTGCGTCTCCTCTTGATCCGGGGTGATCGTCCCCCGAAGCAGCCCGAACGGGAACCGCGTGGAGACCTCCAACGGCCCGAGCCGGTAGCGCCCTCGCTCGAAAAACCGACCGTGGTAAGCACGTCGACGAGTCCCTCCCGCGGGAACGTATGAGAACAGCGTCGCCGGCTTCTGCGACCCATTGCCCGGAACGTCGTCTTCCCGACGCACGTGGTCCGTGACCCAAAGCGCCCAGCTTCCGCGTCGGTCCCGGGCGCTGCGCAACTCGATTTCGACCGCGAGCGGCTCGCCCGCATAGACGGCCCGAGGCGCGGTTCGCCGCACCTGGACGTCCCGAAGCGTCCTCCTCGCCAGCCGCCAACTGCACACGATCGGCCCGCACATCAGGCCCGCAACGATCAACAACAAGTTGGCCTCCCGCAGAATCGCCCAGGCAAAGACGAACGCCAGCAGGAGCAGGTAGCACCAGCCCTCGCGACAGACGGAGGTTCGACGCTGTCGGTTCATCATGGCGTGATCGAAGACCTGCCGCTCGGTTCCCACCGACGAGGCCGCCGACAGCGGCGCTGAGCCCGCTTTGGCCCGGGGCCGCTGCCAAGGGTAGTCGTTGCACCGAGCGTGCTGTCTTATCGTACGCAAGAAGGAGGCCGCGTCAACGAAGCGCGTTCCGCGCGAGCCGCCCTAACCCGTTCGAGAGGAATGACTTACGCCGACTTTCCTCCAGGCGTTCGCCAAACGCGTCAACGACCTCCTCACGGCGCTCCCGCGTCGCAAAGAGGTGGGTCGATCGAGCTCGGATCGTGGCGCGCGGACCCGCGGGACGAGTGGCCGGCCGGGCTGAACGCTGCGGTCAGGGTTGCGCGTGATTCCGGCCGCTTGGCACGGCTCACGCGACTCGGTTCAAACGTCGCCCGCCGCGTACTCTTCTCGCAACGTCTTCACTTCTCCAAAAATCGCCGCCACCTGCTCGTCGCTCACCTGGTCGTCCATGTTGATGCAGCAGACGCCCGTGAGCCAGGGGTTATCGGACTGGTGGACCAGCCGGCGGATCGTCGCGCGGATCTGGTCGGGCGTTTGGTCGACGATCTCGACCGGGCTGAGCCGGAGGTTGAGGAACGTGCGGGGCAGGTGCCCGCGGAGCTTGGCCACGTTGCCGCCGGAGCCCACGTCGAGGAAGTCGAGGTGCGGGATCTTGGCGTACGACTCGGCGAACCGATCCGGGTCCGCGCCGCAGTGATGGATGCCGAACGGGCGAAAGCGGCGGCTCCACGCGACGTCGAACGGGAGGAAGAACCGCTCGTAGACCTCCGTCGAGATCATCACGTTCGAGCACTCGCTGTGCAGGTGCACCGGCTCGGCAATGTGGCGCACGTTGCGGTTCACGCTGATCGACGTGCTGCCCGTCGCTTGGGCGATCCGGCCGGTGAAGCGCTCGATCACCGCGGCCAGGTCGGCGGCGAACCGGGCGGCCGCCTCCGGGCGGTCGTAGAGGTCGAGGAAGAACGCCTGCCCTCGCAGGTCGAGGGCCGTGTTGAGGATGCCGCCCCAGCCGACGTCGCCTTTCAGGTCGCCGTGCTTGGCCCGGAGCGCATCGAGCAGACGTTCGTATCGCTCGTACGCGGGGCTTTGGAACGGGGCGTCGCGGGAGATCGCCAGCGAGTCGATGTTGGCGGGAATCACCTGCGGGGGCCCGTCCTCGAAGTAGTCCACGCGGCACCCGAGCATCTCGGAGGTGAGATACCCGGCCGCCAGGTGGACCGGTCCGATCCAAGGGACGTCCGTCGCCCGGTCTTCGCCCAACCCAAACTGCCCCCAGCGGTCGTAGAGCACCTGCTCCATGCGCCGCTCGTCTTCCACGCGCCGGGCCGGGTGGTAGAAGAAGTCCTCGTCGAACGTGATCCCCTCGTGGCGGTGCCACCAGGAAGGGTGCAGCACGACGTCGACCGGGAGCATTGGGTTCTGGAGTCGGTCGTTGCGGAGATACATGGGAAGGATGAAGGAGGAATGATGAAGGATGAATGACGCCATGTGTTCGCTGTAGGGTGGGTCGAGGCACGAGACCCACGCGCTTCTCGGTTGACTTCGCCTTCGCTGCGCCCGCGTGGGTCTCGTACCTCGACCCACCCTACGGTCTCATGTAGGTGTTTGCCAGTAATGCATCCGCTTGGCGAACTCGTCGAACATGACGTGGGGCGTCTCGGGGGCGACGCCGATCGCCGGCCAGTCGCCGTAGTCGAAGGCGATCATGCCGCCTTGCGGCGTGCTCCAGTGCTCGACCAGCAGCCGCGCCTCTTCACGGACCTCCTCCTCGATCCCGCGGGGCATGGTCGTCTGGATGTCCACCGTGGCCGCGAAGCAGACCTTGCCGCGGAACTCGTCGCCGAACTCCACCAGCCCGTAGCTCCGCGACTGCTGCATGTTCAGCACGTCCACGCCCAGCTCGATCAGCGTGGGCACGAACGGGTTGATCCGGCCGCAACTGTGCAGAATCACGTGCCAGCCGCAGTCGTGGATCGCGTCGAAGATCTTCCGGTAGCGCGGGGCGAAGAACTCGTCGAAGGTCTTCTTGCTGATGAAGGTACCGTCCTGCGTGCCCCAGTCGTCGGCCACGAACAGGCCGTCGACCGAGTCGCCAAACCGGCGCTTCAGCTCGTCGCACTGCGCGAGCTTGAAGTCGACGATCATGTCCAACACGCGGCCCGCTCGCTCCGGCTCCAGGTAGAAATCCTCCATGGTCGCCGCGAAGCCCCGGAGCCTGGTCAGCCGCGAGAAGAGCAGCCCGTGCGCGGTGAGCACCACGTAGCGGCCCCGCGCCTCGTCGATCATCGGCCCGAGCCGCTCGTAGTAGAACGGGTTGCGGGGATCCGGCGGCCGGTACGCGTCCAGGGCCGACCAATCAGCCAAGGGGAAGGCGGTCACCTGGCCGATGTTCTTCTGCTCCGTGGTGCTCCACCCACAGCCCCAGTCGTCCATGCCGGGGGTGTCGAAGAACCAACCCGCCTCGGCCCGATCCATCTCCCAGATATTGTGCACGTCGTCGGGGAACCCGGGCATCTTGTGGTTCCAGTGCTGCCAGAACGGCAGCCGCGGCGGGCTCTGGAACTCGATGGCTCGGCGGACGATTTCTCGCGATTCCATGGTCACTCCAGCGGCAGCTTGACCGGCCGGCCGTCCTCGGCAATCGACCGATCGATGGCCATGCACAGCTCGTGGCTGTGGTACGCATCGGCGATGTTGCAGTGCGACTCGCGGTCGTGGAGGATGCAGTCGACGAAGTGGTTGATCTCGGCGTCGAACGGGTGGTGATAGACGTCGGCCGAGTCGGGCAGGATCGTCGGGATGGTCGTCCAGCTCGTTTGGCCGGGGAAGAGCCGCTTGGACCAGACGCGGTTGTCGCGGATCGTGCCCTCGGTGCCGGCCAGGTCGATGTTGAACTGGTAGGGCATCTCGCAGTCGAACAGGGTCGACGTCTTGCCGACGGTCCCGCTTCGGAACCTCATCACGGCCACGACGTTGGCGTCGTACTCAAAAAGGCCCTTCTTGTTGTTGGAGAAGGCCGCGACCTCCTCGACTTCGTCGCCGGCGATCCAGCGCACGGCGTCGACGGCGTGGCACCCGCCCAAGAGCATCGCGCTCCCGCCGGTCTTCCTCTTGCTGTGCAGGCCCCAGGCATGATGCGAAGGGCCCAGTCCGTGCCAGTAGTCCATCTCCAGGTAGAACAGCTCGCCGATCGCGCCCCCAGCGACCAGCGACTTGATCGTCTCGGCGGCCGGGTTCCAGCGGAGGCAGAAGCCGGCCAGGCTCTTCACGCCGGCCGCCGCGACCGCGTCGCGCAAGCGCCGATTGTCGTCCATCGAGAGGGCGATCGGCTTCTCCACCAGCACGTGCTTGCCGGCCTGCGCGGCCGCGACCCCCTGCTCGGCGTGGACGTGGCTGGGGCTGGTCACGTCGACGAGGTCCACCCGATCGTCCCGCAGGACCTCCTCGTAGTCGTCGCGAACCGCGCAGTCCAGCCCGTGCTCCCGGGCAAACCGCCGGGCGCGCTCCTTGTCGAGGTCGCTGACGGAGACGATCCTCGCGTGCGGATTCTTCTTCCAGCCCTCGGCATGCGCCCCGGCCACCCAGCCGGCCCCGTGAACGGCAACGCCGAGCCTTCCGTTTTCCATGGTGGACCTCCGCTCTTGTGGTCACAGGCTGCACCGTTCGCCGCCAATGTACCCGAGCGGATGCCCAAGTGCAATGAGGCGCGGAAGGGTGCGCCGAAACGTGATTCCACGCCGCGACCCGTTTGAATCGCACCGGCCGGAGACTACAATGGGCTGCGTCAAACACGTCTCCAGAACGGAGAACCAACACGAGACGGCCGGAGACGATCGATCCGGTCTTCACGCGGTGCGATGTCGGATTGTCGCGCCCACCGCCGTGCTGATCGGGTGCGCGCCGCAAGGGGAAAGACACAGCATGCAGGAAATGGTCAACTCTCGAAGGAGGCAACTGGGGCTTGTGCTCGTTGGACTCGCCGTCCTCCTCTGGCTTGGTCCGCCATATCGCTCAACGACGGCCGCGGAGAACGACGGGTTCGTGATCTCCATCGGCGAGGCGATGTGGAAGAAGTGGGGGTTCCGGTATCCGGTCACGTACGTGTTTCGTCTCTCCGGCGTCCGGCGCGATGCGGAAGTGTGCCGACGCGACTCCACTGCCCGTCCGTGGACGACTCTCCCGGAGAAGACCTCGGCCGACCTCTTCAACGGCGTCGAGTGCGTGCGACTGAATCGGGATGAGGCCAGGGCCTACGTGTCGGTCGGGTTCGGCACGAGTCCCACGATCCACTTGAAGTTCACCGGCGTCGACGCGGCGAGCTTCGACTCCGTCGCCCGGTACTACGACGATCGCAAAGCGGCCTACACCTTGTCGAACGACAACTGGGGCCGGCGCGCGAGCGCGAACCCGGGCGCTCCGTGGCGCGGGATGACCGACGACGGGTCGGACTCCTACCAGGCCTCGGTCCACGCGTGCCGCACGTATCGGATTCCCGTCTCGATCGCGATCAACAGCCGGTCGGCCGGCGGCGAGGCGATGTGGGCCCGGATGCAGGAAGAGCTGGACCGCGGCGACTCGAGCTGGGAGCCCGCCGTCCATTCGCGCACGCATCCGTGCAGCGGCAAGGCGTATGCGGTCGCCGGATACGAGTCCGAAATCCTGGGCTGTCGCGACGACGTCCTCGAACGTCTCGAGAACGTTCCGTACGGGCAGCACGCCTTCGAGTTCATCCTGCCTTGCGGATACGAGGACGCCGGCGTCGAGCGCACTTGCCGGGGCGAGTTCCTGCTCGTGAGGGACTGGAACACGCGCGACAATCCTTCGAGCGCGGGCTACCTGCCTTGGAACGTCGAGCAGGCTTACTACGGGATCGGCGCGTACCAGACGAAGTCGTACGACGCGGTGATGGAGCTGCGCGATCCCAAGGGGAGGTACTACGCCGGCGACGTCGCCGCCCTGAACGAGGCGTTCGACGGTGTGTACGCCCAGGGCGGCATCTTCTACGCCATGTGGCACGCCGATCGCTACCGGAACAGCGTCATCTACGACACGCGGCCCGGGATCGACGGCGTCCAAGGCTCCACGCTGATGCAGCATTTCGCCCACGTGAGCGGCCGGCGCGACGTTTGGTGCGTTGCTAACGGTTGGCTCTACTCCTACCGCTACGTGGCCGAGAACGCCCACGTGGATTGACTTCCCGGGAGTCCGCGTCTAGATTCACAAGCAGGCGGCGTAAAGGCACGGTTTCGGTTTTTGGGGGGCCGAGGCCGAGATTCGTAGGGTGCGTGCTTGCACGCACGCAGGAAAGGCGCGATCTCCGCGTGGGTGCAAGCACCCACCCTACGGGAGATGGACGTGCAGGTCTCGTGCCTCGACCCGCCCGAAAGATGGACGCGTGGGCCTCCTGCCCCGGCCTGCCCTTCGAGAAAGGCGCCCGATGACCGACGTGATGGGCTTGGCGAAGACGATCATCGCCAACGTCGAAAACGTGATCGTAGGCAAGCGGCGGCAGATCATCCTGGCGATCGTCTCGTGGCTCTGCGAGGGCCACATTCTCCTGGAGGACGTGCCCGGCGTGGCCAAGACGATGCTTGCCCGGGCGCTGTCCAAGAGCGTCGGCTGCCGTTTCAAGCGGATCCAGTGCACGCCCGACTTGCTCCCCACCGACGTGACCGGGGCCTCAATCTTCAACCAGAGAACCAGCGAGTTCGAGTTCCGCCCGGGGCCGATCTTCGCCCAGATCGTCCTGGCCGACGAGATCAACCGCGCCACGCCGCGGACCCAGTCGGCCTTGCTCGAGGCGATGGCCGAGGGGCGGGTGACCGTCGACGGCGTCACGCACGAGCTGGAGCCGCCGTTTCTGGTCATGGCCACGCAGAACCCGATCGACCACGAAGGCACGTTCCCCCTGCCGGAAGCCCAGCTCGACCGCTTCCTGATGCGATTCAGCTTG
>DATKZH010000033.1:0-3131 GCA_035528065.1 Thermoguttaceae bacterium | reverse complement strand
GGACGGGCCGCTCCAAAGCCTCGAATGGACTTCCGACTGGCGCGCGTTCGTGCTGCCGCTCTTCGGCATGAAGCAAATGGGCCCGCCGAGGCGGATCGAGCTGAACGTCGTGTTCGCCGGGGGCGGAAGCGTGTCGCTCGGACCGCTGCGGTTGGTTGCGTACTCCGACGATGAGAGCCCCTTGCCCGGGTTCGCACCGCCGCCAGACCAACCGTTGGTCCGACCACGAAAGGTGGAAGAGATCTCCTGGGCACAACGGGACCAAGCCGGGAAGCTGCTCGCCGGCAAGCTCGATCGCGCCGAGCCGCCCGACCCGGCGGAGCAGTTGATCGTCGAGCATTCGGAGAAGGAACGCAAGGCGGCGACCGTTGCGGTCATCGAGAAGCCCAGCATCGACGGCTTCACCTACCAGGTCGCCGGCTGGGTCAAGCACGAGGACGTGGCCCCGGGTAGCTACTTGGAGATGTGGAGCACGTTCGCCGATGGCGGGCGGTTTTTCACACGCACCCTTTCCCCGTCCGGCCCGATGCGAAACCTCGACGGCTCCTACGACTGGCGACCGTTCATTCTGCCCTTCCAGAGCAGCCAGACCACGGGGCTGCCCACGCGGTTGGAAATCAACGTCGTCTTCGCCGGTCCCGGGACGGTGCATCTCAGCCCGCTTCGCATCGAGCAGTACCCAAGCCCGGCGGAGCCGACCCCGGAGAGCGAACCCGGTCCTGCGGCCGCCTCGGCATCGGGAACGGGCAGCGACGCGGATCGTGCGCCTCATCCTGCCGAGCTGCCGACTGCCGCGCCGGGCGCCTGGTGGGACGACCGCACGGCGGGGCTCGTTGGCGGGATCGGGGGGTCGATTCTGGGTTGCCTCGGCGGACTGATGGGCACGCTGGGCGGCTTCGGAAAGGCGCGGCGGTTCGTCATCTCCCTGACCATCCTCATGATACTGAGCGGAGTAGCGGGCCTGCTCGCCGGGCTGGTCGCGCTGGGGGCTGGGCAGCCGTATTCCGTCTATTACCCGCTCCTGCTTTTCGGCGGAGTCGCGACCGTGGTCTGTGGCGGCCTCCTGCCCGTCATCCGGCGACGTTACGCCGAGATCGAGCTCCGCAGGATGAAGGCGATGGACCTGGACGCCGGCGGACGCAAGTAGGGGGAAGCCGTTCACGGCCGGCGAAGTAGCAGGCACACGTTGTGTGCCGTCCGCCCGGCGACCAGTACGCCGCAGAGTCGCTTGGACCCGTCGTTGGTCTGACCTGAACATGGCATCCGCTGACGGCACACGGCGTGTGCCTGCTACTTTGACCGAACGCCGTGAACGGTTGCAGTAGGGGGAAGACGCTAAGCCGGTCAGCGGATAGGCACGCCGTACACCGCCCGGCAAAGCGTGGGGATGGATGCCCTGTCTTTGAGATGCCGGGCTTCGATGCCTTCGGCCAGAAGCCGTCCGGCGGCTTCCTCGAAGTCGTGCACCTCGTAGACGTTGACGATCGCCGTGACCGCGAAGCCGTGGCGACGCAGACTGCCCAGGGCGACGGCCGTTTCGGGGCTGACCGAGGAGAGGATCGCCAGCACCGTGGCGTCGCGGGGCAGGCGGCTCGCCGCTTCCAAGACAAGCTGCGGAAAGGTCAGCCCGTCGGTCAATTCCACCCGGGCGAGCGTCTCCAGGATCCGCATGAGCTGCTCGACGCCGCGTCGCGTTTCGACGACCAGGGGCTGAAGCCGGTCGCTCGACTCGCGCATTTCGGCCACGCGGCGGGCCGCCCGGCGCGAGCGGACGTCGTAGTCCCAGCCCTCCTGGCGGATGCGGTCGGCGGCGTCGCGTCCGTTGGTCACCAGACCGACTTGCTGGTTCATTTCGTAGACGGCGTTGGCCAGCGACGCGGCGGCGGTCACGGCCAGCTCCGACCGGACCATGCGGTCGCGCGGCAGGTAGGCGTCCTGGTGGAATTCCAGCACGAGGGTGGCCCCGGCGACCGTGGACGGCTCGTAGACCTTGCTGTGCAGCTCACCCGTTCGCGCGGTCGCCCGCCAGTGGATGCGGTTGAGCGGATCGCCCGGCTCGTAGCGGCGGACGCCGGCGATTCGCGTGGGGTCCTCGTAGAGGCGGTACGTCATGCGGACCTCGCCGATGGGGCGTCGCGAGGCGACGTCGAACCCTTCCAGCGCCAACACCTCCGGATAGACCAGCAGGAAGTGCGGCTCCGTGACCACCCGGTAGCGACGATGCAGCCCGAACAGGTCGCCCGTCTCCATCATCAAGGGGCCGATCTGGAAGTAGCCCCGCTGGCGGCATTCGAGCTGGTACAAGAGCGTCTTGCGGCCTCGGGCGCGGAGCATCGCCAGTTGGAGGCGTCGTCCTTGGACGCCCAATCGCGGCGGCGGGGGCAGCAGGGCGTGCCGCGGAAGCAGGTCTTCCAGCAGCACCCAGGGGATCAGCAGTCTGCCCGAGTTCTTCACCGTGATCACCACGGCCACCGTGTCGCCCACGTTCACCGACACGCGGCTGCACTCGCGCGTGGCCGAGAGGCTCTCGGCCCAGGTGCGGGCCAGGAACCGGCTGACGATCATCACGCCCAGCAGGGCGTACATCGAATAGGCGAGAAGCCCCAAGTTGAACGCGAGGGCCACCAGAAGCAGCAGGCTGGCGCCGACAAACCACTTCATTGCGGCTCGGGCCCTTCTTGCTCGGTGAGAATCGGGACGGGCACCTCCGCGACAATCTCCTCCACGATCGACTCGGCCGTTATCTTGCGCAGCCGGCTCTCGGGCCGGAGAATCAGCCGGTGCGTGAGCACGGGAGCGGCCACCCGTTTCACGTCGTCCGGCTGCACGAAACTGCGACCCGACGCCGCGGCCAACGCCTGCGACGTGCGAAACAGCGCGATCGACGCCCGGGGGCTGGCCCCCAGGCTGAGGTCGTCGCACTCGCGCGTGCCGTGGACGATCTGGGTCAAGTAGCGGCGGACCTTCTCGTCGACGTGTACCTCACGGACCGCCTGCTGGCACGCCACCAGCTCCTCGGGCGTCACGACCGGCTCGAGCCGATCCAGCGGGTGCCCCCTCTGAAGCCGGTCGAGCATTTTGAGCTCGTCGTCCATGTTGGGGTATCCCAAGCTGAATCGCATCAGGAAGCG
>DATKZH010000032.1:0-39744 GCA_035528065.1 Thermoguttaceae bacterium | reverse complement strand
CACAAGGTCCGCTACTACGGACTGTGGCACCCTTCGAGGCGACACCTGGCAAGTCGGGCGTGGCTCCTCCGGATCCTCCAGAAGCCGACCGACGCGGACGGCCCGCTGAAAATCGCGGACCTGCTCGAAGCGCTATCGGCCGTTCCTACGCGGTCATGCCGGTAGAACAACTCCTCTGCCTCCTCGACACGCCACCCTGCCGCAGCCTGCTCCCCTTCCAGATGTACCTCGATCCACCATAGCAACCAGTACATTATCTCCGAATGTCTGGTTCGCCTGGCCAATTCCGGGCCACTTTGCGGGGGGCCGCTGTCGCCAAGTGATCCGCAGCCAGGACACCCGTTCGTGGGGGCGGTTGCCGCACGAAAACGCCTCATTCGTAGCAAAACGCTACACGCGGGCCGGCGTAGCTTCCCCACGAAGAACGCGAGCGATCCGCCCCGGATGGAGCGACGTAAATCTTTCCACAAAAATGACTTACGTCGGATGATCTACGGTGTTCAGCTCTCTGCTGGCGTTTTGCCGGGAATGGCACAGGGAGTGCATGCATAGCAAGAGGCCGGTTCTGCGCCTTTGACCGGTTTCAGCTCGTATGATGCGAGCGACACCCTAGCCCGCGGGGGGATTGCTGGCCGTCAGGAGGATGTGTGTTTTGGGAAGGTGCTGCAAGTCTGATGCGTGAATGCGAGCTTGGGAATTGCCGACTGGGTGTTGACAACGCTTAAAGGCTTTGACAAGGTGCTCTCCCTTTCCCTGTGGTCTGCTGTGCCCGGCGCTCCGATTGAGTTTGCCCATCCTACTGAGTTGTGGGCTACCCGTGTGCGCGTATTGCGCGGGTGCATCATTGGGGGGAAAGCCTGTACCGGAAGGGCGGGTGTCATCCTGGGGAATTAAAGGCAAATATGCGAATTAGGTAAATTGGGGGTTGATTTTTAGCCTTATTTGGGTTTTAATCGATTCGACTCTTGACCGTTTTGTCGGGCGGATCGTTCTGTGCTTTTCTTGCAAGATTTTGTGGCAATTTGTTTGAAGGATTCGATTTCGCGGTCTACCAAGGACGGGTCAAACAGGCAGGTGAACTGGGCCGAATTGCCTAGCGCAGCTCTAAGGAGGCTGATCCATGGGGATCTGGGATTCATTCCGCCTTTTGTCGTTGCGAAGCGGAAGTCAACGGCGTCGAGGTTCGAAGAAGCGGCGAGGCGGGAGCAGAAGGGCGTCGAAGCCCCGTGACCTCCGGGTCGAACAGTTCGAGGATCGGGTGCTGCTGAGCATCAGTCCCCCGATGCCGGGCGAGATGGTGTTCGTCGCGGAGGGGCCCGATCCGCTGACCGAGCCGGTTCGCATCGTCCACAACGTGAACGCCGCCGATACGACCAACGCCGACCAACTCAAAGCCGGTGGCATTTCGGGTTTGGGACTGGAAGGCGCGGGCTATACGGTCGGGGTCTGGGACGGCGGTCTGATCCTGGACACCCATCAGGAATTCGACGACGGGACCGGCGGCAGCCGCGTCACCCTCGCCGACACCGGGACCTACGAAGACCACCCGACGCACGTTGCCGGGACGATCGCGGCCGCTGGCGTCGATCCGCAAGCGGAGGGGATGGGCAACCAGATCAACCTCCGCAGCTACAACTTCTATAACGACGTGAATCCCGACGACGACGTCGTCTCGCTGGGCACTGAGGCGTCGCGGATCGATGCGTCCAACCATTCGTACGGGAACATTCGTGGATGGACCATCCAGCCGGCGGCAGGTTGGGGCCTCTCGACGGCGACCGGCTGGATCGCCGTATGGTACGCCGATCGGTCGTTGGGTGCGGAAGACGCGGGCTTCGGGAAATACGACTCCTTCACCGCGGGTTTGGACCAGGTCCTCTACGACAATCCGACCTTGTTGAGTGTTTGGTCGGCGGGGAACGACCGAGGTGAGGAGTTCTTCGATTCAAACGCGGACGGCGACTTCTACAACGTGAACGGGGATGACCTTTACATAACCTTCTTCTCGACCAATCCCGGCCTATCCAACTGGGCTGGAGCCGGCTGGTACCTGGTCCTCGACTCCGACGTCTCCGCGCCGGGCGGGGACGGGAACGGGGGCACCGGGTTCGACTCCCTCTCGGAAATGCAGACGGCCAAGAACTCGTTGGTCGTGGGGGCGGTCGAGGACGTGATCGCCGATCCGTATACGGCCGCCGACGTCAACATCACGACGTTCTCCGGCTATGGGCCGACCGACGATGGGCGGATCAAGCCCGACGTGGTCGGCAACGGCTACCAGGTGCACTCGTCGGTGGCGTACAACGCCGCCGGTGTCCTTAGCGATACGGCCTACGACGGCGATCCGGCGCAGGGAGACACTTGGGATTGGAGCGGCACCTCGATGTCGGCGCCGAACGTGACCGGGTCGGGCGTGCTCCTCATGGAACATTATGAGAACGAGCTTGGCTCCACCCCGCGGAGCGCGACCACCAAGGGCTTGCTGATCCACACGGCCACGGATTCCGGAAACCCGGGTCCGGACTACTCGTACGGTTGGGGGCTGGTGAACGTTGCCGACGCAACGGAGTTCGTCACGAGCGCGGGCTCGGGGGCATCGACGTACGTGTTGCAGGAGACGAGCTATACCGGCACGGAATGGACGGGGGACATCGTTTCCGATGGAAACACCCCGCTCAAGGCGACGCTCGTCTGGACCGACCCGGCCGGGCCCGACCAAGGTCCCGGCTTGGACGTCTCCACTTCCGTGCTGGTGAACGATCTGGATCTGTGGGTGACGGGCCCCGGCGGAACCTACTACCCGTGGACGCTCAATCGGGCCAATCCTACGGCCCCGGCGGTCCGCACCGCGGCGAACCATATTGATAATGTGGAGCAGGTCTTCATCGACATGCCGGTCGCCGGGACGTACACGATTCACGTGGGCGACACCGGGGGCGTGACGGCTCAGGACTTCTCGTTGTTGGCGGGTGCAGCGCCCCTTGGCGTGTCGTCGCCTGACCTGATTGCGGTCATTCCCAATGAAGGTGCCCTGATGAAGGAGGGCGAAGTGCTTCACATCGCCCCCCGGGAGCTCCTCCTTCGTTTCAACGAAGGGACGCGGATTGAGCCGTCCCGGGTCACGTTGGGCGACCCGGCCGGCCCGCCTTCGATTCAATTCATTCGCAGCGTCAACGGCGTCTTCGACGACGGCAACGACGAGCTCGTGGAGTTGGGATGGATCGGCATTGGCGATCGTGAGAACGAAGTGATCGTCAGGTTCGCCGGCACGCTGCCCGACGATGAGTACCGAATGATTATCGTCGGGTCCGACGACTACGCCCCCGTGCCCCCGTTGACCAACGTCTTTGGGATGGCTTTTCGCGATGGGGCGGACCTCGTTTTCAACTTCGAGCTGGATCTCGGCGCGCAGGTCGTTGCCGTGGTCCCGCAACCGATTGAGCGAGGGGACGTCCGGGTCGCCGGGATCGATCCCAGCTTGATCAACGACACCGGCGACACCTTTTCCGTGTTCGACGGGGTCAACACGCTGGTCTTCGAGTTCAGGAAGGTCAGCGGTTCCGGAAACGGCACCGTGATGGTCGATATTTCCGGAAGCGCGAATGCGGACGACGTTGCCGCGGCGATGGTGGCGGCCATCCAGGCTCAGATCACCGCGGGCGGGTTGCAGAACGTGACCGTGGCCATTGACCCCGCGCCCGACCCGGACGTCGTGGTGCTGGCCGGCGATCGCGTGCGGTTCTTTGCCGGCGTGCTGCCCTTTACCGTCGAGAGTCTCTCCCAGAAACGCGACACGATCGAAGTCTACTTCAACGAAGACGAGCTGGACCAGACCTCGGCCGAGACGCCGGCGTTCTACCAGCTCCTGGTGACGCAGGACACGGCCACGCCGGCCGACGACGTGCCGATCCTCCCGATCGCTGTGACGTACGATCGCGACGCCAACATGGCCGTGCTGACGTTCGCAGACGACCTTGCCAGCTTCGGTACCGGCGCGTTTCGTCTGCGGATCGGCAACGAGTACCACATGGTGGACACGACCGCGCTGGCCTCCCAGTTTGACGAAGGCACCAGCGCGCTCATCAAGCTGGACGACAACACCATTCAACCGGTGGACGGCTCGCTGATCGACGACGGCGACACGTTCATCCTTAGCGACGGCTCGGCGACGGTTACTTTCGAGTTCGAGGATTTGGCGCTACAGGACGGCGTCGCTTCGGGCCACGTGCCGGTCGAATTCCGCAAGACGTTCGACGAGGATCAGGTCGCTCAGGCGATTCGCGACGCGATCAACCTGGCCAACGAAACGCGGGGGTTGTACTTGGTCGCTGCGGTGGGGCCCGTGTCCGTGACGCAGGACGAGCCCGGGATCGTGGTCACGCCGACTTCGGGGCTGACGACCACGGAGGATCCGCTCGCCCCCGGCCACACGGCCCAATTCACCGTGACGCTCACGTCGGAGCCGACGGCTCCCGTGACGATTCCCATTTCCATTTCGCCTGGCGGCATTGGTGAGGGAGTCGTTTCGGTAGCATCGGTGACCTTTTATCCCGAGGATTGGGGACACCCCGGCATTGGGGATCCAGGCATCGGGCAGCTAGGCATCTCCAGGTTGGTGACCGTCACCGGCGTTGATGACATTATCGATGACGGGGACGCTGGCTACTGGGTCGTCATGGGTCAACCTACCACTGCCGATCCACTCTACAGCGTGATCGATCCCGCGGACGTATGGATCACCAACATCAACAACGACGTCTCCGGCATCCGGATCACGCCGACCTCGGGCCTGGTGACGACGGAGCCGGACGATGGCGATCCGACGGCCACCGGCGGCACGGCCCAGTTCGACGTGGTGCTCACGGTGAAGCCGACGGCGAACGTAACCATCGACTTCAGCATCGCCCCCTCTGACACCACGGAAGGAGAAGTTACCAGTCCAATTGAGCCTGTTTCCGGCGTTGTCGGGAGGGTCATATTCACCCCGGACAATTGGGACGTGCCCCAGACGATCACGGTGACCGGACTGACCGACCCGGAGGGCCCGATCGCCGACGGCGACGTCGATTATATCGTCAGGGGCCGGGCTTTCAGTTCCGATGGGAACTACAACAACATGCTCGCCCCCGACCTGACGGTGACCAACATCGACAACGACGCGGCCGGGGTGACGATTACGCCGATCACCGCTCCGGTGACCACGGAGTCCGGGGGCGTGGCGCAGTTCAGCGTCGTGCTCAACTGCCGACCGACGGGCAACGTGAGCTTCACCCTTTCCTCGAGCGACATCACCGAGGGGACCGTTTCGCCGGGGAGCTTGCAGTTCTTGTCGACTTCCGGCGGGGCCCTCGGCTGGGACGTGCCCCACACGGTCACGGTTACGGGCGTCGACGACGCGATCCCCGACGGCCACGTCGGCTATTCGGTGGTGATCGGCGCGGCGTCGAGCGCCGATCCGGCCTACAGCGGTCTGGACCCGAGCGACGTGCCGCTGACGAACCTGGACGACGAGGCGCCCGCCTCGGTGCCGCTCCCGCCGGGGCTCGTGAGTTGGTGGCCAGGTGACGGGAACGCCAATGACATTTCCGGCCCGAACAACGGGAACCTGGTCGGCGAGGCCGCCTTCGCCGCGGGGAGAGTGGGACAGTCGTTCACCTTCGATCCCAATGACCCGTTGAACCCCGCACGCGATTACGTGCGGGCCCCGACCACGTTGCTGCCAACGGGGAACGACGAGCGAACCATCGAGTTGTGGATCAGGGCCGACAGCGTGCCCTTCTTCCCCACCGAAGGGCTTTTCTTCGCGGGCTACGGCGACTTCAACTCCTTCGGCGAGGCTTACTGGCTCGGCACGCAGGGCAGGCAACTCATCTTCTCTCAGGGCGGAAGCACGGTTGCGGGCTCCAACCTGGGTGCGGGCCAATGGTACCACGTGGCGGTGACCAACGTCGGCAACCAGGTCACTCTCTACTTGAACGGCAACGCGGTCGGCTCCGGCGCCGTGCCCATCAACACGCCGGCCGGCTCAACGTTCTACATCGGAAGGACCCCGTTCACGCTCGGCACCAACTGGGCGCTCGACGGACGGGCCGATGAGGTGACGGTCTACGATCGGGCGTTGTCGACAGGCGAAATCCGCGCCGTCTACCTGGCGGGAGCCGTCGGCAAGGCCAAAAGCGGCACCGGCGGCGCCGTGTTCGTCGACAGCGGCCAGAACCTGGGCAGTGGGCCAAGCTCTTCCGTGGCGCTCGGGGACATCGACGGGGATGGGTCCCCGGACGCCTTCGTCGGGAACGATGGGGCCCCCGATGAGGTGTGGCTCAACGACGGAGCGGGCAATTTCACCCTCGCGCAGACGCTGACGTTCGCCGACGCGTACTACAATACCCGAGCGGTTGCCTTGTATGACTTCGACGGCGATGGGGACTTGGACGCCTTTGTCGGCAACTATCAACAGCCCAACATGGTGTGGGAATACGACGCCGTTAGCGGGACGTTCTCCGACTCGGGCCAGAGGTTGGGCAGTGGCGCCACCACCTCGGTCGTCGTGGGGAACCTGGACGCCGACGCCTCCCGCGAAGTGCTGGTCGGAAACGACCTGGGGCAGCCTGAGCAGGTCTGGGACAGTCTCGGCTTGACGTTCTCCGTCGGCAGTTCGTTCGGCGCGGGGAACACCCAGTCGGTCGCGGTTGCGGACCTGGACGGCGACGGCGACCCGGATGCCTACGTCGCGAACAACGCGGGACAGCCCGATACGGTCTGGCGGAACGACGGCTCCGGCGCTTTCACGAACACCGGCCAAGCCCTGGGCTTCTACAACACCTCCGACGTGAAACTGGGCGACCTGGACGGCGACGGTGACATCGACGCCTTTGCCGTTCACCGCGGTCAACCCGACCGCGTTTGGCGGAACGACGGGACGGGCATTCTCACGCTCTCCGGCGGAGGGTACGGAAACTCGTTCGGCCAGGCGGTCGCCCTGGTGAACGTGGACGGCGACTTCGACCTCGACGCGTTTGTGGCGAACACGAACGGGCAAGCCAATCAGCTCTGGCTGAACAACGGCTCCGGAAACTTCTCGATCAGCCCGTGGCCGGCGCTGGGCAACTCCAACAGTACCGACGTGGCGATGGGCGACCTGGACGGCGACGGGGACCCCGATGCCTTCGTGACCAACGCCAACCAGCCGAACAAGGTGTGGCTCAACGGGCTTGCCCCGGGCATCACGGTCATCCCGACCGGCTCGCTGGCCGGCGGCGGCGCGTACCTCGACACCTTCGTACCGTTCGCCAGCGGTGGCCTCAATTCGCCCCGCGGCGCCGTCTTCGGACCGGACGGGAACTTGTACATCGCCAGCGGCGGGACCCATCAGGTGCTCCGCTATGACGGCAGGACGGGCGCCTATCTGGACGTGTTCCTCCAGACCGACGGGAACGGGTTGTACGAGCCTTCGGGGCTGGCCTTCGGGGCGGACGGCAAGCTGTACGTCTGCGGCCTCACCTCCAGCAACGTGCTCCGCTATGACGAGACGACCGGTATTGTCGAGGAGTTCGTAGCGGCTGGTGTCGGTGGGCTGAGTGGACCCGCGGCGTTGGCCTTCGACGCCGCCGGCAGTCTTTACGTGTCAAGTCTCTATACCGACGAAGTGCTCCGCTACAACGCGGGGGGCACGTTTATCGATGCGTTTGTTCCGGCGGGAGGCAATGGACTCGATCGGCCCTGGGGTCTTGCTTTCAGCCCAAGCGGCGACCTCTACGTGGCCAGCAACGGCACCAATCAAGTGCTCCATTACGACGCAACGGGGGCCTTTTTGGGCGTGTTCGCGTCGGGGAGCGGCCTGAGCGGTCCCACCGGCTTGCAGTTCGGGCCGGACGCCAACCTCTACGTAAGCAGCGAATTCAACGATCGCGTGCTGCGCTTCGTCGTCAACTCCGGCGCGTTCATCGATACTTTCGTGGCCGCCGGAAGCGGCGGACTGAACGGACCCCGGGGTCTGGCTTTCGGGCCGGACGGCAACCTTTACGTCGCGAGCATGTGGAGCAGGGAGATCCTGCGGTACCAAGGGCCTCAAGTGAGTTCCGCGCTGGTGACGAGCGAGTCCGGCGCGGTGGCGACGTTCGCCGTGGTTCTGAACTCGCGCCCCGCGGACAACGTGACCATCCAGATTCTGTCGAACGACATCACGGAGGGAACGGTCGCGCCGACCATCCTGACGTTCACGCCCCTGAACTGGAACGTGCCCCAGGGGGTGACCATCACGGGCGTCGACGACCTGGCCGTTGACGGGGACAGGCTCTATACCATCCTGACGAGCCCGGCGGTGAGCGCCGATCCGTTGTACGACGGCATGGACGCCGCGAACGTGTGGGTGGTCAATCAGGACAACGACGTCCCCGGGATCACCGTGCGCCGCACTACGGGTCTGGTGACGACGGAGTCGGGCGAGAAGGCCGTGTTCAGCGTGGTGCTCGATTTCTCGCCCGAGCCCGGCACGTCGGTGACCATCCCGATTTCCTCCAGCCGCCCCGCTGAGGGGACCGTTTCGGGTCCGACGCTGACGTTCGACGACACGAACTGGAACGTACCGCAACTGGTGTACGTGACGGGCGTCGATGATTTCATCGATGACGGCGACAAGGCCTACACGATCATGATGGGCCCCGCTTCGAGCGACGATCTGAACTACGACGGAATGGCCGTCCCCAACGTCGCGGTGACCAATATCGACGATGATACGGCGGGGATCACGGTCACGCCGGTCTCCGGCTTGCAGACCACCGAGCAGGGCGGGTCGGCCGTGTTCACGGTCGTGCTGGACTCGCGGCCGACGGCGAACGTCGCGATCCAGGTCTTCTCCGGCGACCTGACGGAGGGAACCGTTGGGCCGGCAACCCTTACCTTTACGCCGGGCAACTGGAACGTGCCGCAGACGGTGACCGTAACGGGCGTCGATGATCTCATCGACGACGGCGACGTCGGTTTCTCGGCGATCACGGCGCCGGCCACCAGCTCGGACGCGAAGTACAACAATCTGAACGCGGCGGACGTCGCGCTGGTCAATCTGAACAACGAGATTACCGTGCCCAACGCGGTGATCTTGTCGCTTCCCGTGGACGCGGGCGACGGCTTCCACACGGCGCAAGGTCTAGGCGGTTTCGGGCAGTCGTCCACGCCTCACAGCTTGATCATCTCGGCGGGGATCGACGAGCGCAGGTCAACCGGTGGTGCGGCAACCGTGACCGTTGCATCGGCCGACGTGCCGCTCGACATCCTGGACTACAGCTCGGCGATCTCCACCCTGGTAGTCAACCAATCCGGCTCAATCGCCGACGTGAACGTAACCCTGGATATCACGCACACGTCCGTTTCCGATCTGGTCGTCTACCTGCTCGCCCCGACGGGGATCTGGGTGGAGTTATTCTCGTACGTGGACGGCTCGGGCAATAACTTCACAGGCACCACGCTTGACGACGAAGCCGCGACCTCGATCACCGACGGCACCCCTCCCTTTATGGGGACTTTTCGCCCGGAAGGCCTATTGTCGACGTTCGACGGAGAGGACGCCGCCGGCACGTGGATGCTGTGGATCTACGACGCGGCGGACGGCGACGTCGGCACCTTGAACGCCTGGTCCTTGGAAATCGCGTTCAGCGGCGCGCAAGTGCAGAGCCTGCCGTATAGCCTGGAGTGGCCGGGGGCCATCGACGAGCCCGGGCACCGCGACCTGTCGTGGCACGACGGCATCGCCATCGAAGATCACTTCGCGGACTTCCTGGGCAGCTACGTCCCGGACGTCAACGCGGACGGGTTCGACGGCGTTTCCACCATACCCTACAACTTCGCCGACGTGTACGGAGTCGATGCCCAAGGGGCGCCGTTGCACAACCTGATTACCGAAGCGCAGAAGGAACGCGCCCGCGAGGTCTTCGACCTGCTCGGCCACTATATGGGCGTCCAGTTTTACGAGACGGCGGGCTTGGGGATTCAAGTAGCCACCGGCGACCTGATCGCCGTGGGCTTGGAGTCGGGTCCCGGGGGCGTGGCCGGGGTTGGCGGGGGCGGATTGGCCTTGATGGACTACCAGGATTTCGTCACCGATCCCGGCCATTTTGGCGGCCGGTGGTTCAACGTGGCGATGCACGAAATCATGCACAACCTGGGATTCGGCCACTCCTACGACCTGCCGCCCGGAACGATCATGGGCGGCGTTGAGGATATTCAGAACTACCTCGGCGGGGCGGAACCTTTCTTCCCCGGCGATCACGACGTGGTGCACGGCCTGCATCTTTTCCGCCCGGACAGCATCGATATCGACATGTACCAGTTCGATCTGGCGCAGGACGGCATGTTCAGCGCCGAGATCTTCGCGGAGCGCATGGACGATTCGAGCATGCTCGATGCCACGCTCACCTTGTACGAGCAGTACTCGGCCACCGTGGCCGGACAGACGCTGGTTAGCTACCGGGCTATCGCCCGGAACGACGACTACTACAGCGAGGACTCCTACCTGGAGATGTACTTGGAGGCCGGCACGTACTTCGTCGGCGTGACGGCCAGCGGCAACACGGAGTACGATCCGAGTATCGACGACACGGGGATCGGGGGCGTCACGCAGGGGCGGTACGATCTGCGGCTGAACTTCACGCCGGGCGGCGTCGATCCGGACGATCCGGACAGCTTCTATTACGATCCCGACGCGCCCCACCTTTACGACGCGGCCACGGACGGGAACCTCGGTGAGAAATCGAAGGTTCTCTTCGACGGCGATGCCGACGGCGTGCCCGGCGGCGTCTACAACTTCTGGTTCAACGTCCAGAGCGAAGAGGACACGATCTACGTCGACAACGTGGACAAGCTCCACCCGGCGGCCAATCCCGCGGGCCGCGACGGCTCGCTGGAGGCTCCTTACTTGACGATCGGCAAGGCCCTGGCGGACGCCCGATCCCAGGTCCAGGCCCAGGTCAGTCAGGGGCTGCCCGTTCAGGACCTGATCGTGCGGGTGGTGGGCAACAACTTCGAGAACGATGACACGAATACCCTGGACAACGTCCCCTACGAAGTGGGTCGGGACACGTTCGGCAATCCGCTCAGCGACGGAACACGGTTACAGGTTCCGCAGGCGACCACGTTGATGATCGACGCCGGGGCGCTTCTGAAGCTGGGCGATCGATCGAACCTGCCCGAGGCTTTCGTGAGCGTCGGCAGCTCGGCGGAAGGCATCGACCGTAGCCGGGGAGCTTTGCAGGTGCTCGGGATTCCGGGCCGGCCGGTGTTCTTCACCTCCCACTTCGACGAAACGCTCGGCGTCGACACGGAGAAGACGATCAACTCGGCTCCCGCAGAAGGCGATTGGGGCGGGCTCATCTTCCGCAACGATCTGGACTACGACTTCATTGAGGATTACGACCCCTCCAGCCTGTTGCCCACGCGAGAAGTCCTGGAAGTGCAGGGCATCTTCCTGAACTACGTGGGTTACGCCGACATGCGCTACGGCGGGGGCAAGGTGGTCGTTGATGGGAAGGCCTCCGTGGCGAACCCGATCCATATGACCGAGGCGCGTCCGACCGTCGTGTTCAACACGATCACCAACAGCGCCGACGCGGCGATGTCGGCCGATCCGAACAGCTTTGCCGCCGAGATCCGGTTCCAGAACTGGGACTGGAAAGAGCCGTTCACGTCCGGCTACGGCCGCATCGGGCCACAGATCTACGGAAACAGGCTGATCGCCGAGTACGCGAAAGACCCGACCCTACCGGTGGAGGTGCACGTCAACTCGACCAACGGCATTTTCGTACGGATTCGGGCAGCGTCGGGGCAGCCGATCGACAAGCTGACGGTGGCAGGCCGGTTCGACGATCTCGATATCGTCCACGTGCTCTCCGAAAACCTGTTCATCGAAGGCACGCCCGCGGGGCCCGAGCTTTCGCCCGTGGATTCGCTGCCGGATGGCAGCCGCCTCCCCTTGCGCCTGCTGGACGGGAATCGCATCCAGACGGCCGCCGCTACGCTCCCCGGCGCCGGCGGCGTGCTCGACGGTCACACGTTCTCGATCTTCGACGGGAGCACGAAGGTTGTCTTCGAGTTCGACCTGGGCGACGGCTCCAACGTGATCGCTCGGGGTCGCACTCCGGTGTTGTTCAGTCAGGATAGCTCGGCGAACGATATTGCCTTGGCGGTTTACGACGCGATCAACGGCGCCCACGCCAACCAGGGACTGGACGTACGCGTCGACACGGTGCCCATCGGCGACGTCGTGGAGTTGATCCTCGAAGGGCCGATGATTGCCACCGAAGGGCTCGGCTCGCTACACGATTTGGGGACGCTCACGGCGCGTACCGACGGGCGTCTGCGGATCGATCCGGGCGTGATCGTGAAGCTGGACGGGGTCCGGATCGAGACGGAAATGGGCGCCCAGTTCATTGCCGAGGGTCGGCCCGGATCGGTCGACGGGGCGCCCGGCTACAAGGTGGTCTTCACGTCGCTGGAGGACGACCGATTCGGCGCCGGCGGAACGTTCGACACGTCCGAAGACGGCTTCGATCCCAACGACCCGCAGCGGTCGCCCCGTCGGGGCGATTGGGCCGGTCTGACGTTCGCTCCCACTTCGGAGGCCAGCATCGACCAGGCGATCATCGCCTACGCCGGCGGCAGGTCGACCATCGAGGGAGAGGGATATGCCAGCTTCGAGCCGGTCGAGATTCGGCAAGCGCACGCCCGGGTCACCAATACCCGCTTCGAGCACAACACCGGAGGCAGCGCCGGGGGCGATCGCAACGGGCGGGGGTTCGTGCAGACGTCGACGATCTTCGTCCGCGGCGCGCAGCCGATCATCGCGGGCAATGACTTCATCGACAACGACGGCCCGATCGTCAGCATCAACGCGAATGCGCTGATTTCGGAGGTCGTACCCGACTGGGGTCGCAGCACGGGCAGCCTCTCCGCCTTTGACGCCTACGCGGACAATCACGGCCCGCTGGTCCGCGAGAACCGGATGAGCGACAACGGCATCAACGGCATGCGCGTTCGCGGCGAGACGCTGACCACCGAGTCGATCTGGGACGATACCGACATCGTCCACGTGCTCCAGAGCGACATCACCGTGCCGAACTACCATCATGAGGGCGGGCTGATGCTCCAGAGCAGCACCAGCGAGAGCCTGGTGGTGAAGCTCGCCGGCAACAACGCCGGATTCACGGCGATGGGCCGGCCCTTCGAAATCGACGACCGGATCGGCGGCACCGTTCAGATCGTCGGCATGCCGGGGAATCCGGTCGTCCTGACCTCCCTGGCCGACGACACGGTCGGGGCCGGGTTCGACCTTCAGGATCAGCCGCAGTTCGACACCAACGGCGACGGCGCGGAGAGCCTGCCCACCCCCGGCGATTGGCGGAGCATCCAGCTCGACCGATACAGCAACGACCGCAACGTGGCGATCATCAACGAGGAGGAGCAGCCGTTCGGCGCCGTCGGCGACCTCAACGGCACGCCGCAGGAAGCCCAGAACGTCGGCGAGATCGCGCCCGAGGATAAGGCCGGGGACGACAACCTGCGGCTCGGGTTCGAGGTTCACGGCTACATCCGCTTCGACGACCGGGCGGATTCCGACGTGTACAGCTTCGATGCCCCGGCGGGCACCGAGATCTGGCTGGATATCGACTACACCACGCACGCCCTGGATACCGTGATCGAGTTGATCGACGCCGACGGAAACGTGCTGGCGCGATCCGACAACTCGGTCGATGAGCAGGCTGCGCAGGACCAGTTTGGCGATACCGACCTGCTGTACGAGTCGCACGAGGATCTACACGTCAAGACGATGGATCGCGATCCGTGGCTGCGCCACGACTTCTACACCACCAACCAGCGCGACCCCGGCCTGCGTTTGATCCTGCCCGGCAAGGAAGGGGAAGTGCGGACCTATTACGTTCGCGTCCGCAGCGCCTTGGCCATCGGTATCGTTCCGGGGGATCGGATTGCGGATGGAATGCAGTTCACGGTCACGAGCGGCGGCAGTCCGACCGCCACGACGCTCACCTTCGAGTTCGACAACCCCGATGATGAGCCCGGGTACAGCCCCGAGGTCTCCGCCGATACGGTTCGGATCGACGTTTCCGACGCCGAGACGGCCGCCGACGTGGCCCAGAAGGTCGCCGACGCCATCAATCTCCGGATGTCCGGCTTGGAGCCGGCCGTCGAGGCCTCGGTGGTGGGCGACAAGGTGCGGCTGGACGGCTACCACGTCGGGTTCAACCCGCTGACCACCCCGTTTGCCAATCTGGCGAACACCTCCGGCACGTACCAGTTGCAGGCGCGATTGCGCGAGTTCCAGGAGACGCCCGGCTCGACCGTCCGCTACGCCGACATCCGCTATGCCACCAACGGCATCGAGGTGTTGGGATTCCCCGCCAATTCGCCGCTTCTGGCCGAGACCGGCGAGGCCGGCGACGCCAGCAACGTGATGAGTGGCGCCCAGCCGATAGGAAACGTGTTGGCGAGCAACCGCAACACCATTGCGGTCGACGCGTACCTGGGTGGACGCACCGACGTGGACTGGTACACGTTCGAGGTCGACTACGAGGGTATTCAATCCATCCCGGGCCTTCCGGGAAGCGACTCCGGCAACGTGTTCCCGGTGGTTATCGACGTCGACTACGCCAACGGGATGGGCGGCCCCGACGTGAAAGTCTCCGTCTACGACTCGCAGGGGCGGTTGATCCTCTATTCCGACCAGTCGAACGTGGCGGATGACCGTCCCGATCAGTCGGGCGATTCCGACCTCGACGACCTGACCCGCGGTTCGGCCGGTCCGTCCGACCCGTTGATCGGTCCGATCTATCTGCCGGAAGGCACCTACTACATGGCCGTCACGTCGACGTTGGCCGTGCCCGAGTCGCTCAACCCGGCGACCAATCCGCTCGTGCGCCGGGAGCCGATCGAGGTCGTGGATCGCGTTGCCGAAGAGCACGTCGAGGACTATTGGGACTCGTACGATCATTTGCCGTCGGACACTCCGCGGCTGACGCTCACGCCGGACGAGTTCCACCTCGGCGACGTGATCATGTACATCAACGATTCGAACGACCTCTT
Organism: Thermoguttaceae bacterium; assembly: GCA_035528065.1. Lineage (GTDB taxonomy): Bacteria > Planctomycetota > Planctomycetia > Pirellulales > Thermoguttaceae > DATKZH01. The sequence goes on along the minus strand of DATKZH010000032.1, from coordinate 24,657 downwards.
CACGGTGGATCCCTTTACCGGGGCGCTGGAAACCGACGTGACCCCGGGTGGCAGCAGTTACCTGCCGAACGGGCAGTACCGGGTGTACGACGACATCGCCATGCGGAACGACGGCCGGCTGTACACCATCGCCGGGCGGCTGACGACGAACAACGGCGATCAGAATCCGAGCGTCGCCAACTACCGCCGGCTCGACACCGGCGATGCCCGAAGCACCACCGGCACCTATACGGATGACGACGAAGGGATCGTGATCTATGAGGTCGATCCCCAGAATCCGACCTCGTTGCGGGTAGACACGGGCAGCAATTCCGGGTTCCAGGCTCACGCGATGGAGCACGACCCGGACAACCGGAACAGCGAACGATGGATCTACGTGGTGGGCGATATCGGCAATCCGTACGATCCCGCAGGCTATATTCCTTCCACCGAGAACATCCTCTACATCTACGACGAGAACGGCGCCATCCAGCTTGCCAACACCACCGGTCCGCCGCGAATGTTCAGCAGCATCGTGCCTCGCGGCGTGATCAACACGCAGGGGAGAGTGACCGGGCTGTCGTTCGTCGGTAATACCCTGTACGCCGTCAGCGACCTGGGCGAATTGGTCATCATCCAGAATCCAACCAGCTACGCCTTTAATGACGTCGACCCCCAGTCGGGCTACAAGTATCTCTCGTACAGCCCCGCGTCCGGTCCGCAAACCGTCTACGTCAACACGATCGAGTACAACAACGTCCCGATCCGGTTCAGCGGGCTGACCACGGGGCCGCAGACGGTGGAGGACGGGCGATACGCCAACTGGCTGTTCGCCACCGACTCCAGCGGCTACCTCTACTGCTTCGACACGGAGGGAGAGTTGCAGCCGATCTTCCTCGACGCGGCCGACCGGGTCTATACGGGCGTGCCGGGCGCGGCAGGCGTCGATTTCTCCCCCACCGACTACAACCTGTGGCACTGGACGGAGCAGCGCGAGGACGAGATGGGGCACGGGGTCCTGGCCACCTTCGACTACAGCCGTGTGAACGACACTCGACGGCTGAACTATCCGACCGGCCTCAGCAATCCGGCGACAAACCAGGTTCGCGGCGAGCAGAGCTACTACTTCGGGCTGGATACGGACAACAACTCACCCTACAACAATGAGGCTCAGTACGGCTCGGCCAACTACCGCACGGGTCCCAACACCAACTCCGCCGAGTTCTTCCAGACGTACAACATGCCCGGCGGGGCCCACGGCAGTTTGACCACCGACGTTTTCAGCCTCGAAGGCTACAGCCGGCACGACAAGCCGGCCTTGTACTTCGACTACTACGCCGACACGCAGAATAGCGCCACGTACGACGGCACTCGCGTGTACATCTCCAACGATGGGGCCCAGTGGACGCTCTTGGCGTCGAACACCGACCTGGCGCGCAATGGGCTCGCGCCTCGAATCGAGACCCCGGGTGAGCCCGACACGTACGTCAAGGAGATCTACGACGCGGGCGGCAACTGGCACCAGGCCGTGATCGACCTGAGCCACTGGGCCGGCGAGGACAACCTCCGGGTCCGGTTCGACTTCAGCACCGCCAGCGACATGAACGTCGGCGACCCGATGACCACCGGCGAGTACCTCACCTCCGTCGACGCCGACCGGATCATGGACGGGGACACGTTCGAGCTCGACAATCTCAGCGGGCCGAACACGATCTTCGAATTCGACTTGGGCTTCTCGCTGCTGACGCCCAACGCCGCCGGGGACAAGATTCAGGACGGGGAGTACTTCGACCTGACCGACAAGAACGGGCTCACCGTTCGCTTCGAGTTCAACAAAACCGGCGGACTTCAGAACGGCGGTCAAGTGGGCATCACCGTTAGTGATGGGGACACCTCCCAGGAGGTCGCCGACCAAATCGCCAGCAGGGTGAACTTCGCGAGATTCGCCTATGGGCTCGACGTGCTTGCGCATCGGGCGGACGCCGCCAAGTATCCCGACGACCGCAGGATCTGGCTGATCGGCGCTCAGGACGTGCAACGCGGTCCCGACCGTACGATGATTTTGGAGGGGGATGCGCCCGGAACGACCACCACCGCCGGCAGCGTGCCCGTGTCTCTACGCGCCGACATGAGCGACGTGGAGGTCGCCGAGGTCATTACCGCCGTGGTGAACCGCTACTACAGCGGCGACGACGACCGGATCCTGGCCCCCGCCGGCAACAGCATCTCGTCGGGTCGCAACTTCACGATCACCGGTGTGGACTCGGGCGGCACGCCGATGGACGTCGTCTTCGCGTTCGGGTCCGGAGGCGACGTCAATATACCTTACAACTCCGGCGATTCGGCCGACGTGGTTGCGGCGAACATCGTCACCGCGATCGACACGGCAAGGACCACGCTGGACCTGAACGTCACTGCGTACAGCGTGGACGAGTGGGTGATGCTCAACGGCCCGCTGACCGTCTATACCGACGGGACCAGCCCGGTGCGGAACTACGACGAGACGACGATCAAGCGCGACGACACGCTCGGCTACCTGATGCACCTGATCGGCCGCAACGTCCTGGACCCGGGGCCGTTGGGCGCCACGACGGGCACGCTCGACCCATCCATCTACGGGTACGGGCGGTTTATCCAGGGAACGAATTTCGGCGACTGGGTCGGCGACCTGGACGGGGATTTCCCGAACGTCAGCTACGGCACGCCGTCCAACCGTTTCAACAAATTCGAGCGGGGGCAGGACAACCTTCACGAGGGCTTTTACGTCGACGACGTCATCATCGGCTTCGCCGAGCGCGGGGAGATGGTCACCCGGGCCCCGGTCGACGGCAGTCCGACGTTCTCGTTCCAGGCGGCACCCGGCGCGTACAGCACCCCCGTGGTGACCGAGGGCAGCTACCAGGTCGAGATTCGCCGCGCGGACGACTACGCCTACTTCATTCCGTCGCCGGACGGCCCCTACCTCGACATCGACTTCAACGACGCCGCCATGTTCACCAACGGCCGGATGGACGCCAACGACCGGCTCAGCGCCGGCTACACGCTCTATGCCCCGCCGGCCACGGAGATCGGGCACCGGGACACGTTCTCGATCTACGACGGCCTGAACAGCCAGTCGTTCATGTTCCTCGACTCGGTGCTGGACGGCGATAGCGGCGACGCGATTCCGATCTTCTACGACGCGACCGACACGGACAGCGACATCGCCGACAAGATCGTCGACGCCATCCACAGCTCCAGCGTGCTCAACGTGACGGCCGCCTCGATCAGCATCACCCGGGGCGATGCTTCGGTGATGGGGGCGATCCAGTACTTCGTCGAGTACGAGGGGAGCGAGCGGATCGATCTGTTCGGCGCGGTCTCCTTCGACGCAGGCTCGACCGCCATTGTCTCCCGGCTCATCGTTCCAAGGTACGGCGGCGATCAGAACGCCAACCGCGAAAAGGGGCAAATCGTCATCGAGGGCAACAGCGTCCTCTACTCGCAGCAGTACGGGATTCGAGTCCAGCCGGCCGCTCGCGACTCGGCGGCCGATTGGCCGCACCCCGGGTCGGGCCGAACGCTCAACGCGCCGAACGATCTCGTGGGCGGGATCATGGTCGAGAACAACCTGGTCGCCTTCAGCGGTCAGGGCGGGATCCGCTTCAGCGGCGACACGAACCCGGCCGGCGAGCCGGTGGGGGCAATCCCCTTCGGACGGATCGTCAATAACACGATCTACGGTCAGCTCGGCGCGCGGTCGGGCGTCGGCATCTCGGTCGTCAACAGCGCCGGACCGACGCTGATGAACAACATCCTGGCCAATTTGGCGACCGGCATCGCGGTCGACGGGTCCTCGGTCCCCAACACCGTGCTCGGCTCGAACCTCTACCAAAACGTCGGCGACAAGCCGGTGCCCGGACAATACGCCGACTTCGAGATCGTCATCGCCCCCACCGATCCGCTGTTCGTCGATCCGGCCAACGCCAACTTCTACCTGGCGGCCGGCTCCCAGGCGATCGACAGCTCCGAGGAGAAGAAGGACGAGCGATCAGGGTACTTCCAGCAGGTGCTCGATCCGATCGGTATTCCGGCCTCGACGATTTGGGCGCCCGAGCTCGACTTGTACGGCCAGAAGCGCATCGACGATCCAAACGCTGCCCCTCCCGGCGGTATGGGAGGGAACGTCTTCATCGACCGCGGGGCCATCGACCGCGTCGACTTCACCGGGCCGACCGCCAATCTCGTCGTGCCGATGGACAACGACCCGGATGGAAAGGACCTGCTGGGCACGCGCCACGACGTCGGCCTGATTGGAGAAGAGGTCCGAGAGTTCGCCATTCAGCTCCGCGACCAGGGCGGCGTCGGCATCGACGACTCGGTCGTGGTGGACGGGTCGACCGTCCAGGTGTGGCGACACGATCCCAGTGACGCCACTTTCGTCAGTGGCCGCAAGCTGACGCAAGGCACGGATTACCTGTTCGTCTACAACTCCACCAACGACCTGATCCGCTTGCTGCCGGCGCCGGGTGTCTGGCTGCCGGGCTACGTCTACCGGATCGTGCTGGACAACAACGACAACCGTGACCCGCTCAATCCGGACACCGCGTTCTCGAATACGAAGGCCATTCGGGACCTGGCGAACAACCGGTTGCAGCCGACCCGCCCCAACAGCTTGAACGATCCGCTGGCTCCCGAAAGCACGCAGTTCATCGTCAGCCTCCTGGGTCTCGACTTCGGCGACGCGCCCGATCCCCCGTACCCGACGGAGTTGGCCAGCGGAGGCGCCCGGCACAAGATCGTCCCGAACATGTACTTGGGCCAGGGCGTCACGTTCGAGCCGGCGGCCCAGCAGACCCCCAACGCCTCGGGCGACGCGTACGACGACGGCGTCAAGTTCGACAGCGCTCTTCTGATTACGGACCAGCCGAACTTGATCGGCTTCACGGTCGTTGCCTCGGCCGCCGGGTGGTTGGACGGCTGGATCGACTACAACGGGGACGGCGTCTGGGATCCCTCGGCGGATAGGATTCGGGTCTGGACCGACACCAGCGGCGACGGTCAATACCAGCCGGGCGAAGAGAGCAGCGGATCGATCGCGCTGGTCGCGGGCGACAACCGTTTCGACCTCGTACTGGCCGCGAACCCGGGACAAGTGGAGACGACCACCTTTGGCCGCTTCCGCTTCTCGAGCGTTGGAGGACTCGCTCCGACGACGGCCGCGGACGTGTCGGTGGAAGGTCTCCCGGACGGCGAAGTGGAGGACTACCAGTTCGATATCGTTACGGCCTTGCGCGACTTCGGCGACGCGCCGAACAGCTACGTGACGAGACTGCTGCCGGAGGGTCAGACCGGTTGGGACGGTCCGAGCCATCGGATCGACAGGAATGCGGTCTACCTGGGGTCGGCCATCGATGCGGAGACCAACGGCCGGCCGACGCCGGACGCGACCGGCGACGATTTGGACTCCCCGATCAACGACGAGGACGGCATCGATTTCTACCAGCCGCTGATTGCCGGGCAGGACGCGAACGTGCGGGTGTACAGCACGATCGGGCAAGGCATCGACGCCACGCTCTTTGCCTGGATCGACCTCAACGGCGACGGCGACTTCGTGAGCTCGAGTTTCGACCTGAACGATCCGGATGATCCGGACAACTACGATCGAGTCCAGGTTGACGGCCAGTGGTACAGCGAGTTTGTCACTCCGGGCGGACTCGTTCTCGACGCGAACAGCGCGTTCGACACGTTGACGATCTCCGTGCCTCTGACAACCTGGACGACGCAGGGGCCGACGATTGCCCGATTCCGCGTCGTGTCGGGCAAACCCGGCGACACCGGCTTCGTGACGTTGACGCCGTTCGGCGAGGCCCAGGACGGTGAGGTCGAAGACCACCAGATCACGATCCTGCCCTCGGACGTGATGGACTACGGCGACGCGCCGGCCTTCTGGCCAAATGGCACGCCTCGCTATCCGACGCTCGAGTCGCAGAATGGTGCGCGGCACGCGTATCCGTCCGACTTCTATCTGGGAGAACGTTTGGATCCCGAGCTCGACGCCGTGTGGGACGACACCGCCACGGGTGACGACAACGACAATCTGGACGACGAAGACGGCGTGCTGATCGGGACGAACGACCCGGTGAATGAGCCCTCGTTGCTCAACGTACTGAGGGCGGCAAGCGGCGAGCAGAACTCGATTTGGGTGACCCCCGTGGGGGTAAGCGCGCAGAATCCGGGATACCTCAACGCCTGGGTCGATTTCAACGGCGACGGCAGTTGGGCGGGGTACACGGACGCCGACGGGAACTTCATCTCCGAAAGGGTCATCCAGGCGGACTACGAGCTTACCAGTGAAGGCGAGCAGGAAATCGAGCTGCTTCCGTTGCCCGAGGGTCTCAGCCCGATCGACACGTTCGCGCGGTTCCGCTTCAGCAGCGTCGAGGGCTTGTCGTACGACGGCGTGGCCCCGAGCGGAGAGGTCCCTGACGGCGAGGTCGAGGACTATCAGGTCTCGATCAGCGTGGGCGACGGCAAGATCAGCGGGCGGAAGTTCAACGACGAAAACGCCGACGGCCAGTGGAACATCCAGGGCAGCACGGTTCCCGTTGGGCCGATCGACCTGGAGCCTTTCGGGTCGGGTCAGCCGGTGTTGATGTCCGGGTGGGACAGCGACGGCCTCCAGCACGTCGACGTGGGGCCCAACGACGATCTCTCGTCGCAACTGCTCGACCTGGGCTTCTCGTTCGAGTTCTTCGGCGACTCGTACACCCAGTTCTACGTCAACAACAACGGGAACATCTCGTTCGGAAACAAGCTCAGCACCTTCATCCCGCAGGGCTTCCCCCAGGCGACGCCGGTGGTGGCGCCCTTCTGGGCCGACGTGGACACGCGGCCTGACGGATCCGGAAACGCGGGCGGCGAAGTGCGGATGGTCCAGGGCACCAGGTCCGGCGGCGGGCCATTCGTCCAAATCGATTGGGTCGACGTCGGCTACTACAATCGAACCGACCCGGACAACACCGACGCCCGCAACGCCTTTTCGCTGTACATCGAGGAGGATTCGCGCGGCGACGTCGTCATCTTCCAGTACTACTCGATGGAGTGGACCACCGGGGACACGACGGGCACCGACGGCCTGGGTGGGCTGGGCGCCCAGATCGGCTTCGATGCCGGCGACAACGCGAACTACATCAGCTTGATGCGGCCCAACAGCCTGGAGGGTCTCTCCGAGCTGCTCCAGGTGGAGCGGTACGAGTTCCGGATCGATCCCTCGACGGGCACGCCGGTCGAGGCCGAGCCGGGCGTCGCGGGAGTGGTCGTCTATCTCGATCTTGACGAGGACGGGCAGATCACGTTCGGCGACCCGGACGCGGACGGCCAGGACCAGCCCATCGAGCCCTGGACGATCACCATGGAGGACGACCCCTCCACGCCCGCGATTGACGAGACGGGCTACTTCGAGTTCGCCGGGCTGTTCGCCGGGAATTACGTCGTCCGCGAGGAGTTGAATCCTCCGCCGCAGTTGGCGCAGTTTGTGCCCGGCGGACTGGACGACTTCAGCGAGTGGTTCCAAACCTATCCGAACCGACGGGAGTACGTGCCTCAAGGCACGCTGGAGCTGCGAGCGGTGGCCGGCACGGACCCCGCGCTGGCAGACGGCCAGTGGTTCTCGGTCGGCGACGGGACGCGTACGATCGAGTTCGAGTTCGAGAAGGCGGATGAGTTCGGGTACGTTGCCGGCGTTTCCGCGGGCCGCGTGCCGATCAACGTGTCGGACGCCGACACCGCCGACAACGTCGCGCAGAAGATTGCCACGGCGGTCAACTCGGTAGCGAGTCTGGAGGTCTCGGCCAGTGCGTCAGGTGACGTCGTGACCCTCAAGCTGACGGCCACGGGCAGCAATGCAGCGCTTGGTTACAACCAGGGGACCAGCCCCCTCAATCCCATCAGCTCGATTTCGGACAAGGACTCGCAAGGCGGGTTCTACGAAGTGCACCTGGAGTCGGGCGGGCAGTTCCAGGACGCGAACTTCGGCAACTTCAGGGCGCCGCACGTGAGCGTCTCCGACGCCTCGGTCTACGAGGGAGACGTGGGACTGACGCCGGTGGACGTCACGGTCCGCGTCACCAAGTCGTTCGGCTCGACGATCAAGTTGGATTACCAGACCGAGGACGACACGGCCGTCGACGGACTCGACGACGTGACGGGGCTCCCCGATCCCGATGAGGACGCCGACTACGTGCCGGTGCATCCGACGGATCCGGACTACGAGTCGTTCATCATCGGGCCGCGCGAGGACCCGCTGGGCGTCTGGAGCTCGGACACGCTCGGGAATCTCTATCCGCGGCAGCAGGCCGCCGGAGCGCCCGAGTTCGATCTGGTGGCCCCGGGTAGTCTCATCCTGGCCCCGGACGACGATAATTTCAGTGCGCAATTGAATCTGGGCTTCACGTTCGAATTCTATGGCAACAACTTCACACAGTTCTATGTGAATAACAACGGCAACATCTCATTCACGCAGGGGTTGTGGCAGTACGTGCCGGCCGGGTTCCCGCAAAACACTCCGGTTGTCGCCCCCTTCTGGGCGGACGTGGACACGCGGCCCGACTGGCAGACGGGCAACCCGGGCGGGGAAGTCCGTCTGGCCCAGGGGGTCACGGCCGACGGCCATGCTTACATCCAGGTCGACTGGATCGACGTGGGCTACTTCTTCGCGCACACCGACAAGCAGAACACGTTTACGCTGTACATCGAGGACGATCCCTGGGGCGATATCGTCGCCTTCGTCTACCACAACATGGAATGGACCACCGGCGACATTGACGGCGCGGGCGGCTTCGGCGGACAGGGCGCCCAGATCGGCTTCGATTCCGGCGACGGGCTCAACTACGAGAGCGTGATGCGGCCCAACAGCCAGCCGGACCTGGACGTGCTCAACGCGATGGGGCAGTGGGTCGTCCGGATCGATCCGACCACCGGGACGATCTTGGACGAGGAGTTCGAGGCCGAGTACTACTACGACGTATCGGGCGACCGCGTCGTTTGGGAGGCCAAGGACGGAGACGACTTGGACGTCTTCCTCTACGACGCCGCCACCGAGACCCTGCGCCAGCTTACCGACAACGGCACGCAGGACGAGTCTCCCCGGATCCACGGCTCGAACGTGGTTTGGGTCGGCCACGACGGCAACCTCGGCCCCGGCGGAACCCGCGACGATTCCCAGATCTACTTCTACGACGTCACCACGGGGTTGACCACCCAGCTTACCGACACCCCATACGCCGTCGGCGGCCCGCAGGTGTCGGATACGCACGTGGTCTGGTGGGCCGATACGGCCCTCGACCGGGAGATCTATCTGTACGACATTGCCGGCGGCACGACGGAGAACATCTCCGCAGAGGTCTATGATCACGCCGGGTTGGACGACTACGACCCGCAGATCTCCGGCTCCCTGGTCGTCTGGTACGGATACGATGGAAAGGACTTCGAGGTCTACCTATACGACGCCGACGCCGACCGCGTGGTCGAGGTGACCCAGAATACGATGAGGGACGGCTCGGCACGGATCGACGGGAATAACGTGGTCTGGAGGGGCCACGACGGCAACGACTACGAGGTTTTCCTGTTCGAGTACGACCCGGCCACGGGCACCGGCGCGACCACCCAGGTCACCGACAACGACAACGACGACAATACGCCGCAGGTTTCCGGGGTCAACGTGGTCTGGCAAGGCTACGACGGCGTGCTGCCCGGCGACCGTGGCGACTGGGACATCTACCGCTACCACATCCCCAGTCAGGGAGTCACCAACGTCTCGTCAAACGCCTACCTGGAGGACGCCAATCCTCAGATCGTCGGCGAGCAGGTGGTCTGGGAGTCGAGACACTTGGGCGACAACTGGGAGGTGATGCACACCAGGCTGGGATTGGGGGCGATCCCGCAGAACGTATCCGAAGACTCGGCCAGCGAGGACCGGTATCCGCTTCTCAGCGACAGCCTCGTGGCGTGGCGAGCCTTCGACGGCCAGGACTATCGGCTGATGGTGGCCCGGCAGGCCGAGCCCGAAGTGACCGAGACCATCCATTTGAACGTCTACGGCGACTACACGCCGGAGCCGGATGAATGGTTCCTGCTGCACGTTACGGGAGCCGAAGTCGTCGATCCCGGGGACCCTGCCAGCACGGTTGGCAACGTGCTCGTCGACCGGGATACGGCCGAGATCGAGATTCGCAACGACGATGCCGGGTTGGACTTCGGCGACGCGCCCGCGCCCTATGCCACCTTGTTGGCCGACGGCGGTGCCTATCATCAGATCATGTGGGACGCCGACCAGAACGTCCAGTTGTGCCTGGGCTCGTTGTTGGACCCCGAGTCCGACGGCCAGCCAACGGCCGACGCGCTTGGCGACGACCGGGACGTCTACTGGCAGCAGCTTGGCGAAGACGACGAGGACGGGGTCACCTGGAGTCGCCTGGCGCCGGGCCAGATCGCCGCGTTCACGGTGACCGTGACCGGCGTTGGCTACGTGAATGCGTGGATCGACTTCAACCGGGACGGCGTTTGGGGAGGTGACACCGGGTATCTCGACCCCGACGGCAACCCGATCTCTGAAGGGATCATCCCTCAAGACCAACGGTACTTCGACGGCAGCCTGCCCACTCGCACGTTCTACGTCTACATCCCGGCCGAGTTGGGCGAGATGACCACGTATGCCCGGTTCCGGCTCAGTGAGACTCTCGCTGGGGTTGCGTCCCCGACGGGTCCGACGAATCCACAGCTTGTCACGTACGGCGAGGTGGAGGACTATCGGCTCCAAATCGAGGTCGGCGAGGGCAAGATCAGCGGTTGGAAGTTCGACGATCGGGACGGGAACGGCGTCTGGAACACCGAGGGCCGCCCGGTCTTCGTGCCGGCGATCACGTTGAACACCCTCGGCTCGGGTGACCAGGTGCTGATGTCGGGCAGGGACACCGACGGCGTGATTTACGCGGACGTCGGGCCGAACGACGACCTGTCGTCGGCGCTTCTCGACCTGGGCTTCTCGTTCGAGTTCTACGGGAACACGTACACCCAGTTCTACCTCAACAACAACGGCAACATCACCTTCGAGAACCCGCTCAGCCAATTCAGCCCGCAGGGCTTCCCGCGGTCCACCCCGATCATCGCTCCGTTCTGGGCCGACGTGGACACCCGACCTGACGGGTTGGGCAACGCGGGCGGCGAAGTGTGGTGGTCGACGGGCATCAGCGAGCGCGACAACCCGTACGTCCAGATCGACTGGATCGACGTCGGGCACTTTAGGCGAACCGACCCGGACAACACCGACGCCCGCAACACGTTCTCCTTGTACATCGAGGACGATCCGCAGGGCGACATCGTGGTCTTCGATTACACCGCGTTGGATTGGACGACCGGCGACAGGACGGGGGCCGGCGACGGCTTCGGGGGACTGGGCGCTCAGGTCGGGTTCGACGCCGGCGATGGGGTGGACTACCTCAGCCTGATGCGGCCCAACGATCCGATGACCCTGTCCGACTTGCTGCAAGTCGAGCGGTATGCCTTCCGGATCGACCCGGCCGACGGCACGCCCATTCGACCCGAGCCCGGCGTGGCCGGCGTGACGGTGTTCCTCGACCTCAACGGCAACGGCGCGTGGGACGGGGACTTCAACGACGATCCGAGCCAAGGCTCGTTGGCGATTCCCGAGCCGCGGACGGTCACCATGCAGGACGATCTCTCCACTCCCAACGTGGACGAGACGGGCTACTATGAGTTCGGCCAACTGTTCCAGAGCAGCGACCTGCTCCTCATGGACCGCTATGTGGTCCGGGAGCTGTCGCTGGGGAATGAATGGATCCAGACGTACCCGAACCAGTTCGCGTACGTGCCCGCGGGCATCCTGCAAGTGAAAACGGTTGGTCCGTCCCAGCTTGCCGATCGAGGGTGGTTCGAGATTGGGGACGGGGCGGACAACGTGAGGTTCGAGTTCGACACGAACGGCGACGGGAATCTGCCTACTTCCGGCAGAGTGGTCGTCAACGTGAGCAGCGCGACCACGGCCACCCAGGTCGCCACGGCAATCGCCGGCGCGGTGAACCGCGTGGGGCGGTTGGACGTCGCGGCCTCCGTGGCGGGCGATACGGTGGTCCTGAGGGCCGAGGGCAACGCCACCGTGGCGTTCACCAAGCAGGTCGGCAGCCTGCTTCAGAACGTCACGTCTTACAGCGACGTGGACGTGAAGGCGGGAGAAGGGTTCTACGGCATCTTCCTGGACGACGGGGAGCTGTTTACGACCGCGAACTTCGGCAACTTCAGGAAGCCGGAGATCACGGTGTCCGACGTCTTCGTCAACGAAGGGGACATCGGTGATACGCCGGTCGAGGTCACGGTGCACGTGACCAAGTCGTTCGGGGCCGAGATCACGATCGACTACCACACCGAAGACGACGCGGCCACCGACGGCGTAGAGGATCTCAATCCGCCGCACGGGGAGGACCAGGACTACGTAGCAGCCGACACCGCCGCAGGCGCCCAGCAGCTCGTCATCGAACCGCACGCCCCGCCGACGGGCCTTTGGACCTCCGACGTGGTCGTGACCACGGAACCGAAGCAGATCGTCGGCGAGGCCAAGGCCGACATCGTTTTCCTGTTCGACATCTCCGGGAGCATGCAGTGGGCGGTGGACAACACACGGCAGAATCTCCTCCTCATGGAACAGGAGATGCTTAACGCCGGGATCGACGCTCGCTACGGGCTGGTAACGTTCCCGACGGAGGAGTTCGCGTTTGCCGACCAGGATCCCTTGCTCGTTCAAGACCTCGTCGACTTCGCCGCCTTCACCGCGCCGGGAAGCCCGTTCATGTCCATCGCCGCGTGGTGGGGCGGGATCGAGGCAGGCAGCCGGGCGGTGTTGGAGGCGCTGAACCAATTCAATCCTCCGGGGTATAACACAACCGCCACCTATCGGCCCGATGCGACGATCGCGTTGATCCTCATCACGGACGAGGACGACGACACCCTCACTTGGTTCCCCAACGAGGTCCCGCTGGCCCAGGCGGCGGTTGCGGCAAACAGCGCCATCTTCAGCGCGATCGCTCTTCCTCCGACGGATCCCTGGTACGGGAATACGGACCAGACGTACGTACCGCTGGCGAACGCCAGCGGCGGCGCGATGTTCGACATCTACCAGTTCCAGGCCGATCCGAACGGTTTCTTCGCGACCTTCAGCCAGTTCATCGCCGGACAGATCCAGCCGGAGCCGATTCCCGAGGACTACTTCGACGCGGCCGAGGGCTTCGTCGTTTGGGAGGCCAAAGGCGGGGCCGACGGCGACATCTTCCTCCACAACACGGCCACGGACGTCACCCGCCGGTTGACCAACAACAACACGGAGGATCACTCCCCCCGGATCAACGTCTCGGGGAACTGGCTGAGTGTCGTCTGGGTCGGACACGACGGCAACTTCAGCCCGACCGGGGCCGGGGACGACTCTCAGATTTACCTCTACCGGGAGAACCTCGCGACGGGCCAGAGAGCGACGATCCAGTTGACGCACGACTACCACGTCGTCGACGATCCCGAGCTCTCCGACAGGCTCGTCACGTGGTGGGGCGAGACGGATAACGGCCAGGAGATCTACGTCTATAACATCCAGACCGGCACCACCCGGAACGTCTCCGCCCTGGTCTACGACCATGCGGGGCTGAACGACTACGAGCCGCAGGTCTCCGGCTCCCGAGTCGTCTGGTACGGCAGCGACGGCAAAGACGACGAGATCTATCTCTACGACGCCGATACCGGCGCGGTCACCGAGATAACGTCCAACGCCGTTAGGGACGGCTGGGCCCACGTCGGCGGCTCCACCGTCGCCTGGAAGGGCTGGGACGGCAACGACTACGAGATCTTCGTCTACGAGATTGGCTCCGGCATCACCACGCAGGTATCCGACAACGGGCAGGACGACGACAGTCCGCAGGTTTCCGAGACGGGCGAGAACGTTGTCTGGCAGGGCTATGATGACGCCCGCGGAGCCCGGGGCGACTTGGACATCTTCCGTTATCACGTGCCCTCGGGCGCCTCGGACAACGTCTCCAACAACGCCTACCTGGACGACGGCAATCCTCGGATTTGCGGGAACCGGGTGGTGTGGGAGTCCGAGCACCTGGGTGGCAACTGGGAGATCATGCACTATGAGCTGGGAACGGAAACCACGCCGCAGAACGTTTCGAGTGACTTCCTCAACGAGGATCGCTACCCGATCGTGAGCGAGAACGCCGTGGTCTGGCGGAGCTACGACGGCCAGGTGTATCGGCTGATGGTGGCCGAGCAGGCCGAGCCCGAAGTGACCCAGACGCTCTCGCTGGTGGTGAAGGGCGACACGAAGGTTGAGCCCGATCAGCCGTTCAACCTGATCCTTGACCATGCCGACGTTCCGGACCTCGACGTCAGCGTGGAGGAAGTGGCGATCCTGGACAACGAGGCCGAGATCACGATCGTCAACGACGATAGCGGCCTCGATTTCGGCGACGCCCCCGGGCCCTATGCGACGCAGGCCGGCGACAATGGCGCCCGCCATCTCGTCTCGGAGGAAATCTACCTGGGTTACTTGGTCGACCCCGAACCGGACGGCCAGCCGGAGCCCAGCGCCATGGGCGACGACAACGATGAGTTTGCGTCGGCCCCGCCACAGTACGGGTACGGGGACGATGAAGACGGCGTCACATGGAGTCGTTTCGCACCGGGTGGTTACATCCAGGACTTCGAGGTTACAGTGAAAGGGGTAGGTTTCCTGAGCGCTTGGATCGACTACAACCAGAACGGGATCTGGGAGAACGACTCCTATCAGGACGCCGAGGGGAGCTGGATTTCTGAAAAGATCATTAGCGAGCAGTACCTAGTTGGTGGCGTGGATTCCTTCGGGAATCCGATACCCACGAGGTTTCCGATCAGCGATGTCCTGGTTCCCGCGAGCTTGGAGGCCATGACGACCTTCGCTCGGTTCCGGTTCAGTTCGATCAAGGGAGCGGTTGTGTCTCCGATCGGGACGTACTGGAATCCCGCCACAGAGGAGTATGAGGACACGCCCGGCGAGGTCGAGGACTATCGAGTCGAGATCGAGGTCGGCGACGCGTTCATCAGCGGTTACAAGTTCAAGGACTTGGACGGCGACGGCGTTTGGGATCAGGTGCCCGCCTCGACCGGCGTGGCCCCGGTGATTGGGCCGGTCTCTCCCGGCGTGGGCGTGCTGATGTCGGGTACGGACAGCGACGGGATCTCCTATTCCCCGAAGTCGCCCAACGACAACCTCTCCTCCAGCCGGATCTCGTTCGGCTTCGACTTCGAGTTTTACGGGCAGACTTACGACCAGTTCTACATCAACAACAACGGGAACATCACGTTCCTTGCCCCGTATTCGCGCACTCCCGGGCCGGGCGGGTACCCGCAGTTCATGCCGATGATCTCCCCGTTCTGGGCCGACGTGGACACGCGCAATAACGGCGGCGGCGTCCACCTGGCCACCGGAGTCAGCGGTCGCGGCAACCCGTTCGTGCAGGTGGACTGGGTCAACGTCGGCTACAACGCTCGGACGAGCGGGGCCAACACCAACGCACGCAACAGCTTCGCGCTCTACATCGAGGACGACCCCGGCGGCGACATCGTCGCGTTCCACTACTACGACGTCGACGCCAACGGCGTGGTCGACCTGTCGTGGACCACCGGCGACAGTGACGGCGGCGTGGGGGGATTCGGCGGGCAGGGCGCCGAAATGGGCTTCGACAGCGGCAACTTCAACGAGTACTACAGCCTGGCGCGTCCGGCAAGCCAGGCCGAGCTGAACGCCTTGAACGTTCAGTACGCCTTCCGGTTCGATCCGAGCACCGGCCGCCCGCTGGGGATCGAGCCCGGCGTGGCCGGGGTGACCATCTTCCTGGACAAGGACTCGCCCGGCGATCCCGGATTCGGGGTGCTCGACCCGGACGAGCCGTGGACGGTGACGATCGAGGACGACCCGATCACGACCGGCGTCAACGAGAGAGGGTTCTACGATTTCACGAGACTGTTCGACGGGCCCTACACGATCCGCGAAGTGGTTCCGTCGGGCTGGCACCAGACGGCCCCGAACAGCGACGACCTCTATTTGGCCGGCGGCAGCATGGACGTCCGCGTCCCGCGCGTCGGCACTTCGGAGGTTGCCCAGGTCGCGGACCGGCAAACCTTCGCCCTCGGCGACGGCGGCGCCATGGTCCTGTTCGAGTTGGACAGCAACAACGTGCTGAGCAACCCCTCGGCGGTGCGGGTCCCGTTCTCTGCCGGCGACTCGAGGACGACGCTGGCCAGGGCGATTCGGACTGCGGTCAATTCGGCAACGAGCCCGTCCTTCAGGGTCAGTGCCGCGTCGATCGGCGGGACCGTCACCTTGACCGGGGATCTGATCACGTTCGACAGCGGAGGCACGGTTCTGACGACCACTGCCGGCTCCCACAGCGTCGAGGAAGGTTACTACTACCTGGAGCTGCGCCCGAGCGAAGCGTTGGAGGGCGTCAACTTCGGCAACTTCAAGACGCCGCACGTCACGGTCTCGGACGTGAAAATCGTGGAAGGGAACTCGGGCATTGACCCGACCACGAAGGTCGACGTCACGTTGCGCGTGACGGAGTCGTTCGGCGCCCCCATCCGGATCGAGTACGAAACGCAGCAGACCGGCGACCCGGCCACCGACCCGTACGCGGCCAGGGGCGGCGATCTCCTCGGGCCGGCGGCGCCGGATCCCGGCAACGCGGATTACCACAGGGTGACCACGGGCTCGATCACGATCCCGCCGCACGGTCAACCTCTGGAAGAGTGGACCACCAAGACGATCACGAGCAACCGCTTCAACGACTACGACTATCAGGTTTCCCGTGACAGCGTTGTCTGGGAAGGCCACGACGGGCATGATTGGGAGATCTTCCTGTACGATGCGTCGATCGGCGTCGTCCAGCAGTTGACCAACAACCAAACGGACGATCGACTCCCCGACAACTACAAGTTCGCCGGTGGCACGACGTACGTGGCCTGGTCCGCGGTTCCCGATCCCACCGACCCCAACGATCCCGACGGCGGCACCGGCCCCGACTACGGCCCGGACCGCGAGATGTACCTGTACGATACCTCAACGGGGTCGTTGCGGCGGCTGACCTACAATGACTACGACGACAAGGGAGCGCAGGTCTCCGCGTCGCACGTGGCCTGGTGGGGTGAGACGCCGACCGACCAGGACGTCTTCCTCTACGACATCGCCGTCGGGGGTGCGCCGCGGGACATCTCCGACAACAACTTCGATGACAAGGATCCGCGCATCTCCGGCTCGAACGTCGCCTGGTTCGGCAGCGACGGCACCGACTTGGAGGTGTATCTGTTCCGGGCTCAAGCCGGCCTGCCCGGCGTCCCCGGCGTGAAGACCCAATTGACCAACAACACGCTGTCGGAACACTCGGTTTCTATCGACGGCAACAACATCGTCTGGGTCGCCAACGACGGCGTGGACAACGAGATCTTCGTCCACGCGTTCAATCCTGTCACCGGCACCGGCGCTACGTACCAGCTCACCAACAACACCTCGGATGACATCGATCCGCGCATCTCCGGCGACAACGTGGTCTGGCAGGGCTTGATCGGCACGAACTGGGAGATCTTCTACAGCAACGTCCAGAACGCCGCCGCGGGCGCAGCGGCGCTGAACGTCTCCAACAGCCCGTTGCGCGACGAGCGTCCTCGCGTGGCCGGCAACGAGGCCGTCTGGCACACTTGGGACGGCACCGATTGGGAGGTCTTCCACTACGAGTTCGGCGCCAACCGGATCCCGATCAACCTGTCGGACAATGCGGCGTTCGACTGGTATCCGCAGGTCTCCGAGCAAATGATGGCTTGGCGGTACTACGACGGCGAGGACTACGAGATCGTCGTAGCCACCAAGTCCGAGCCGGAACTGACCGTCACGATCACCCTGGAGATCAATGGCGATACGGACTTCGAGCTCGACGAGACGTTTCTCCTGAAGGTGCTCAGCGCCGAGGCGCAGGTCGTCGGCTTGGCACCCGGCTCGACCTCCGTGGTCATTGAGGACGACGAGGCGGTGATCGAAATCCTCAACGACGACGGCGACATGGACTACGGCGACGCGCCCGCGCCTTATCCGACCTTGCTGGCCGACAACGGCGCCCGTCACCTGCAAAACAAGGACCTCTACTTGGGTCCGGAAGCGCCGGACGGCTCGAGCCTCGATACCGAGGACGACGGGATTCCCAGCGCGGCCGCGACGGGGGACGACGCCGACGTCTACGACGACGAGAATGGCGTGTTCGGGCTGGAGGGCATCACGCCCGGCATGCCCCTCACCTTGCAGGTCGTCAGCACGGACAACGTCACCACGGAGGGTGCGTGGCTGAGCGCCTGGATCGATTTCAACCGGGACGGAGATTGGGACGATCCCGATGAACACCTGGAATTGACCGGGCCCAACAACAAAGGCTACTCCGTGCAGCTCGACTCGGGCAGCAGCGTCACAAGCTACGTCACCTTCGACGTCCCGGCCGACGCAGTGCCCGGTGACACCTACGCCCGATTCCGCTTCAGTACCACTGAGAATCTGGCATACACCGGCACGGCCCCGGACGGCGAGGTGGAAGACTATCAGGTCATGATGCCGGCCGTCAACTGGGAGCCGGGCACCGTCACGCAGGACGGCCGGAGGGTTACCATCGTGGGCACCGATGGAAGCGACGTGTTCCACTTCACCGGCGGCCTGGAGGGCGGGACCTATACCATCTTCATCAACGGCCAAACCTACAAGTACGCTGCGTCGGACGTAGATTTCGTGAGCTTCAATGCCGGGGCTGGCACCGACTCGGTCGTGTTCCACGGCACGAGTGCCGCGGAAACAGCCAACCTCGCGCCCAACTACGGTGCGTTCTTCGGCCCCGGCTTCGTGGTGTCGATCGCCGGAGCGGAGTTCGTCACGGCGCATAGCGGTGGCGGGAAGGACGTGGCCATTCTCAGGAACAATCCACTGGGGCGGGATACCTTCCTGGCCACGCCCGAGTTTGCCAGGCTCAGCGGCGAAGGATACACCAACCGCGTGTACTCCTTCGGGCAGGTGCTCGCGTACGGCACCCGGGGCAACGGCGACGTGGCCGTGTTGCGCGACCTCGCCGGCAGCAAGGACACCTTCTGGGCGACGCCTACCCTCGGCAAGCTCTTCAGCGACGGCTTCTTCAACCAGGCCAAGTCGTTTGACCAGGTGCATGCCTTTGCCACGGCGGGGGACGGTGACCTCGCCAGGCTCTACGACGACCCGACCGGCGCGGACACGTTCAAGGCCTGGCCTGAGGAAGCCAAACTCTACAACGTCAGCGAGGGTAAGGAATTCTACAACCGGGCGAAGTCGTTCGACCAGGTGCACGCCTTCTCGACCCCGGGCAGCGGCGACATCGCCGTGCTCTACGACGACCCGACCGGGCCGGACACCTTCAAGGCCTGGCCCGAGGAAGCCAAACTGTACAGCACCATCGCGGGCAGGGAATTCTTCAACCGGGTGAAGTCGTTCGATGCCGTGCACGCCTACGCCACGCAGGGCAATGGCGACGTGGCCCACCTGTACGACTCGTCGGGCGATGACGTGTTCGAGGCTTGGGCCGACTTCGATCAAGCCAAGCTCTATGGTGACGGGTTCTTCAACCGGGCGAAGTCGTTCGACCGAGTGTACGGCCACGCGGACGCGGAGCCCGCGCCCGGCGGGTACGACGTCGCCCACCTGCACGACTCGGCAATCGAGACCTTACCCGACCACTTCGAGGCCGAGGACAACTGGGCCCGCCTGACCAACGACCTCCTCGGCTACACCTTTACGGCGTTGGACTTCGAGGAGGTGGACGTCGACCTGAGCAACTTGGCCGACACCGAGGACGTCGATCCGGATCCGGACGCCGTCGATTTCATCCTGAACATGAACCGGGAGTAGTCCGTAGGCTGCGACGACCCCGCCGCGGCCTCGAAAGCCCGGCCGACCCGCCTGACGAAGCGACGCCATACGGTCGTTGACCTTCGGGCGGATCTGTCGCCGGGCAATTCGGTTCGCATGCCCGTGGGGGGCGCCGTAGCGACCGTCCGCGCCTCGGCCTCAGAGCGCCGGCGCGAGGGACCTCGCTCGGCGGCTGTCCGGAAGGGCTCCCATTCCCAGAAAGCGGGAACCTCTCGCGCACGGCCGTGCACACAGACGCTTGGCGCGCGTCTCCGTCAAGCGCGCCCGAACGGAACTCCCGGGCCTCGCTGTCCCCCTTCCGGGAAGCATCCTTCCGATGCGTCTCCTGTCGTGTTTTGGCAACCTGGTTGCCTTGGTGCATCGCTGCTCCGCCGCGACCTCGTCTTCTCCGACCATCGCGACTGCCCGGCAAAGTCGGAAAAGGCCGCCTCTTCCCCAGTGAGACTGGGGTTCCTCCGAGGTTTCCCAGGGATTCCCTAAAGGGGCCCCGGCGCTACGGGGAAATCGGCCTATAGTTCTTGTGAAGGCGGAAGTCTCCGTCTTTCTTCTCCCCATCCGTCACTTCTCTGGTTCTCGTCTGGGCATCGCTCAACGCGCTTCCCGTCTCGCGTGAGGGAAAGCAGGTTGCATCGTCTGCATCTAGACAGTCCGTACGCAGTTCGTGCACGCATCGCCGGTCTCTGCCCAGTCCGACCACTCGAAGATTCTACGCGCCAAGAGGTATGCATCAGAGGTTTGCCATGCGCCGACAACGCCGGAGCCGCACCAAGGTAGCCACAAGGACCCGTCGTCTCACCGCAGACACGAGAGAATCACCCCGACGCGCATCCCGGTCTGCGTCCACCAAGCGAGCCCGGTCTTCAACGCGCGGCGGTCGCCTCTGCCGGTTCGAACCGCTGGAGGAGCGATTCCTCCTGTCGGTCGCACCGGGGATCGACAAGACGCTGTGCGGGAGCCAGGACTCTTGGTTCGTCCCGACGGGTGCGGCCGATTCGTACTTCGAGGCGGACGCCTTGTTGCCGTGCGGCCCCAGCGGTCTGTTCAGCGGAGACGGCAACGGCCAGACGGCCGTGTTCGACTTTGCCTTCGACGGCGCGCCCACGGTGGAACAGATCGACGGCGGTGCGGTCGTCCGTCTGGAGGGGGAGCAGGCTTGGGTCTCGACGGGCGACCCTCTGATGCCGGTCCGTGAGTCGACGATTCTGTTGCCCCAAGGCATGGAAATCACGTCGATCGAGACGCGGTACCTCGACGCCGGCGTGGTCATCGCCGACGGCGTGCAGTTGCTGGCCGCTCCCGCGGCGGTGCCGTTCGGCGGCACGAGCGATTTCGCCGCCCAGTCCGTGGCCTTCGTCTCTTCCTCGTTCGGCCAACAAGACGCCGCCGAATACTCGAATTACACGCTCTGCGGCTATAACGTGGCCACGCTGAGGGTCTTCCCCATCGAGTACGACGCGGCCGCCGACGCTCTGATCTACCACTCCGACGTCTCCGTGGTGGTGACCGCCGAAGCTACCGAAACCGACGGAGCCGTTTCGCCCCGCGACTCGGAGGCGGACCGAGAGCGCGTAATCCAACTGGTCGACAATCCCGAGGCGATCAGCCTCTACACGACGGCGGAGCCGACTTCCGGGGGCGTCTCGCCGATGCTCCCCGCGGCCGGCCAGTACGAGTACGTCATCATTACCAGCAGCGGCCTGGCAGACAGCTTCGAGCCGCTGGTAAGCCAGAAGATCAGTCGCGGGCTTTCGGCCACGTCGGTCACGACCGAGTACATCTATGCCAACTACTCCGGCACGGAAACCGGCGACCACGCCGACAAGATCCGCAACTTCATCGCCGATGCCTACGCCCACTGGGGTACGCAGTGGGTGTTGCTTGGCGGCGACGTCGAGGTGGTGCCGTACCGAGGTGTCTACGCCAGTGTCGGTTCCACCGTGGAGAACAGCCTGCCCACGGACATGTACTACGCCTGCCTGGACGGCCCTTGGAACGGCGACGGCGACGGGCTCTGGGGCGAGTCGAACGACGGGGCCGGCGGCGGGGACGTCGATCTGACGGCGGAGGTCTACGTAGGTCGGGCCCCGGCAAGCAACGCGACCGAGGCGGCCAACTTCGTCTTCAAGACGATCCAGTACGAGACCACGGCCCATCCCAACGCCACCACGGCCGTATGGCTCGGGGAGCAACTCGACGCCCAGACGTGGGGCAGCTACTCCGCCATCCCCATTCGGGATCAGTGCATTCCCGAGGACTGGACGCTCATCGAACGGTACGATTCGGCCGGCGGATGGAGCGGCTCGAACTTTGCCGGCGATTTGCAGGGCAGTCCCCACCTGGTGAACCACTTGGGCCACGCCAACGAAACGTACAACGCGCGGCTGGGGAACTCGACCGTCGCCGGCCTGACGAACGCCGATCCCTACTTCATGTATTCGCAGGGGTGCATGTCCGGGTCGTTCGATACGCACGATCGGTCCATCGCGGAGCAGCACGTAGTCGCCGACTACGGCGCCTTCGGCGTGGTGATGAACTCGCGATACGGCTGGTACGTGCCGGGCGGGACGCCCGGAGGAAGCCACTACTACGCCCTCGAGTTCTGGGACGCCGTGTTCAACGAGGACTTGCTCCACCTCGGCGAGGCCAATCAGGACTCGAAGGACGACAATCTATTCCGCGTCGGCGCCACGGGCGCGTATCGCTGGATTCACTTTGAAACCAACCTGCTCGGCGACCCCGAGACCTCGTTTCAAATCGGGGAAGGGGCCGTCACGAGCGGCGAGATCGAGGGCGTCCTCGTGGAGGACGTCAACGGCGACGGCGAGCAACAATTGGGCGAGGAAGCCCTCGCCGGCGAGACCGTCTTCCTCGATCTCAACGACAACGGCGTGCTCGACCTCGGCACGATCACCGTGGCGTCAACCGACGTGCCCGTCGACATCCTGGACAACGCCACCGTGACCTCCTCGCTGGTCATCACCGACGTGGCCCGGATCGCCGACCTGAACGTAACCCTCGATATCACCCATACTTACGACGGCGATCTGAAGGTCTACCTGGTCAGCCCGTCGGGGACAAGCGTCGACTTGTTCACCAACGTGGGGAGCTGGGGCCAAAACTTCACCGACACCACGCTCGACGACGAAGCCGGGACCTCGATCGCCGATGCGGCCGCTCCCTTCTCGGGAACCTTCCGCCCGGGAGGACTGTTGTCGAGGTTCGACGGAGAGCTCGCCGCGGGCACGTGGACGCTCCGGGTCACCGACACGTGGACCGCCGACGTCGGCACCTTGAACGCCTGGTCCCTGGAAATCACGTGTGACGAGCCGCATACGGAAAGTGGCACGGACGGCAGGTACGAGTTCGGCGAGTTGCCCGACGGCACGTACCGAGTTCGCCACGCGTTGGCCTCCGGTTGGCGGCACACCAACCCGGTCGACGGCGTCCAACTCGTGAGCGTCCAACAGGGCGACGTTGTCCAGGACGTCGATTTTCTGGCCAACGAAGCGCTGCCGGCAACCGGACTGGGTGAGGTCGACTTCCTGGAGATCGCCGACCTGGACCTCGCCGGCGCCGACTACTGGTACGTTTGCCAGACGGCCCGGCAGGGCTACCTGACGATCGAAGCCCTTTCTCAGGACGCCGTGAACCTCCAGATCACGCTGTACGATGCCAACCGCAGTGAGCTGGCCGCTTCGACCCCGAGCGACGGCGGCGAGCGGATCGACTGGAACGTCGACGCCGGCCAGACCTTCTACTTCAGCGTCACGGGCGATGCCGGCAACGCGGATCTGCGTCTGGCCAACCTGGTCCGTCGCGACGGCGCCGGGGTGTCCGTCTACGGCACCGACGGCGACGACCGGCTCGACTTCGCGGCCGCCGAGTGGCACCAGGTGACCATCAACGGCGTCCACTACGAGTTCCAGGCCTCGACGGTCAGCTCTTTCGGTTTCGACGGCCGGGCGGGCGACGATACGGCCGTCCTCCTGGGGTCCGCCGCCGCAGATACCGCGGTGTTGCGTCCGTCCCGGGCCACCCTGACCGGTCCCGGGTATCGGGTCGCGGTGGCCAACACCGCCGACATTATCGTCATGGGACAAGGTGGAGACGACGTCGGATGTTTCTACGATTCCGCCGGTGACGACACCTTCGTCGCGACCACGACGTACGCCCGACTCTACGGCAATGGTTTCTACAACCAACTGTTCGCGTTCCGCTACGTGCATGCCTTTTCCAGGGCGGGCGGCACCGACGTCGCCGAGTTGTACGATTCGGCCGGAAACGACAACTTCGTGGCCGCGCCGAACTACGCCAAGCTCTACGGCTACGGGTTCTTCAATCGCGCCGTGTCGTTTGCCCAGGTCCATGCCCACGCGACGGCCGGCGGCAACGACGTGGCCGCACTGTACGACTCGGCCGGCGATGACGACTTCGTGGCCACGCCCGACGAGGCCAAGCTCTACGGCGACGGGTTCTTCAACCATGCCGTGGGATTCCGCTGGGTCCACGCCTACGCGACGGCCGGCGGTAACGACGTGGGCGCACTGTATGACTCGGCCGGTGACGACCGACTTGTGGCCACGCCCGACTACGCCAAGCTCTACGGCCTCGGGTTCTTCAATCGCGCCGTGTCGTTTGCCCAGGTCCATGCCCACGCGACGGCCGGCGGCAACGAC